>CANQMH010000006.1 GCA_947624865.1 uncultured Clostridia bacterium | reverse complement strand
AGCCTGCCCATTGTGGCATTGTATCGGTCTCGCGGTGAGCCTTTCCTCCGCAATGAGGACAGGTAGTTTCAATCCAGTCAGTCATCTTTGCAAGAGGTGATTCACCGTTATCAGTAGGCTCATAAGATTCTACCATAGGAAGTTTGAGCGGAAGCTCGCTTTCGTCAATAGGAACATATCCGCACTTGTCGCAATAAACAATTGGAATAGGCTCGCCCCAATAGCGCTGACGGGAGAATACCCAGTCGCGGAGCTTATAGTTGACTTTAGAGTGACCTTTGCCCTCTTTTGTTAGCCAATCAATGATTTTCTTTTTAGCCTCGTCAACGCTGAGTCCGTCAAGCATACCGGAATTAGTCATAATGCCTGTTGCGCAGTCGGTAAATGCCTCTTCCTGAACATTTCCTCCTTTTACGACCTCAATAATAGGCAAATCAAATTTCTTTGCAAATTCCCAGTCGCGCGTATCATGGGCAGGAACAGCCATAATCGCACCCGTACCGTAGGACACAAGCACGTAATCGGAAATAAAGATAGGAATTTCCTGATTATTTACAGGATTTATTGCTCTTACGCCGTCAAGCTTTACACCTGTTTTATCCTTTGCGACCTCTGTTCTTTCAAAATCGGACTTACGGGAAGCGGCTGCCTGATATTTTCTTATTTCATCAATATTTGACAGCTTATCAGCCCATTTTTCTATAAGAGGATGCTCGGGAGAAATTACCATATATGTTGCACCGTAAAGTGTATCGGCTCTGGTTGTGTAAATTGTAAGAGTATCTCCGGTAGTAGTTGAAAAATCGACTTCTGCGCCTGTACTTCTGCCAATCCAGTTCTTCTGCTGAGCTTTCACTCGTTCAGGATAATTTACAAGATCAAGGTCATTGATAAGTCTGTCGGCATATTCTGTTATTTTCAGCATCCACTGTGACTTGACCTTATGTACGACCTCGCTTCCGCAGCGCTCACACACACCGTTGACAACTTCTTCATTTGCAAGTACGCATTTACAGGAGGTACACCAGTTTACATTCATTTCTTTTTTATATGCCAGACCGTGTTTGAAAAGCTGAATAAATATCCACTGTGTCCACTTGTAGTAATCAGGGTCAGTGGTATTAATTTCTCGGCTCCAGTCAAAAGATATGCCGAGTGACTGAATTTGCTTTTTAAAGCGGTCAATATTATTTTTGGTTACTATTTCGGGATGAATATGATTTTTTATAGCATAGTTTTCGGTAGGAAGTCCAAAAGCATCCCAACCGATTGGATAAAGCACGTTGTATCCCTGAAGTCTGCGTTTTCTTGCAACGGTGTCAAGAGCGGTATAAGGACGGGGATGTCCTACATGAAGTCCCTGTCCAGACGGATAAGGAAACTCTATGAGAGCATAGAATTTTTCTTTTTCAGAGTTTTCAAGAGCGTGAAATACTCCCTTTTCTTCCCAGATTTTCTGCCATTTTTGTTCAACAGATTTATGATTATATTTCAATTTAAGTCCTCCCAAGCGCTTAATCTACTATATTTGTTAAATCAATCGGTTTTCCGTCCTGCCAAAGACGCTCAAGGTCATAAAACTCTCTGGCTTCATCTGAAAATACATTTACCAAAACATCAATATAATCGAGTAAAATCCATGTATTTGAACGGTAACCCTCTATATGACTGACGGAAATACCCGCTTCATCAAGTTTATATTCGACTTCATCTGCAAGAGCCTTTACGTGTGTTGAACTTGTGCCCGTAGCAATGACCATATAATCAGCTAAAACGGAAATATCTCCGATTTCTATTATCTGTATATCGATCCCTTTTTTACTGTTGAGAGCCTTTGCAATCATAACAGCCTGTTCGTATGAATTCATTTAACAGTTCCTTTCAATTGAGATTTCTCCAAAACAATTTCGTTGTAACAATTTATTTCATCGGGATGTATAGCAAGCTCACGCGCGGATAAATCCGTAAAAGTAAATTTATATCCGTAAAGCATTGCTTCTTCAAGACTTTTTCTTGACTTTTTGCGCATTGTTTCAACGCCCTTGTATGTACGTTCTTCGGAAGTAAAGTCCGCAACAAAAATTATTTTTTCGAGCAATGACATATTTGCCCTTCCTGTGGTGTGGTATCTTATTGCGTTTATTATATCTTCATCATCTATATTAAGCTGTTTGTTAATATATATGCTTCCGCTTATTCCATGCCAAAGCTTCGGTGCATCTTTTTGAATATTGTCTAAAATTATACCACCGCTGAGTATAATTTGCAACTGTTCCTGCTTGTCAAGCTCCTTTGTAATATCGTGAAGTATTCCTGCCGTGACGGCTTTTTCTTCATCAGCACCGTATATTTTCGCAAGGCGCTTTGCCTCTTTTGAAACATTAACGCTGTGAATATATCTGTGTTCGCTCATCATTGGCTTGATTATTTGTTTGTAGTCATTAATATTCAAATAAATCACTTCCGATATAAATTATTCTTTGTTATATAATAATAAACATTCCTGTCAATAAGCGATTTAATAAGCGGATAATTTTCAATATTATCTCTTATATATGTTGACGACACCTGCATAACCGATTCAGACAAAATAACAGCTTGCGCACCCAACTTCTTAATTACAGAATTATAATAATTATTCAGTTCTTCATAATCGGCTTTATCTCTGGGAATACAAACAATTATTGAATTTTCAAAAATAATGTCGGGATTTTTCCACCTGTCAAGAGTAAGAAACATATCTGCTCCCATAATGAGATAAAAAGTATCAAGAGGATATAATTTCTTTAATAATGTCAAAGTCTGATAAGTGTAGCTTTTACCCCGTCTTTTTATTTCAATATCGGATACTTCAAAGCCAGTCAGATTTTCGACAGCAATTTCGCACATATTCATTCTGTGCTCTTCACTGACAAGTTCTGAGCTTTCTTTATGAGGCGGAGTATAAGTAGGCATTAAAATAATTTTATCAAGCCCTAATTCGTTTTTACAATACTCGCCGAGCAAAATATGACCGATGTGTATGGGGTTAAAAGTTCCTCCGATAATTCCTATTTTACTCATTTTTTATTCGCTTTCGGAAGTACAATAACGGGTTCATCTGGATTTTCACGATAAAGAACAAATTTTGAACCGATAACCTGCACAACATCTGCGCTGCATTTATCTGCTATTAAACCGGCTGCCTCTCTTGATGAGTACGTACTGTTTTCAAGCACTTTTCCTTTTATTATTTCACGGGCGGTAAGCGCAGTATCCGCCTGCATAATAATATTGTCGGTAATTTCTCCTTTTCCAACTATAAGTATTGTATCTATTTTATTTGCAAGTCCGCGAAGAAATGCGCGCTGTTTACTTGTAAGCATATTTATATTCCTTTCGGAGAGTTATTATTTACAATAATATTTATTCAATTCTGTTTGAAGTTTTCTAAGAGCCTTTCCCCTGTGGCTGACTGCGTCTTTTTCTTCACTTGTGAGCTGAGCATAGCTTTTATCACCGTACATAAATACAGGGTCATAGCCAAAACCGCAGCTGCCTGATGGTTTAAAGGCGATTTTTCCTTCGCATATGCCTTCTACCTCTATCTTTGTTCCGTCAGGCATAATACAGCAGATTGCGCAGGTGAAATGCGCCGTTCTGTCGCTTTCTGCAACGTCTTTCATTTCATCGAGCAGCTTGTTATATCTGTCCTCGTCTGACGCATTATCCCCTGCATATCTCGCAGAATAAATGCCAGGTCTGCCGCCCAAAGCGTCAACAGAAAGTCCCGAATCGTCGGCAACAGCAGGCATACCTGTTTTGGTAAAGGCGGCATTCGCTTTTAGAAAAGCATTTTCAGCAAAAGTTGTGCCTGTTTCTTCTACATCATCAAGTACAACTCCCATTTCCCTTGCTGATACCGCATTTATTCCAAGAGGATTTAATATGCGCTCGAGTTCTTTAAGTTTTTTAGCGTTATTGGTTGCTATTATAAACTCCATTTTAATTTCACTCCGTTTTTGCAAATAAGGCTTTGGCAAATTCATCTGAATTAAACGGCTGCAAATCATCAATTTGCTCGCCTACTCCTATATATTTAACCGGAATGCCAAGACCGTCTTTTATTGCAAGAACTACGCCGCCCTTTGCCGTACCGTCAAGTTTGGTAAGAACAATTCCTGTAATTCCCGTAGCCTGTCTGAACTGTTCAGCCTGGTTTACTGCATTCTGACCCGTTGTGGCGTCAAGGACAAGAAGTTTTTCTTTTGAGGCATCAGGAAGCTCACGGTCGATTACTCTGTTGATTTTGGAAAGCTCGTCCATAAGATGTTTTTTATTATGCAGACGACCTGCGGTATCGCAGATAATTACATCAGCATTTCTTGCTTTTGCAGCAGAAATCGCATCAAAAATAACAGCCGCAGGATCGCTCCCCTCATTTTGCTTTATAATTTCACATCCACTGCGCTGTGCCCAGATGTCAAGCTGCTCAATGGCAGCCGCTCTAAATGTATCGGCAGCGGCAAGTATGACTTTTTTGCCTTGCTTAGAAAGATTATTCGCAAGTTTTCCGATAGTTGTAGTTTTGCCTACTCCGTTTACACCTATAACAAGAATGATTGACGGACTTGTTGATATATCAAGCTCTTCTCCGCCCTTGAGCATTTCAGAAATGATATCTTCAAGAAGCGCATTTATTTGCGACGGGTCTGTGATTCCCTCTTTTTTCACTCTAACTCTAAGCTCATTACATATTTTTTCAGCAGTCGGAACACCTACATCTCCCATTACCAAAAGCTCTTCAAGTTCTTCAAACAGCTCTTCATCAATCTTGGTAAAAGATTTAAGCATTGAATCAATCTGACCGACTACTGCATTTCTTGTCTTTTTTAAGCCCTCTTTTATTTTATTAAACAATCCCATAATTTCAGTCCTTTGCTTACTTTGATTCTATTCCGAGTTTAGAAGCAATTTCTGTCGAACGAAGCTCTAAGAGTTTTGAAATTCCCTCGTCCTGCATAGTAACTCCATAGAGGACGTCAGCCTCTTCCATTGTGCCTCTTCTGTGCGTAATTAAAATAAACTGAGTATTTTCAGTGAGTCTGCGCAGGTAGCTTGCAAATCTGTAAACATTAACATCGTCAAGCGCAGCTTCAATTTCATCCATTACGCAGAAAGGAGCAGGTCTTACTTTCATTATAGCAAAATACAGTGCAATTGCAACAAGTGCTTTTTCGCCTCCGGATAATGCGTCAAGATGTACTACAATTTTTCCCGGAGGATGAACAAGAATATCAATTCCGCTTGTAAGAATATTTTCAGGGTCAGATAGTGACAATGACGCCGTACCGCCGCCGAAAAGCTCCTTAAACGTATATGTGAAATTTTTGTTTATCTGGTCAAAGCTTTCAACAAATACTTCTTTCATCTGTTTTGTAAGGTCTGTTATAAGCCGCTCAATCTCTTTCTTTGATTTTTCAACATCACTGACCTGAGCGCTCATAAACTCATAACGCTCAGACACCTCTTTATATTCTTCAATAGCTGCAACATTTACATTTCCGAGAGATTTTATGCTCTGTTTAAGCTCGTTGAGCCGTTTTTGAGCTTTTGATGAATCCTCAATTTCAATAGCTGTTTCCTCAGCCTCACGCTTTGTTAGCTCGTATTCTTCCCAAAGCTTTGAAATAATGTCATCATACTGCTTTTGAATATTGATTTTACGCTCCTCAAGCCTTGCAAGCTCTCTGCCCGAGGTTTCCCTTTCAGCGGTCTTATCGCGCTCCGCTGAACGGATTTCAACGCTTCTTTTTTCGAGCAAATTTCTTTGCTCATTTATAGAATTAATTTTTTCATTTAATGTGTTCTGAGAATTTAAAAGAACATCAATTTCAGCTTTTAAATCAGAAATCTGATTTTCTTTATTTAGCGTCATTTCATTTATATCAGATATTTGTTTGCTTAATTTTGCCTTTTTTTCGTCGTTGTCAGAACCCGAATTTCTTGCAAAAACAATTTCGGAATTAAGAACGTCAATATCCTTTTGCGCAGTCACGATTTCAAGCCGTACACTTTGCAAAAGTGAGGTTAATTCCTCTCTTTTCTTTGTAAGTTCGGTTCTGCTGCCGGTAATTGAATTGACTTTCTCTTCAGCCTCGGCAATTTTTATATTAAGCTCTGCAAGCTGTTCCTTAGCCTGCTTGCTGCTTAATTTAAGCGATTCAATTCTGTTTTTACACTCAATAATTTCATTTTTATCATTTTGCAGCATTAATTCCGCATTACTGATTTCATTCTCGCAAGCGCGTTTTTCAGCCTGCAAGCGAACAAGCTCATGCTGTTTATTTGACAATTCAGCCTGTGTTCCGAGTAAATCGGCTTCAATTGCGGCATATTCCTGTGAAATCCTGCTGCTTAAAGCTTCAGAGGTCTTTGCCTTTTCCTGCAATACAGCAGTCTGTTTTTTAAGAGAATTAATCTCAGAGGCGCGGCTGAGCAAGCCTGTGTTTTTGTTAAGCGAGCCGCCTGTAAGTGAACCTCCTGCGTTTACTACCTGTCCGTCAAGAGTTACTATTTTAAATCTGTATGAATATTTTTTAGCTATTGCAACTGCGCTGTTCAAATCCTCTGCAATAACTATTTTTCCAAGCAAAGAATAGAGTATTCCTCTATATTTTTCTTCACAAGAACAAAGTTCAGCGGCAATTCCGACAAATCCGTAACAATCATCAAGTCCGTTTTCTTTAAGTTCCCGCGGTTTTATGGTATTAAGCGGAAGAAAGGTTGCTCTGCCGCCGTCAATAGATTTGAGGTATCGTATTGCCTGTTTTGCATCTTCGTCCGTATTTACAACAATGTTTTGCATTGCAGCACCCAATGCTGTTTCAACGGCAACTCCGTATTCTGACGGAACCGATATAACACGTGAAACAGGACCGCATATTCCACGTACTTTTCCGCTTTTTGAAGCATTTACAACTGATTTTACGCTCTTTGAAAATCCTTCAAAATTTCTCTCAAGATTTTCAAGAAACGAGATTTTTCGTAAATGCTCTTTAACATCAAGAAGCAGTCTTTCACTCTCTTCTTTAAGTTCGTTTTTCTTCTTTTCTTTAGATGAAAGTTTTAACTGAAGTCCCTCAATAGAATTATTGAGTGAATTAATTTCACTCTCAAATATTTGGATATTCTTCTCATAATCTGCATTGATTTCAGAAAGTTCTTTGATTTTTATCTTTCTTTCTTCATCAGACTCATTTAAAGCATTAATTCTCGCATTAAGCTCGTTAATAGTGCTTTCTGATGTCATATCTATAACTCTTGCGTCGGCGGATTTTGAAGTCAATACTGACAATTCGGCGGTTATTTCCTGCAATAAATCTCCGCTTTTGCTTGAATCAAGATTAATTATATTGAGTTTTTCCGAAAGCCCTGAATACTTTTTCTGTTTTTCAATTATTTCAGCATCAAGAATCGCAATTTTTTCCTGTTTTTGAGCTATTTTCTCCTCAAGCTCATCTGCGTTTTGTGAGGCCTGAAGAATTTCATTTTGAATTCTCTCTATATTCTCGTTGTTGTGAAGTATATCGTTTTCTGAAACAGAAACAAGTGAGCGTTTATCAGCTATTTGCGAATCAATTTCTGAGATTTGCTGCCTTATTTCTTCTATTTTGGAGGAAAACTGTCCGTTTTTACGATATATTTCTTCGGTTTCAGTCTGAATATCGAAAAGCGCCTTTTCAGCGTCCTCGTACTGAGATTTTGCAATTGAAATTTTTTCGTCCTGTAATTTTAAATCTCTCTGCGATTTATCAAGAGTAAGCAGCCAAAGTGCTATTTCAAGGCCTTGCTTTTCTTCTGAATATTTTAAAAATTTCTGTGCTTTTTCGGACTGCTTATGTAAAGGTTCAACGCGTTCTTCAAGCTCTGTTACTATATCACGAAGTCTGAGAAGATTGTCTTCGGTATTTTTAAGCTTTCGTTCAGCTTCTATTTTTCTGTATCTGTATCTTGAAATTCCTGCTGCTTCTTCAAAAATTTCACGTCTGTCCTCACTTTTTGAAGATACAATGCTGTCTATTTTTCCCTGCCCGATTATTGAATATCCGTCACGTCCGAGTCCTGTATCCATAAACAGCTCGTTAACATCTTTAAGCCTTACAGCAGCCTTATTTATTAAATACTCGCTCTCTCCGCTTCTGTAATAACGTCGTGTAACCGCTATTTCATCACCGTTAAAGTCAAGCAGACGGTCTGAGTTGTCAATATTAAGAGTAACCTCGGCATAGCCCTGTCTTTTTCGCTTGTCGGTACCGTTAAAAACAACGTCTTCCATCTTTGAGCAGCGCAGGCTTTTAGGCGACTGCTCACCAAGCACCCAGCGTATGGCGTCGCTTATATTACTCTTGCCTGAACCGTTTGGCCCGACAACAGAGGTTATTCCTTTTTCAAAAGATAATTTAGTTTTATCGGGAAAAGTTTTAAATCCCTGCACTTCCAGTGATTTTAAGCGCATTAAAAAAACCCCTATTTTATATATAAATCATATTTTCCAAGCGTATTGTCAAAATTAATTTTAAAATTATATCCCAATTGATTTAATTTATGTATATTTTCTTTCTTTTGACCGACAAATTTTGATAAAGATTTTTCATTAATATACACTGTAAATCCAGATTTTTGATTTACTGTTTCAACCTTATCAAGAAAGGAATTTAAAAATATTCTGTTTTCACAAAGTTCTTTAAAGGCAGGATGGTAATTATCTGCCAGACTGTTATTTATAAGGCTGTCTGAATAATGAAGTCCAAGCCTGATTATTTTTATATTATTCTTCTCAAACATTTCAATAAGTTTTGAACAAAGATCAACCGATCGTTCAAGTGAATATGGCTTGAATTGACCGCTTAAATAAAGCTTCGCAAGTTCTGTATCTTTCATTATTACGGTAGGATAAATTCTGACCGTATCGGGCTTTAACTCAATAAATTTTTCAGCCGTATAAATATCTTTTTCAATATTGGAAGCATATAGTCCTGTCATCATTTGCAAACCAAGCGAAAAACCGTATTTTTTTATTAATTTTGATGCCTTTACAACATCTGAAGAGTTATGACCTCTGTTATTTGCAGTCAAAACAATATCATCCATTGACTGTGCGCCAAGCTCGATTGACGTGACGCGGTACGTTTTCAATATTTCAAGAATTTCTTCGTCTATATAATCTGGGCGTGTAGAAATTCTTATACCTGAAAATCTGCCGATGTACGGCTTAACAGCATTAAGCAGTCTGAGCATATAGTCTCTGTCGATTGCAGTAAAACTGCCACCGAAAAAAGCAATTTCACAATTCTTCGCTTTTTCTTTAAGGTCATCAACAGCTTTGTCAAGCGTTGAAATTACATCGTTTTCATCAGGCTGATAAGACTGCCCTGTAATATTCTTTTGATTGCAAAAACTGCATTGATGCGGACAACCGTTGTGCGGTATAAAAATTGAAATATTACTGTGTTTATTAATATCCCATCAGCTCCAAAGCCTCTCGTGCAGCCTGCTGTTCGGCTTCTTTTTTACTTCTGCCGCCGCCTTTGCCGATTACGTTGCTGTTTAAATGAACTTCAACAACAAAATGTTTATTATGAGGCGGGCCGCTTTCATTAATTAAAACATATTCAATCATTTCACCGGGATTTTTCTGAATTATTTCCTGTAAGGTTGTCTTGTAATCTTTAAGTTTATTAACTCTCGAATTTTTTATAGCAGGAATAATAAAATTTAAAATGAATTTTGAAGCGTTCGATATTCCGCCGTCAATATAAATTGCCGCAATCAACGCTTCAAAAGCGTCGGCCAAAATTGAAGGACGTTCTGCGCCTCCGTTAATTTGTTCGCCTTTGCTGAAAAACAAATACTTGCCTAAATTGATTTTTTTTGCAAATTCAAAAAGTGTTTTTTCACATACAAGAGATGCCCGAAGCTTAGTAAGCTCACCTTCAGGCAGATTGGGACAATTCTTGAAAATATAGTCTGATACAACAAACGAGAGAACTGAATCACCCAAAAATTCAAGACGTTCATTATATTTTAAATGTTGTGACTTATGCTCATTTGCATATGATGAATGAGTAAGCGATTCTCTAAGCAAATCTTTATTCTTAAAATAATAACCGATTTTGTTTTGTAAATCATCCATTTTTTCGGCTCCTAAATAATTTATAATGAAGAAGATATTTCTTCAATTGCATTAGCATTTACATAGTCAATTGACAAACGAATTGCATTTTTAACTGTTCTTGCCTTTGAGTCACCGTGAGCTTTGAAAACAGGTTTTGAAGTTCCTAAAATAGGCGCACCCCCATATGCGTTGTAATCAAAATGTGCTTTCATAAATTTAAGGTCTTTCATTACAAGCGAAGCAGCAAGCTTGCCTTTTACACTATCTGCAAACATATGCTTAATCTGTTTCATAAGGGTAATTGCAACGCCTTCATAGGTTTTTAATATAAGATTTCCCGTAAATCCGTCACATACGATTACATCACAAATACCTTTCGGAATATCACGGCCTTCTATATTGCCCGTAAAATTCAGATTACTGTTTGAAAGCAACTCGTAAGTAGACTGATATAACTCGTTGCCTTTATGTGATT
Organism: uncultured Clostridia bacterium; assembly: GCA_947624865.1. Lineage (GTDB taxonomy): Bacteria > Bacillota > Clostridia > Oscillospirales > Acutalibacteraceae > Ruminococcoides. The sequence goes on along the minus strand of CANQMH010000006.1, from coordinate 35,772 downwards.
CAGTCCCTACATTTGCAAGTCCGATTTTCGGTTTATTTACTCCCATTACTTTTTCCATATAAACCGAACCCATAACAGCAAATTGATAAAGCATTTCAGGACGACAGTCAATATTTGCTCCTCCGTCCATAAGCATAAAAAATCCGCTTTCAGACGGTAAAACAGGAGAAAACGCAGGACGTTTTATTCCCTTGATTCTCTTGATTCCTAGCGTTGCTCCCATACATAAAGCTCCGCTGTTTCCAGCGCTGATAAAAGCCTGACCCTTATCTTCGTTTAAAAGCCGCAGACCTACTGCCATTGAACTGTCTTTTTTGGTTTTGAGTACAGAGTCTGCGCTGTCATCCATAGTTATTGTCTGAGTACAGTTCACAATTTCAATATTATTAAGAGAAAGATCGTTTTTTTCTGCAACTTCTCTTATTGATTTTTCATTACCCGTAAGAATAATATTTACTTTATATTCATTAACAGAATCAACGCAGCCCTTTATTATTTCAAGCGGCGCATAATCTCCGCCGAAAGCATCAACTATTATTTTCATACCCAAGCCTCTGTGTTATTTTCTATAAATTTATCAAGACTTTCTATCGCACGTGCAGCATAAAGAGCACTGCGTTTCTTTTTATCTTTTGGGCGGTTTTCAAGTTCGGGCAATATGCCGAAATTTGCACCCATAGGCTGAAACTTTTTAACCGTAGGGTCAGATATATATGCACAAAGCGCACCGATCATTGTATCTTTTGGAAAAACAAGCGAAGGCTTATTTTTCAGTCGTCTGCAAGCGTTAATACCTGCAACAATACCTGATGAGGCAGACTCCATATATCCCTCAACACCTGTGATCTGACCTGCAAAAAACAGCGTGTTATTTTCTTTTACAGAAAAATCAGCATTTAATATCTTTGGAGAGCATATAAAGGTATTTCTGTGCATAACTCCGTATCTTACAAAATCAGCATTATGAAGCGCAGGAATAAGCGAAAAAACACGCTTTTGTTCTGCAAATTTTAAATTAGTCTGAAACCCTACAAGATTATACATAGTACCAGAAGAATTTTCCTTGCGAAGCTGCAAAACTGCCCAAGGACGGTGACCTGTTCTCGGATTAACAAGCCCTACCGGTTTCATAGGTCCGAAACGCAGAGTTCCCTCGCCCCGCTGTGCCATAACCTCAACAGGCATACAGCCCTCATATACTTTTGGATTGCTTACATCAAAATCATGAAGCGATGCGCGTTCCGCAGACAAAAGCTCATTGTAAAAAAATTCATATTCTTCTTTATTCATCGGACAATTAATATAATCGCTGTCGTCGCCTCTGTTATATCTTGAGGCGCAAAACGCAAAGTCCATATCAATACTTTCAGAAGTGATGATCGGAGCGGCTGCATCAAAAAAGGACAGAGAATCACCGAATAATCTGCTGATTGAATCTGCAAGTGAGTCGGAAGTCAACGGACCTGTAGCTACGACCGTAACAGAATCGTCCGGTATTTCAGTAATTTCTTCACTGATTACTTCAATAAAAGGATTATTTTTGATTTCCTCAGTGACAAATGAAGCAAATAGTTCTCTGTCAACAGCCAAAGCGCCGCCGGCAGGCACTCTGCATTTATCGGCGCACCTCATAAGAAACGAATCAAGACGGCGCATCTCTTCCTTTAATAAACCTGCTGCACTTTCAACACGCATAGCTTTAAGAGAATTCGAGCAAACAAGCTCCCCAAACATATCGGTGTGATGCGCAGGAGTTCGTTTTTTAGGCTTCATTTCATATAAACGGACTTTTATATTTCTTGAAGCAATTTGCACAGCGGCTTCACATCCTGCAAGTCCTGCACCTATTACATTTATATACATTACTTTTCTTCCGCACTGATATTTTTGGTATATCCGCATCCTTCTTTTGCGCAGAAAAGAACAGGCTTTTTACCCTTTTTCTTAAAGAGTATTTCACCGCACTGCGGACATCTTTCATTAACCGGCTCATTCCAGCTTACAAAATCACACTTAGGATAATTTGAGCATCCGTAAAAAATACGTTTTGTCTTGGTGTGTTTTATAATAACATCTCCGCCGCATTTTGGACAGACTACACCGGTTTTTTCTACAAATTTTTTAATATTCTGACATTCAGGATATCCCGGACAAGCAATAAATTTGCCGTATCTTCCGACTTTTACAACCATTTTTCTGCCGCACTTTTCGCAGATTATGTCGGTTTCATCTTCCTTTAGCTGGATTTTGACACCCTCCATATCAGCTTTTGCTTTTTTTAGAGTTTTGTCAAAATCTCCGTAAAAGTCATTGAGAAGTTCTCCCCATTCTTCATTACCGTTTTCAACCATATCAAGGTTTTCTTCCATTTGAGCAGTAAATTTGACATTTACAATCTTAGGAAATCTTTGTTTCATAAGATTTGTTGAAACCTCTCCTAGTTCAGTAGGAACAAGACTTTTAGCCTCGCGCTTTACATACTCACGGCTCGTAATAGTCGTAATTGTTGCGGCATAGGTTGACGGTCTGCCGATTCCATACTCTTCAAGCGCTTTAATGAGAGAAGCTTCGGTATATCGAGCAGGAGGCTGCGTGAAATGCTGGTTTTTCTTTAATTCCTTACATTTAACAGGCATATTCTTTTCCAAAGGAGGAAGCTGAGATGACTTTTCTTCATCTTCGTCTTTACTTTCAACGTAAAGTGTAGTAAATCCCGGAAAATCAACATAATAGCCTGATGCCTTGAATGTATAGCCGTTTGCCTCAATATCAGCCTGAGTAGTTTTCTGAATACAGTCTGCCATCTGAGATGCCGTAAATCTGTTCCAGATAAGTTTGTAGAGCTTATACTGGTCTGACGTAAGACTGTCTTTGATTTTATCGGGTGCAAGACTTGGCATTGAAGGTCTTATTGCCTCGTGGCCGTCCTGCGCATTGTTTCTTGATTTAAAAAACCTTGGCTTTGGCGGCAAATACTCGCTTCCGTATTCCGAGCTTATAAACTGTGTTACTTCTTCTATAGCAACATTGCTTATTCTGAGCGAGTCAGTTCTCATATATGTTATAAGACCGGTTGCGCCCATTCCCTGAATATCTACTCCTTCATACAGTTCCTGAGCTACTTTCATGGTTCTTCTTGACTGGAAGCCGAGTTTTCTTGAAGCCTCCTGCTGTAATGTTGATGTGATAAACGGCGGAGCAGGAGATTTTTTTCGCGTGCCGTGTTTTACCTTTGTAATAACATAGTCAGCGTCTTTAAGGTCAGCTTCAATCTTATCGGCCTGTTCCTGATTTGATATTTTTATTTTTCCGTTTGCATCCGAATAAAGGCTTGCGGAGAATGCTTTTCTGCTGCCTTTAGGAATGAATTTTGCGTCAACTGTCCAATATTCTTCAGGCTTGAATTTTCTTATTTCTTCTTCTCTGTCAACAATAATCCTTACGGCAACCGACTGCACACGGCCGGCGGAAAGTCCTCGTCTGATTTTTTGCGAAATGAAAGGACTCAGCTTATAACCGACAAGTCTGTCAAGAATACGTCTTGCCTGCTGCGCATTTACCAAATCTATATTAATTGAACGGGGATTATTCATACCGTTTGTAACGCCTGTTTTTGTAATCTCGTTAAACTCAACACGCTTGCAGTAATCATCGGGAAGTCCGAGAATATATGCAAGATGCCACGAAATTGCTTCTCCCTCGCGGTCGGGGTCGGTAGCAAGGTAAATATTGTCACTTTTTTCAGCCATTGACTTTAATTCATTTACAAGCTTTTCCTTACCCTTGATAATTTCATATTTAGGTGCAAAATTATTTTTTATATCAACGCTCAATCTCGCTTTTGGCAAATCACGAACGTGTCCCATTGAGGCAATTACTTCATAATTGCTTCCGAGATATTTTTTTATTGTTTTAGCTTTGGCGGGCGACTCCACAATTACCAAATCTGACATTTAAACCTCCGATTATTTAAGTATATATCTTCTTCCCTGCAATGCTGTAATGAGATTATTCATCTCAAGCTCAGATATGGCGCTGAGAACTTTAAATACAGGAATCTGCAAGTCACTTGATATCTTATCTATGTGAACAGGCTCATTTGATATATAATTATATACTTTTTGTGCTGTTGTGTTCAAATTCACATCTTTCTTATGCTTTGTTTCTGTTTTTGATTTGTTAAAAAATATTTTCTTTTTATTAATATTGTTATTTGTTTTTGCTTTATTCCTGAAAGGACTTTTTCCTTTTACAGGAATTGCTTCTATATCTTCAAGAGAAATATTGCTGAAATCAACCTTTTCATCTGTTGCGTATAGATTATCAAACGCCATCAGAATATCTAAAAAATCCGTTACGGGAATTGCCGTACCTTCTTTAATTCTTTCATTAGAGCCTTCGTTCTGAGGACTGTTGTTTCCGACAAGCGCAAAAACCTCTTTTCCCTGGTCAATGGCTAAATCGGCAGTTATCAGCGAACCGCTTTTTGCTCCTGCTTCAATTATAAGTACACCGTCGGACAAGGCGGAAATAATTCTGTTGCGGGCAGGGAAATAATAGCTTCTTGGCGTTTCATCAGGCGGGTATTCTGAAATAACTGCTCCTCTCTTGGTAATGTCCTGTCTCATTTTTGAATTTTCATTAAGATATCGGCAGTTTATTCCGCACCCTCTTACACAAACAGTTACACCGTCTGCCTTTAAAGCTCCTCTGTGAGACGCACAGTCAACTCCAAGCGCTCCTCCGCTTACTATGGTAACGCCGTATTTTGCTAAAGCATATGCAAATTTATAAGAATTATTAACACCATAATCTTTTGCACGTCTTGTTCCTACTATTCCGATTGTCAAACGATTATCCATATCAGGCAGAGTTCCGTTTACATAAATTAACGCAGGAGGAGAATCAATATTATAAAGACATTCAGGATAGTTTTCATCGTCAATACAAATTATGGAATACCCAAGTTCCATACATCTTTTAATAATGCGATCTGCGTCAGTAAGATTGCATTTATTCAGTTTATCAATATCATTTGGTGATAAAAATTCGCAGGATCTCCACTCTTTTTTACCTGCGCAATAAAAATTTGTAATATCCGTAAACCGCTCATATATTTTTTTTGCCTTTGGCGTGTTATAACCGAGTGCAAGAGTTATCCAGATCCATAGCTTTGCGTTTGATGAAATCATTTTATCATTTCCCAAATAATTATTGACGCTGCAACGGAAGCGTTGAGCGACTCTGCTTTGCCGTTCATCGGAATTGTAATTTTTGATTTACAGGCGGAAATAGTTTCTTCTTTTAATCCGTTGCCCTCATTTCCTACAACAACTACGCACGGCTCGTTAAAAGCAGTCGCTTTTATATCTTTCGCGTCACCGCTTACAACAGCAGCATATGAAATAAGCTCCGGATTAGCGGACAGAAAATCAGCTATACTTTCGCATATCATAAAAGGTATTCTGAATACAGCACCCATACTGCCCCTTACAACCTTTGGACTGTATATATCACAACAATCCTTTGACATAATTATGCCATTTATGCCAAATGCTTCAGCTGTACGCAAAATTGTCCCGAGATTATTTGGGTCCTGTACATTATCGAGTGCAAGAAATTTTCCGCTATTTTTTATTGTATCAAACTGGTTGGTTTTGTCAAGTGCTTTTATTACACAAAGAAATCCCTGAGGATTTTCGGTATCGCTTATCATTAAAAACAATTCAGGCGAAACTACAAAGGATTTGTCAGCATATTCTGATAATTTCAAATATTCATCATTGTGCTTGTTCATTGCCTTTTCAGTAACAAAAAGCGTATCTATAACAGCATTGCTAAGCATAGCGTCATAACAAACTCTGAGTCCTTCGGCAATAAACATCTTGAATTCACGTCTGTATTTTGCACTTTTTCTGAGTTTTACGGCATTTTTGATGTTGCCATTATCTTTACTTGTAAGAATAAGCATAGCTATCTCCCTAAAACAGCAAATGCGTTTGGGGTTTCCCAAACGCAGTCACGTTAAAAAATAATTAAGCGTTTTTAGCCTGTTCAACAAGTGAAGTGAAAGCAGCCGGATCTGAAATAGCAATTTCAGAAAGCATTTTACGGTTTAATGTAATGCCGGCTTTTTTAAGGCCGTTCATAAATGTTGAATAGTTTGTGCCGTTTGATTTACAGGCAGCTGAAATACGAGTAATCCAAAGACGACGAAAATCTCTCTTTCTCTGCTTACGACCGATATATGCATAGTTGCCTGACTTCATAACAGCCTGTTTAGCCATTTTGAAGTGTCTGGATTTTGAACCCCAGTATCCCTTGGCAAGCTTTAATGTCTTTTTTCTTCTTTTGCGAGTCATCATCGCACCTTTTACACGTGCCATTATATGTTACCTCCGATTGTAGTTTAATTAAATGTCAGCGATTAATTATTTATAAGGAATCAAACGCTTAACCTGAGCTGTATTTGTCTTATCAGCTACTGCTGTCTGACGTAAACCTCTTTTACGCTTTCTTGTTTTCTTGTTCAGAATATGACTTTTGTTTGCGTGAGCACGGATAACTTTACCGTTTTTAGAAAGTTTAAAACGTTTTTTGGCACCGCTGTGTGTTTTAATTTTAGGCATAGATATAATCCTCCCTTGTTCAATTACTTATTAGACTTTGGCGCGAGAAACATAAGCATATTACGGCCTTCAAGCTTTGCAGGCTTTTCAATAACTGCTGTTTCGCTGCAAGCATCAGCAAATCGGTTCATAGTATCCAGACCAATTTCGGGATGTCCCATTTCGCGTCCGCGAAAACGAATTGACACTTTGACTTTGTCGCCGTGTTTAATGAATTTAAGAGCGTTATTAAGCTTAGTATTAAAATCATGAGTGTCAATATTAAGTGACAAGCGCACTTCTTTAATATCAACAGTATGCTGATTTTTTCTCGCTTCTTTTTCTCTTTTAGCCTGTTCAAATCGGTACTTGCCGTAATCCATAATTTTACATACAGGCGGCTTGCTCTGCGGAGCTATTTTTACCAAATCAAGGTTTCTCTGCTCAGCTAAATTCAGAGCGTCCTTAGCCGACATAATACCAAGCTGCTGGCCGTCAGAACCGATTACTCTCAGCTCTGAGTCATGGATTTCTTCATTAATCTGAATATTATCTTTCTTGCCGATGGTTAAGCACCCCCAAAGTACTTTAAAATAATAAATGCGGACAGAAATACTCCGTCCGCAAACAATACACAATAAAAAGGTATTGACCCGTGCAGACGACACCCCACAGGTGAAAGCATTTCTGCTTTGCTTTATTTTCGTATGATATTATAATACAATTATTTACTGTTGTCAAGCATTATTTTAAATTATCGTAAATTAAATTTACAACACGCTCAGTAGATTTTCCGTCACGATAATCAAAGAACATATCTGCAAACGGTTTTATCTTCTCGGTACAGTAATCCTCTTTATTAATCACATCAATAAGCTGTTCCTGAGAATATACTATCTTTCCGGGTGCATAAAGCTTGAAATCAAAATAAAAATCGCGTTCATTAATATATTTTTCAAGATCGAATACATAAAATATCATCGGAATATCAAGCAGAGATGCCTCAAAAACAAGTGATGAGTAATCGGTTATGATAACATCTGTTACAAACAACAAATCATTCAGTTCTGTATCTTCCGACAAATCAATTATTCTATGCTTATATTTTTCCGGTATCGGCTGCTCATCCTTTACAAACGGATGATGCTTTACGATAAAAACATAATCTTCGGGAAGTTTTGAGCATACTTCATTAAGGTCAAACATTTCGGTAGGATAAAATGCGGTTTCTTTTACCATTCCTCTGAACGTCGGAGCAAAAAGGATGATTTTCTTGCCTTTAAATTCGGGATGAGCAGTGAAAAATTTCTCTTTTGCATTCTTTTTATACTCATCATCAAAGAATACATCCGTTCGTGGAATACCGGTTGCAACAACATTGTCGGTAGGAATACCAAACCCCTCAGAGTGGCATTTTTTGCAATATTCGGAGCTTACCGTAACATAATCGTAGCTCCTGTGGTTTCTGGTGGGCTGCGGAGAACCCTGCGGTTTTGAAAGGCGCGTAAAACCAAAGGTTTTAAAAGCACCGCACGCGTGCCAAAGCTGAATCAGCTTTGTTTGAGGTCTTAAATTAATATAATGTATCTGTGGTGTAAATTCATCAAGAATAACAACTTTGCTTGTAGCACATGCTTTTGTAAAAGTTCTTATTTCTTTAAAAGTCATATCCGCAATTGTATGGTCATTTAATATAAAGCTAATATCAAGATTTTTATCTTCTTTTAAACGGTTATATACAAAAGCAAAGTTACCTGAAATATCATCACGTCTTAAAGAAATAAAAGTAATTTTATTGGACTTAACCTTATACAAATTATAAAATTTGTAGCATCGTTTAAATATAAATCTTTTTACAGTCCACAATGCTACCTTATATGTGGCGACCTGAGAAAATCTCCAGAAAACAAAAGCAAAAAATCGCTTTAAAACGCTTTCATCATTAAAACGCGCCGGCATACGCTTAATATCAGTAAGCCTTAATAAACCGTCAGCGATAAAAATCGGAAGCATAATAACGGCAAAAATATATTCAATAAATCTTACCCAAAAATCGAAAAAATTAATTATAAAACGTGAAAACGGTGTATGAATTATTTTTTTCTTATTCGGTAAAAATCTGAAATGATTGCCTTCATATGTGTAGCCGTAGCATTTGTCATCTGCCTCAAAATATTCAGGAGTCAAATCAACAGGGATTTTCTCCTCATAGTAATCGGCAAAACTAAAATTAAGATACATATCAAACGGCAGGCAGTCGCTTCTTGTATTCCAGAAAAGCAGGTCAAGTCTGTAAGTATATTTGCCTGAGAAAAAGCATTTACCGTCAACATATGTTACATTAGAAAGGACAAACGGAATACGTCTGTCCTCTGCGCCATCATTAAAATATAGTATGATTTTTGGTTTTGATAAAAAATGAGAATTTATTGATTTATCCGCCACTTCACCCATTATAGTCAGAACCATTTTACGGTCGCTAATTATAAGCTCCTTAACATTTATCTTATATTCCAATAAATACACCCCGAATTATTTAATCAACTTCATCATTTTTTCAACAGCTTCCTCAATTTTCATACCCTTTGAATAAACAGAAGAAGAACCTGCTACAAACAAATCCGCACCGCTTTCACGCATTTTTTTACATAAATCCCAGCTGACGTGACCGTCGACCTCAAGAATAATATCTTTGTTTGAATTATCAATTATTTTTCTGACTTCCGCAATTTTTTCAAAACTGCCCTCAGCAATAGGCTGTCCTGCAAAACCCGGATAAACAGTCATTACAAGCACACCGTCAATTTTGTCAAGATAATCGTTAATAACACTTGCCGGCGTGTCGGGACTGATTGCAATAAAGGGACTTGCTCCCCGTGAATGTATTTCAGATAAAACCTCATTTACATTCTTACAAGCCTCAAAGTGAACAGATACAATATCTCCCGAACCGATTTCCATTCTGTCAAAATAATTTTGCGGCTCAAAAGCCATTATATGAATATCTCTTTTCATATTTTTAAGAACGGACTTAACGGACTTTATCAAGGAGGCATCAAGAGTTATATTCGGAACAAACTTTCCGTCCATAAAATCAAGATGTAGATAATCTACGCCGAGATTATCAAGAACAGTAATTTCAGACTGCAAATTCAGCATATCCGCGCACATAAGTGACGGTGAAAGCATACCTCTCATATAAAACACCTATTAGTCTTTGTTAACAACCATTATTTTAGCGAAGAACTCCGTATTATTCTTCATAATTTCAAGACCTTTATCCATTGTTTTAAAATCAAATTTATGAGTAATCAGCTTTTCGGCATCAATTTTTCCGTTAGCCATAGCGTCTACTACAAGATTCCAGTCGCTTTTATGAGTATCGCTGTAGCTTGAATTCCATGTGCCGAAAATAGTCAGCTGTTTTCTTAGAATTTGCCAATAAGTATTCTGAGGAAAAGTGAAATCACCGTGAGGATTTCCAACAAACAACACTTTGCCTCCTGCCGCAACAGACTCAAGACAATTGCACGCTGTGACCGGAACACCTACAGCCTCAACAGCTATATCTGCACCGATTCCGTTTGTCATTTTTTTAACCCATTCAATCGGGTCTTCGTGAGAAGAATTACAATAATCATAAAATCCGAGACTTTCAATAAAGTCCCAATTGTTAACGTCAGTGCCAACAAGAAGAACCTTCGCACCCCATGCCCTTGCCCATTGGGCAATAAGCATACCGATTGTTCCGGGGCCGTAAATTACAACAACATCTCCGATTTCAATTTGAGCGCGTCTTAATGCGTGAAGTCCGACCGCACATGGCTCAGTCATTGCGGCAGCCTCAAATGAAAGCGAATCAGGAATAGGAACGAGATTCCATACCGGAACCCGTACATACTCGGCAAAAGCACCGTCGCTTCTTGAGCCGAGATAATCATAGCTTTTGCACATTTCATAGCTTCCCTTGTTGCAGCTTTCACAGGTTTTGCAGGGTATAAGCGGAAATACCGTAGCTCTCATTCCTACAAGATTTTTATTTTCTTCATCTGCAACCGCAACCACTTCACCCGAAAACTCGTGTCCCGGAATAGTTGGAAAATGATATGTTCCGCTTACAAATATTCTTGGTATATCAGAACCGCAGATACCGCATGTTCTGACTTTGAAAAGCACTTCTCCCGATTTAATCTGCGGTACGGGATAATCGCAGTAATCAAGATTGCCGACAGCTTTTAATACTCTTGCTTTCATTGTTTGCAAACTAATTCACGCCTTTCAAAATTGATTCAAAAGTTTCAAGATCCTCAACAGTAGTAATTTTAAGATTCCTTTCGTTGCCTTTGACCATACATATATCCATACCGTGACGGTAAGCAATTTCACTGCTGCCTGCCGTCAGACCGATTTCTTCATCAGAAACTTCGTTATGAATCATCAAATATTTCTTAAACTTAAAGCTTTCCGGAGCCTGTCCTGCAAAAAGTTCCGAGCGCTTTAACAAACATCCGATTTTGTGTCCGTCTTTGCTCTGATATACCGTATCTTTGACAGAAATAACGGGCATTGCTCCGTCATATTCAGTTGCACCGCTTATGCAGTCGGAAATAATTTGGTCTGAAACCAACGGACGTGCAGCGTCGTGTACAATAACTATGTCAGTATCGGGCGCATTTTTTTCAATACATTTTAAGCCGTTATATATGGAATGTTGTCTTGTTTTACCGGCAGGTGCATATCCGCATATTTTGGAAATGCCGTATTTATGTGCATATTCCTCAACAAAACCCTGCCACTCTTCGCTTACAACAACTACAACTTTATCAATCTCATTATGATTTTGAAAAATATCAAAACAATACGAAATAATAGGTTTACCCTGAACCATTAAGAACTGTTTAGGTCGGTCAGCTCCCATTCTGCTTCCGACTCCGCCTGCAAGAATAATCGCAGTGTTCATCATAAGCCTCCGTTTTTATATGAATACATTTTATGTTAATCTGGCATTTATAGACAATCGTATAATAACATATTTATGGCTTTTTTGTCAATATGCATACTATACATTGTGTATTTAATCTTGAAATATTAATATGCATATGATAAAATTAAAGTGTTTTGAAAAGAATAAATATGCTTTTTGTTATGCCTTTATTATTCGGAAGTGATAAAATATGATTAATAATGTATTACCGCGATATGACCATAGCAATTATGTTAAACAGCGTGAAAAATATATATTGGAAAAGAAATCAAGCGGACTTGGATTTTATATATTCAGTTATATGCTGACAATGGCTGCTACACAATTTTTGTTTCTGTCCTTTTCTTTATCTTACACAGAAGACAGCATATATATATCGAATGTACCGATGTTTCTAATAAATATATTTACTTCTGTATTCTCCGCTTTTATTCCCGGCTTGTTTTATCTTCTATTTTCAAAAAGCAGCATTTCGGAAACTATCAGTGTAAAGTATGTAAAACAAAATATTCTCTGGCCAATTGTATTTATGGGAATGGCAGCTGCTATGGCAGCAAATTATGCTACGGATATACTTCAGCAGAACTTTTCAATATTCGGTATTGAAAACACAAAAGTTATGAGTGAAAGCACCAATACTTTCTTTGAAAATATACTCTATATCATATCAACTGCAATTGTTCCGGCATTTGCAGAAGAATTTGCATTCCGCGGAATTATAATGGGAACTTTGAGAAAATACGGCGATGTTTTCGCTATTATAACTTCTTCGGTTATGTTCGGAGCTATGCACGGAAATATAGTTCAAATTCCTTTTGCTTTTATATTAGGTCTTGTTTTTGCCTATGTGGATTGCAAGACAAACTCAATTATTCCCTCAATTATTATTCATTTCATTAACAATTTCTATTCAGTTATGATGGACATACTTCAAAATTCCGGAGAACTCAGCGACAGAATAAATACATCTGTTTACTTCATAACAATTTCTGCTTTCTGCATTTTAGGTATTATTTCATTTATATATTTAATTAAAAAGAATAAAGACTTTTTCAAGATGTCCGAAAAATCACCTTCACAATATGAGTTTTCAAAGGTTCTCACTTTAAAAGAGAAAATTAAAGCCTTTTTTATTAATCCGGGCATCATCCTTGTTGTTGTACTTTTAATATTTGAAACAATTTTATTTATTGATGTTATATGATTACTGATAAGATTGAATACGACAAAGAAAAAATGCTGTTTATGCAGTCGGCCCTTGATATGGCAGAAGAGGCCTTTAATGATGACGAAGTACCTGTAGGGGCTGTAATAGTTAAAGACGGCGCAATAATCGCAAAAGGCAGAAACAGGCGCGAAAAAAGCAAAAATGCACTGCTTCATGCCGAAATCGACGCAATAAACAATGCCTGCAAAAAGCTCGGAGGCTGGCGATTGTGGAATTGCGAAATATATGTAACTCTTGAACCCTGTCCTATGTGCGCTGGAGCAATTATCAATGCCCATATTCCGAAAGTATATTTCGGCGCTTATGATTTAAAAAACGGTTCCTGCGGCACAATCACAAATCTGTTTGAAATGCCGTATAACTTTAAACCTCAGTACATCGGCGGAATTATGGAAAAAGAATGTTCAAATCTTTTAAAAAACTTTTTTAAGAAACTAAGATAATTAAATTTTTATCTTATATTGTATTACATAAAAACGAAACGAAACCCGCAGTATTTTGCTCTTATTTAAGCATTTACGGCGGGTTTATTGTTTTAATACCATTAATTATCAAATTATATATTTAATTCATCTTTTAATATCTTATCAGCAGCGAGCATAATGCCCAGCTTGCCGCTGTGAAAGTTAAGTCCTCCCTGCATCCACACAGCGTAAGGCTCTCTTAGCGGAGCGTCAGCAGACAACTCAATTGAGGAACCGAGCGTAAACGCACCTGCTGCCATAATTACCTGACTTTCATATCCGGGCATATCTGAAGGCATAGGCTTAACAAAACTGTCAACCGCAGAACCGCTCTGTATGCCTGAACAAAAGCTTATTAGCTTTTTTTCATTGCCGAGCATAATAAGCTGGATAATATCTCCCCTGCTCTCATCATATTTCGGAGTTGTTTCATAACCTAAAATTTCAAAAAGCGCCGATGCAAACACCGCTGTTTTGAGTGCTTCTCCTGCAACGTGCGGAGCATGGTAGGCTCCCATAAACAGTTCTCTGTTTGCATTTAATGTAGCTCCAATTTCTTTTCCTGTACCGGGTGTTGTCAGGCGATAGGAACACATTTCCACAAGATTTTTCTTTCCAGCAATATATCCTCCAGTCGGAGCAATTCCTCCTCCGGGATTTTTAATAAGCGAACCTGCCATAACATCAACGCCGACTGACAAAGGCTCGATTTTATCAATGAACTCGCCGTAACAGTTGTCAAGCATAATAATTGAATTCGGCGACTCTTTTTCTGAAATATCACAAATTTTTTTAATCTCGCGCCATGTTATTGAGGGTCTTAAACTGTAGCCTCTTGAGCGCTGTATGTAAACCATTTTAGGCTTTTGTGCAGAAATTCTGCTCTTAATTGCATCATAATTAAGCGTTCCGTCAAAATTGAGGTCAACCATTTTAAAATTAATGTTAAAGTCCTTTAGTGAACCGGGATAATCGCCCTCTATACCAATAGCAGAACGGATAGTATCATAAGGCATACCTGTTACCGACAATACGGTGTCCCCGGGTCTTAACATACCAAAAAGCGCAACAGTCAGCGCATGAGTTCCGCTTACAAAATTATGCCTTACAAGCGAATCCTCAGCATCAAACACGTAAGCGTAAACCCTGTCAAGAGCATCTCTGCCTGCATCATCATATCCGTAACCCGTAGAACCGAACAAATGACTTTCTCTTACTCCTGCATACTGAAACGCTTTGATCATTTTTCGCTGATTATATTCCTGAATATCTTCAATTTCTGCGATTTTTTCTCTGCAAAGCTCCATTGCCTTTTTAGACGCCTTAATGATTTTTTCATCTATATCAAAAAATTCCAATAAACTCACCTTTTAAAATAATATTCCCGCCACGTTCCGGACTCAGTAAATCCAAGATTGTTGTAAAATGATACATTTGCATTTTTTGCTCTGTGCAGGAAAACAATCTTATTCTCAGTCAGCAATACATTTGATATGTATTTTACAATACTTGAACCGTACCCCCGCTTTCTGTATTCAGGGTCACACGCAACGGCGCCGAGCACAGCGCCGCAGCTGCTTTCTGCAACAGTCATTGCAACGGCTGCAAGACTGTTGTTCTCTGTAATTCCGTACATTCTCATTGCGTTGTGGCGTATCTTGTGGTTTACATCAACATAAAAATCCTCAAAAGCAGGAGGTATAAAATTATCATCAGCGCACTTTACAATAAGCTCATATGCTGATTTAATTTCAGGTACAATTATATTCAGGCTGTTATCCAAAAACTCAAACGGTTTATCTTTTATAAGAACAGAACCTGTTACACATTTACTTTTAAAAACATCCAGTTTATATTCGCCGCTGCAAATCGCACTTGAAGCACCTGCAACGCGCATAAATGAGGATACCTCCTCAACATCACCGCAGTCAGTAATAAATAAAATAAAATTTGTTCCGCTGCGGGCAATTGCGCCTCTGGATTTTCCGTTGTTTTCATCAACGATCATCCAATAATCAACAAATGCAAGCTCAGGTTTATAGCTGTTATATAATGAAATAATTCTGCACGCGAACGGGTCATTGCCTGAAATATTCGTTATTGAGCTTATAAAATCTTTAGATTCATTTGCTGAAACTATCATTAATACGTCTCCTTAAATTTTATCGCCGCCTGCAATTATATCAGCAAGTTCAATTGTAAGTTTTAATACACTTTCGCAGTCATCTTTATTCGCAATACACATTGGAGCGTGAAGATACCTGCACGGCAACGATATTGCAAGAGTTCTTACACCGCTTCTGCTCTGATGAATGACCCCTGAATCGTTGCCGCCTGCAACTGCACGCTTGTACTGAGCTTTTACTCCGATTCTTTCAGCGCATTTAAAAGCACAGCTCACCATTTGCTTATCATAAATCGTACGCCTGTCCATAACTGAGATTACAGCACCTTCACCGAGATTGCAAACCTGTCTGCTTGAATCCACTTCGGGTATATCAGCCGCTGTTGTTGTTTCAATAACAAGCGCAAAATCAGGGTCAACAGAATATGCGGCGACCTTTGCTCCCCTGAGTCCGACTTCTTCCTGAACTGCGAATACAAAATCCATATCGTAATTCAAATCGCTTTTAATAAGATTTATCAGCACCAGACATCCGAAACGGTCGTCAATCGCCTTTGACATAATTGTATAATCATTAATTTTAAAATCCGAGGTAAAATTTATACTGTCACCGTATGAAACAAATTGCAGCGCTTCATCTTTACTGTCAGCACCGATGTCTATATACATTTCATTTATTGCAGGAATCAGACTGTTTTCTTCTCCTTTTGAAAGATGAGTAGGCTTAATACCTATAATACCGCTTGTTTTGCTTTTGCCGATCGAAACCTGCTTTCCCGGCAGAATTCTTCTGTCAAGTCCGCCGACTTCGTCAAATTTAATATAACCGTCAGAGGTTATATCAGTCACCATTAATCCGACTTCGTCCATATGAGCCGAAAGCATAAGTTTATTTACGGCTCTTTTTTTACCCCTTTTTTTAACAATGATATTGCCGAGATTGTCTACTTTGATCTCATCTGAATAGTCCTTTATTTCTTCAATAATCAAATTGCGGACAGCGTTTTCATCACCTGAAATACCATTACATTTACAGAGCTTTTCAAACAGCTTATAATCAATCATTAAAAACACCTCCGCAAGTTATATATTCACAAATTAATTTTGCGGTATTTTCAACATCATCTATTGAAATGACTTCATTCGGTGTATGCATATATCTTTGAGGAATTGAGATAACCGCAGTTTTTACTCCGCATTTCGATACTGAAATGCTGTCAGCATTGGTACCTGTAGCACCTGAAACAGGCTCAATCTGATACGGAATATTATTCTTAGATGCCGTTTCAATAAGTTTGTCAGACATTTTTTTGCTGAGGATAGGTGAAATACATATCATTGGTCCTTTATTTAGTTCTATATTAGAATATTGCCCTGAAATATCAGGCTGTGAGGCAAAGCTTACATCTACTGCTATTGCTTCATCTGCATCAACAGAAAACGCGCCTGTCTTTGCTCCTGTTCCAAAAGTTTCTTCCTGCACGCTCAGAAGAATAACAATTTTATAGTCCCTTATATTTTTATTATTTAATATCTCTGCACATTTTATAAGAGATGCGACTCCGCATCTGTTATCAAGCGCACAGGAAGAAATTCTGTTATTAAGCATTTCAGTCGGATTTGACTTGAAAGTTAACAAATCACCGATTTTTATATGCTTTACAACCTCATCATACGGCATACCAAAATCTATCCACGTTTTATCAATCGGATTAGCTTTATCCTCCCTGCCGTCTGAAAGATGAGGCGGCATACAGCATACAACGCCTGTTATGTCAGGATTATTCTGAGATAACAGCTCGTAATTTTGAAGCACTCTTATATCTATTCCGCCGCATTTATCCGCTTTGACAAAACCGTTTTCATTAATATCGGTAACAATCAAGCCGATTCTGTCAATATGAGCGTCAAGCAAAATAGTTTTTTCAGCATTCATATTGCCGAGAAAAGCAAACAGATTTCCGTTTGAATCAGTTTTTACATCAGCATATTTTTCAAGATACTTTTTTGCTGTATTTACAGCAGGTTCTTCACTTCCTGAAACACCCGACGCGCGGCAAAGGTCTATAATAACAGTTTTTATATCCATCAGCTGTTTTATTTTAAGCCGTTTACAATAGACTTAAAATGATTACCTCTTTCTTCAAAATTTTTGTAAAGTCCAAAGCTTGCGCTTGCAGGCGACAAAGAAACTATATCACCTGTTTCGGCACAATTTACAGCTGCGTTTACAGCCTCTTCCATATTATTTACATTTATAATCTTAATATTTTTTTCAGAATAATTATCGGCTGATTTGACGGCGGCTTCGATTTTAGGAGCAGTATCACCCAGCAATATTAAAACCTTTACCTTGTCATTTATCACAGGACCGAGCGGTTCATAAGGTATATGTTTATCATATCCACCGGCTATAATAATTATCTTTTCATCGTAGAGTGACAAAGTGCCGAGTGCAGTTCTTGTAGGACTTGAAGCAATTGAATCATTATAATACTTTACTCCTTTATATTCTCTTACAAATTCTGCCCTGTGCTCAACTCCGCCAAAAGTTTTTGCTACTTTAATTATTGTATCAATGTCAACTATTCCCCATACGGCTGATATAGCGGCAAGATAATTTTCTACATTATGCATACCGGGAATTTTAATATCACTTATATCCATTATTTCGGTAACTTTTCCATAATCGCTGTAACATACAGTAGTTCCGTCAAGAAAAGCACCGTTATATACTTTCTGTTTTACACTGAATTTTTCAAGTTGTCCTCTTACGTTTTCTGAAAAGCTATCGGAAATTTCATTATCAAGATTTAAAATTGCCTTTGAAAAAGCGTTTTGATGCAAAACGATATTCTTTTTTGCGTCAATATATTCTTGCATATCCTTATGTATATCAAGATGGTTTGGCGCAAGATTTGTTACGACAGCTATATCGGGGCTTTTTCTCATTGAGATAAGCTGAAAACTCGACAGCTCAACAACTGCATAATCCTCACTTGAAACAGATTCAATTTCAGGAAGCAAAGGTTTTCCTATGTTTCCGCCGAGATAAACTTTTTTTTCGCCTGCTTTAAGAAACTCCGAAATAATTGTAGTCGTAGTGGTTTTTCCGTCAGAGCCTGTTACGGCAATTGTTTTGCACGGACACAAATCAAAAAAGACTTCCATTTCAGATGTAAGAACAACACCGCTGTTTCTAAGGCCAACAAGCTCGCTTTTATAAAACGGAGTTCCCGGACTTCTGAAAACAACGTCAGCTTTTATATCTGAAAGATAGTTTTCTCCCAAAACAAGCTCAGCTCCGTATTCCTTGGCTTTAACTCCGTTTTCACCTAACGAATCAAAATCCTTTTTGTCACAGGCGATAACCTCTGCACCCTTTTCTTTGAAAAGTTTTATCAAAGGAAGATTGCTTGTTCCTATTCCTATAAAAGAAACTGTTTTTCCTTTTATATAATTAAAAAATCTGTCAACTGTCGTACTCATTAATTTGCCCCTTTACCTTTTTCTCTATTTAATTATAAGTTATTCTCATTAATTATACCGACTAAAATAAAAAATTTCAACTGCTAACGTATATTATTGCAATAATAATTACGGAATGTTACAATATAGATGGTGATAAAATGCTTTATGATTTCATTATTACGGATAAAAGCAAAAAGATTCCGCTCTACAGACAAATATATATATCGGTAAGAAATTCAATTGAAAACGGAACTTTAAAAAAAGGTACGAAACTACCGTCAATCAGGCGATTAAGCAGTGACTTAAAAGTTTCAAAAACTACAATTACAGCTGCTTATGAGCAGCTATGTGCCGAAGGATATATTAAAAACAAGCCCCAAAGCGGTTATTATGTTGAGGCTGAATTTGAAATAAAACCGAAATCATATGATAAGGATAAAATTAAACACCTGCAAAAAAAAGTTTATTTTAAATATGACTTCAGCGGCAAAAGTATTGATGAAAAAATATTTAATCTAAACGAGTGGAAAAAATGCGTAAAAGAAGTATTGAATGAAAGTTATCTGCTGACTTCATACGGTGACGAGCAGGGCGAAGAAACGCTGAGAAATGCTCTTCAAAAATACAGCCTTGGAACACGCAGCGTCAATACAACTCCAAATAATATTATAGTAGGAGCAGGTACTCAGCCGTTGTTGTATATATTGTGTTCTATTCTGGGAAACAATAAAAAAGTTGCTATGGCTGACTTTAGTTATATACAATCAGAGTTTGTTTTTAAAAGTTTTGGATATAATGTTAATTATTTTGAAGTTGATGATTACGGTGTAACAGTTAAATCACTTGAAAATATAAAGCCTGATATAATACTCATTAATCCGAACTTTACAAACAAAAGCGGTGCAAATATGCCGGTTACAAGGCGGCTTGAAATTATTGATTGGGCAAGAAAAAACAACGCTCTTATCATAGAAGATGATTATAACGGAGAGCTGAGATACAGAACGCACCCTATGCCCTGTGTTCAGAACTACGATACGGAAAATACAATCTACCTTGGCTCTTTTTCAAAAGTTTTGCTGCCCTCAGTCAGAATAAGCTATATGGTGCTTCCCGACAAATATCTGAAATTATATAATGACATTAAAAGCATAACAAACCAGACAGCGTCAAAAACCGAACAGCTTGCCCTTGCAAAATATATTGAAAGCGGAAAAATTGATATACATCTGCGAAAAGCAAGAAGAATTTATTTTGAAAAGAGCAGAATTATTCTTGACAGTATAAATAAATATTTTAATGATAATGCTGATATTGTGTTTAATGAAACTTCATTGTACGTTTCGTTAAAATTATCGATTTCACCTGACAGAACAGAAAAAGAAAAAGAATTACTGAATAATTCAATAAGTATTATGCCCTACAAACGAGAAAATAACGTGTTCGGATTAAGTTTTTCTGGCATTCCCGAAAATAAAATTGAGGAGGGTATAAAATTAATCAGTAAAATACTCATTAAATAAAAATCTTAAAAATTTTACAAGATAAATTAAAAAACCACCGCACAGCTTTATTATCAGCAGTTGCAGTGGTTTTATTTTCGTTTATGTAATTATTTATTTTTTACATCTCTTCCAAGAAGATAATCAACTGATACTTCAAGAATATCGGCTAAAGCAACAAGCTCAATATCAGTAACAAATCTGATTTGACCCTCAAGCTTTGAAAGTCCCGAAGCATTCATATCAACTCCGTTTACCTGAAGCTGTGCAAGTAATTCCTTTTGCTTCATTCCCTTTTGCTTTCTTACAATCTCTACACGGTTGCCTACCAAATTTCTATCTCCAAGTTCTTGCTTGCGAAGTCTCATTTTACTCTCTCCAAATCATTTATAATTCTTTTTTAAAATTCTTTAAAAACATTGTAAACACATTATAATACTTTGAAAGAAAAAAAACAAGTCTTTTTTGTAAATTAATTTAAAAAAATGAAATTTATTGGTACAATAAGTTACAAAAGGCTAATAATTTGTGTATTTCGAGCAATATAGAGTGATTTTTTTTGATTATTTTATTTGTTTTAGATAATTTATTATTCCTTTGTGAAAAAATGTGAATTATGTGGAAAGCGCTTATTTCTAATGTGGAAAAATGTTAGTTATGTTGAAAGTTGTATTATGTAATAAACAATAAGAATAGTTACAAATATGTAATCTTTCGGCAAATATGCTTAATTAATAGATTTTTTTATCATATTAATATCATACGGCAGTTTAGCACAAAAGAAAGGAGTGCCGTAAAACCGACACTCCAAAATTGATTTGTTATGTATTAAATGTACCGTTCTCAATTTCTGACAGCATTGCAAGTCTTTTGTCGTGCCTGCCGCCTTCTTCGGGAGTATTAAGAAAAATGTCTGTATATTTTACGGCATCTTCTTCTGTAGTCACTCTTCCGCCCATACAAAGAATATTTGCGTGATTATGTCTGCGCGTCATTTCAGCACCAAACTCATTGTTTACTACTGCTGCGCGAATTCCTCTGACTTTATTTGCGGCAATTGAAATGCCTATTCCCGTTCCGCAGCAAAGGATACCTTTTTCACACTCTCCGCTTGCAACTGCTGTAGCAACTTTATAAGCATATATCGGATAATCAACGCTGTCTGTGCTGAAAGTACCAAAGTCCTTGTACTCAATTCCTTTTTTATCGAGATATTTTTTTACGGCGCAGATCAGATTATATCCGCCGTGATCACAACCAAGTGCTATCATTTATTTACCCCCAATTTTTTATTTAACTCTCTTTGTGCCTGCGGCAATCTGAGATAAGCAGGCATTAATTCAGAACAAGTCGTAATATCGCCTTTTTCTATCATTTCAAAAGCAGCACAAGCAACAGATGAAGCTGTCTGAATTCTGTTGTTCATAGCTGACAGTACAACATTTTCAAGTTCATTATTTAAGTATTCACTGCATAACAGTGCACCGTCACCAACAAGAACAACTTTTTCAGTATAATTATTTAATTCCGACTTTAAATCCTGCAACGACAATGCTCTGTCATCAGTCAGTCTCTCTATTTTATTGCCGCTGACTCTTAAAATCGCATTATAAACCTGAGAACAGCGGGCGTCCATTACGCCGCAGACAATGCAGTCATTTCCAAGCATATTGTAAGCCATACTGTACAAAGTAGAAACCGACACACACGGCAAATCATGAGAAAATGCAATTCCCTTTACAGCTGCAACACCTATACGCACGCCTGTGAATGAACCGGGTCCTGCGTTGACTGCAACAGCATCAATATCATTAATTGAAAGACCTGTATTTTTCAGCAGGTCGTCAATCATAGTTATAAGCGTTTGGCTGTGAGTAAGTGAAGTATTGATTGAAAATTCACCGATTATTTTATTTTTTTCAGCGATTGCTGCGGAAGCTGCAGTTGCTGAAGTATCAACAGCAAGAATTTTCATTCTAAATCAACACCCTCTATTTCAAAAATACGCTCGTTGTCCTGACTGCCCTTTTTGATAATAATTATGATTGAGTTGTCGGGCAATGCACCTTCAATATTCTCGCTCCACTCTATAACAAGAACACCGTTGCCGATATAATCAAAAAAACCTGTTGAGTACAAATCCTCCCAAGAAGTTACCCTGTACATATCAAAATGATAAATATTGTACTTTCCGTGATATTCATTTACAAGAGCAAAAGTCGGACTTGAAATTCCGTCTGTAACTCCGAGAGCAAATGAAAGTCCGCGCGTAAAAGCTGTTTTCCCCATACCAAGGCCGCCAAAAAGCGCGATTACCTCATTCCCTGATAGTTTATCGGCGATTAAGGACCCGATTTTTTCAGTTTCCTCCGTACTTTTAGAAATTATCTTTTTCATATCAGAACAAACCGACTATCTTTCCGTTTTCATCTACATCAATGCTATGGGCAGCAGGAACTTTCGGAAGTCCTGGCATTGTCATAATATCACCTGTATAAACAACGACAAATCCTGCACCGTTTGACAAGCTGACATTTCTTACCGTAATTTCAAAATTCTCAGGCGCTCCCAGCAAAGCAGGATTATCTGATAACGAATACTGTGTTTTAGCTATGCAAACAGGAAGCTTGTCGGCACCCAAAGAAACAACTTCATTTATTGCCTTTTCGGCAGCAGTTGTATAATTCACCTTGCTTGCACCGTAAATTGTTGATGCTATTTTTTCAATTTTTTCCTTTAGTGATAAATCAAGTGAGTATATGGGTTCAAAAGCGGACGGTTTTTCACAGGCCTCAACAACTTTGTTGGCAAGCTCAATGCCGCCTTCTCCGCCCTTGCCGAATACATTTGAGAGAGCAAAATCTGCACCGTTTTCTTTGCAATAATCCTCAATAAATTTAAGTTCAGCCTCTGTGTCTGATCCGAATTGATTTATTGCAACAACAACCGGCACATTATATTTACGCATATTATTGATATGAACGCCGAGATTTACAATTCCCCTTTTTAGAGCTTCAAGGTTTTCCTCAGACACCTCTGACTTTGGAACACCTCCGTTATATTTTAAAGCACGGCAGGTAGCTACAACTACAATGGCGGACGGTGACAATCCTGCGTATCTGCATTTTATGTCAAGGAATTTTTCCGCACCGAGGTCTGAACCGAAGCCGGCCTCTGTAATGCAGTAATCTGCAAGCTTTAGAGCAAGTTTTGTTGCGCGTACACTGTTGCATCCATGTGCAATATTAGCAAACGGTCCTCCGTGCATAATTGCAGGAGTGCCTTCGAGCGTTTGTACAAGATTTGGTTTTATAGCGTCTTTAAGAAGCGCTGTCATAGCTCCGTCAGCCTTTAAATCCTTAGCATACACGGGATCTCCCGAATATGTGTAAGCAACCAGTATTTTTCCGAGCCTTTCCTTTAAATCATAAATATCATTAGCAAGGCAGAGTATAGCCATAACCTCGGAAGCCACAGTAATGATAAAGTGATCCTCTCTCGGAACACCGTTTACTTTTCCTCCAAGTCCCAAAACTATATTTCTGAGCGCACGGTCGTTCATATCAAGACAACGCTTAATTAAAATTCTGCGAGGGTCAATCATAAGAGAATTTCCCTGCTGAATGTGATTATCAAGCATTGCACAGCAAAGGTTATTTGCAGCTGTTATCGCGTGCATATCACCTGTAAAGTGAAGATTTATATCCTCCATAGGCAATACCTGTGCATAACCGCCTCCTGCCGCACCGCCTTTAATTCCGAATACGGGACCAAGCGACGGTTCACGCAATGCTATAATTGCTTTCTTTCCAATTTTAGCCATAGCCTGTCCAAGACCTGCGGTTGTTGTTGTTTTTCCCTCACCGGCAGGAGTAGGATTAATGGCAGTAACAAGAATTAACTTTCCGTCGGGATTATCCTTAACTCTCTGCGCGAGCTCGTCGGATAACTTAGCCTTGTACTTTCCGTAAAACTCAAGTTCGTCCTCAGATATTCCCACTTGAGAAGCAATTTCCTTAATAGGCTTCAACTTCGCCTGCTGAGCTATTTCAATATCAGACAACATATAACAGCACCTCCAAACATTATTCGCTATTATTATATCAAACTAAAACAACTGTATTATTCCTATTTGAAAATATACTTGATATTAAATCCATAATTTAATATAATAATTTCAGGGTATATATGAAATTGTATTGTTGGTTCTAAATTTCGTCATATAATAACTGCGGGGCGTTTTGTTTGAATAAAATTTCTCATTCTGTTTTAGATTATTTTAAAAAAACAGATATTATTCTTTGGATTTTGACTTTGATAGCTGTAATATACAGTCTGTTGTTGATTTCAAGTATGCAGCGTTCAGGCGACTACAATTTTTTTAAAACACAATTAGCCGCCGTTGTAATAGGTCTGACAGCGGCAGTCATAATTTCAGTTGCAGATTACAGATACTTAGTCCGAAAATGGTATTTTTCCGCTGTAATAGCAGCAATTCTTGCCATTCTTGTGTTTGTATTCGGAATACAGGTTGAAGGTACAGATGATACAGCTTGGATACAGCTTCCGGGAGGTTTTACAATACAGCCCTCCGAATTTATTAAAATATGCTTTATTATTACATTTACAAAACATCTGTCTTATCTGAATGAAAAAAATTTAATAAAAAGCTTTGCAGGAGTAGTTTCTCTTGTAATTCACGCCTTAATTCCTATGGTAATAATTCATTTTCAGGGCGATGACGGAACTGTTTTGATCTTCGGTATGATTTTTCTGATTATGGCTTTTACAGCAGGTGTTCAGCTAAGATATTTTGCAATTCTCGGAGGTCTGCTTTTAATAGGAATACCGATTATATGGAATTTTTTTATGAATGATGAACACAGAAATAGATTTCTTGCATTATTTGATATTGACGGCAATTCAATGACTAATTACGGATGGCAGCAATATCAGGGTAAAGTTTCAATAGCAAGCGGAGGCGTGAGCGGCAGCGGACTTTATCACGGTTCACGAGTGGAGTATGGAATCGTACCCGAGCAGGAAAACGACTTTATTTTTACTGTAGCAGGAGAAGAGCTTGGCTTTATTGGGTGTATATTACTTTTGGCGATTCTTTTTATAATAATTATAAAAATAATTTTAAATGCAAAAAACGCAAATGATTTACAGGGTAAATTCATTTGCTGCGGTGTTTTTGCAATGATTGCTTCTCAAAGCATTATTAATCTCGGAATGGTTCTCGGCTTTTTCCCCGTAATAGGAATAACGCTTCCCCTGTTCAGTTCAGGAGGCACATCTGCTCTTAGCACATTAATTTGCATAGGACTTGTGCAGAGTGTAAAAAATCATAATGTTGACGATATGGATACCGTAACTCTCAGACGAGGCAGTCAAAGCAGACAAAAAATTTAATTGCAAAATTTATTACCCCCGCAGTTCTTATTGTGAACTGCGGGGGTAATTTATCACTGTTTGTTTAAGTTATAATGTTTCAAGTTCAGCCACATATTTCTGAATAAGAGTAGCGTCAATAATTTTTACACTTCCGTCTTTATCGACATCGGCAAGACTTACTTGCAGATCGCTGAACTCTGTTAAATCAGCGAGATATTTTTGAATCTCTGTAGCGTCAACAACATTTACTACGCCGTCTAAGTTTACATCGCCCAACAAATACTGCTGTTGTGATTGTTCACCAATAACAAAATTCTTTACAGAATTTGCTGTATTGCCTTTTGAATCTGTTACTGTGACGGAAATTTTATAACTGCCTGTTTCAGCAGGAGTCCATACATATGAATTTGAATTTGATTTCTGTACAGAAACTCCGTTAACTGTAAAATTATACTCAACATCGCCGTCAGCATGGTATGCCTGTGCTGATAATGTTATCGGAGTATTTGCTGCCTGTCCTGAGCTTTTATCTGCTCCGAAGTTTACTTCAAGCGGAGCGTTGTTTACAACTGTGTCATCAAGTAATGCACCTACGCGTGCCAAAGGTACCGTGATATTATCAACGTCCTCTTTTTCGTGCGATGTAGAAGAATCGTAGCTGTATGCAACATTAGCGCTGTCAAGCATTGAAGGATCATGCGGAAGTGTATCCATTCCTGAAGTGCCGTATGTAAGAATCTGCATTGCGCCTATTCCCTTTGTTTCAATGTAATTCTTATCGATTCCCAAATTTGAAAGCGGAATAGATACTTCATAAATGTATCCGTAAGAAGCTTTATAACCCAAGTCAAAGAAATCAACCCAGTTGGAATTCGGGTCTGTATTATCTCCCAACACACGAGTACCCTTTGCGCCGTTCACACCATATAGTGTATTGCTTTTTGTGCCGTTGGCATATTTAATCTTAAAGCCGTTCTGATTGTCCTGTTTCTCAAATGAAGTTACGCCAATCGGTATTCTTGTGTTGTAATTAAACATATATTTCCCGTCAGTATCAAGTGTATCTGCTTTGAATATTGAAGCTCCGCCGTTTGAATTGTTACTATCCATTGCGATAAGAGTATCTATATGTGTTTCAAACGACGTACCGCCGTCTTTAGCAACTCCGTTGTCACAGCCCCATACAAACGGATTTGTGTACGTTGAGCCGTCTGCATTAGTTCCTACAGCCTTGCCTGTAGCTTGTTTTGCAGGGTCAATAGATAATGCAAGATACATAGGAATACTGTTTCTCCATGGACGTGCTTCATTTGAAGCGGCAAAATCATCAGACGGAGATACTATATATGTTGTGTTTGCCATTTCCCACATAAAATAAAGATTTTCGTCATCCCATGCGCTGTAAAGTGCATAGGAGTCCCATGGCTGTTCATGCATTGAAGACGGCATATAAACACGCGGGTCATCATTGGCAACGCCCTGAGCAATTATCATAGAGCTGTCCCAGTCGCTTACATCTCCGTCAACCGTGATAGTTTTGTTTTTACCGAGCTGTAAGTTAGGATTTGTAGAATAGTAGCCTGTTTCCGCCTCAGTCGTATGTCCGTCTGACTTGGAAGAAAAGGTTGTCAGCGTCTCGGTAAATGTCTTTTTAAAGGTATATTTCTGTTCAGTCTCAACTCCGTCGCTTCCTGTCGCTGAGAGAACAAGTGAAACGGTTGAATTTCCTATCTTTCCTTCTCCTACAGTAATAACATCACCTTGTGAAAACTGTACGTCAGGCGCGCCGTCAATTGAGTAATATCCAACAGAAGCATTTTTTAATCCGAGCTT
This sequence comes from uncultured Clostridia bacterium, assembly GCA_947624865.1. Classification (GTDB taxonomy): domain Bacteria; phylum Bacillota; class Clostridia; order Oscillospirales; family Acutalibacteraceae; genus Ruminococcoides. Next base: position 8,160 of record CANQMH010000006.1, on the reverse strand, counting down.
TACCTGAATACTCTCATCAGAAAAGGCTGTTCCTGAAGCAACATAAGAAAAGGCATATCCGTGGTCATCAGGTTTGCCGTAGTCAACCCACTGTAAATCAGCAGTAAGAAGCTTACATTCGCCTTTCTTCAGCGGCAGTCCTGCAGCAGCAGGATATTGTTCCTTTCCTGCATCCTCTTCAAGTCCGTTTGTAAAAATTATATTTTCGGACGTATAGGTTGACGGAAAAGATTTTGTGTAAAGTCCGCTGTCTTCCTTTTCCATTAACTGTCCCGGCCACTTTGCGTTTTCCTTTGAGCCGTAAGCGTAAACATATACTTTTTCCCAGTTATACGCTGTGTTATCAAAGTAAACCTGTGAACCTGAGGTTGCAGCAGACGCAGTAAATGCTGTAGAAGCAAATGCCGCAAATATCATTGCCGCTGCAAGCAAAATGCTTGCAATTCTTCTTTCTTTTTTCATGTAAATTCTCCTTTTTTCGATGTTTTTCATCAAACAAATTATATCATACTTGGTTAACTCAGACAATATACTAAATACTTTTTGTAGTAAACGACAATATTAAATATTATAATTTAGCATAAGCGACAAGTAATAGTGAAAAGTGTACTAAATAATAAATTCACAATTATACAAAATGCAGACAGCTGTTTGCTGTCTGCATTAAACCAATATAAAAATAATTACTTTTCAGTTATTGTAAGATTTGCTTTATAAGTACCATAAGCCCAACAACTGCCTGTACCTTCGATTTTAAAACTTACAGGCATCTGAACCGAACCTGTTGTTCCCTTGGAGTCTGATGTATCAATTACAGCAGTAATTTTGCTTTTTGTCAGGCTGTTAAGCTCATTCTTTGGACCTATTATTGTTACTGAAATGCTGTTTTGTGTAACATCAGCATTATAATCCGCCGACAAACCGTTTACGGTGAACTTATCGACAGTAAAATTCTTACTTGACAAACCGCTCAAATCAAGAGTTACAGTTGCAGTCGTAGTGTTGCTTATATTTTTGCAGTCTGACGGAATATCAATGCCAAGCGAAAAAGTTTTAGATTCATTTTTCAGAAGAGAAAAATCAATTGCTTCAAGATTTACACTTGCAGTGTTATCAAGCACTTCTTTAGGACCTGCAAGGAGAATGGATGATGGTTCAACGGAAATCATATCGTCTGTGATTTTCAAACCGCTAGGTTTATTTATAAACACAGGCTTTACATCAACAGTTTTCTCGGGAAGCACCGAAACCGTTGCTTTTACTGTATTTAAATCCATGGTAAATAAATCTGTTGAAAGTCTGTTATTGTTTTTATCATACAATATAATTTCTGCGTCGGTTGTAACGGTATCCGTAAGAGTTCCGTCGATTTGCGAAACGGCAGAAACCTTATCAATCTTTGAAATTTCAGTCTGCGGTCCGGAAATTACTACCGAATTTGATGAAAGAGAAGTAACGGCGTAGTATCCGTCAGAAACCTTGTAAACTACATTTTCCTGAATCTGGTATGAGCTTTCACGGAAATAGTCAATTGTCACATTTATAGACGACGGCGTAGCAGCAGATGTAATCTGAAAATTACTTGACGGATCAGTTTTTGCCGCTGAAACAGCCAGCATATAATTTCCCGAAGAATTAATTGTATTTGCTGCCGCAGTAACGGTAATATCCGACTCGTTTATTGAACCGAGAATCGCACGGTTACCCGTCACAGTAACAGAAGCGGTCTGGTCGCCTCCGGAAAAAACCTGCAATCCGTTTTCACGAGCCGAATCCGGCAGTTCAATTTGAATAGGTATATTACTTATGGTTACATTTGTATCGTTTGATGAGCCGATACTCATATAAACCCATATTGATAATGATATTAAAATTGAAATTACAAACAGAAATTTACCGTTTTGCAGCAGACTATTGAGGGAGAATTTCTTTTTCTTCACAATCAAGACCTCCCCTTCTTCAGAAGAAAGCCATGAGAATTTTCATCATTATGAACGTCAAGTAAAAATTCTTCAAGCTTCTCAATCAGTGAATCTCGAGTAAAATCACGCAGCAGCACTCCGTTTATTGCAAGAGAAATTACTCCTGTTTCCTCGCTTACGATAAGTACAACCGCATCGCTCTGCTCGCTTATACCAAGGGCGGCTCTATGTCTGGTTCCGAGATTTATATCAACATTTTTGTTGTCTGTAAGGGGCAGAATACAGCCTGCCGCAAACAGCTTTCCGTCGCGTATTATGCTTGCACCGTCGTGCAGAGGAGCCTTGTTGAAAAAAATATTTCCGAAAAGAGCAACTGAGGTTTCTGCATCAATAATTGTTCCTGTAGACGCAATATCGGACAGCATGATTTCACGCTCAAAAACAAGTAAAGCGCCTGTTTTGGAACGCGAAAATAAAATTGAAGTATCAGCGGCATCAACAATAGATTTTTTTACAGCCTTTTTCCACTCATCACTTTTCCCGTGATTTGAGAAAAATTTAAAATACTTTTTATAAGTATTGTTTCTGCCCACTTGTTCAAGAGCTCTTCTGATTTCCGGCTGAAAAATTATTGCAATAAGTACAACGGCTGCTTCAAAAAACGTCCTGAGTAAGGATGACAGCATTACAAGTCCACACAAAGAGGATATAAAGTAAACTAAAAATAATACCAAAACACCTTTTAACAGCTGAACAGCACGCGTTTCTCTGATGATTTTGAACAATCCGAAAATAATGAGTGCAATTGCTATTATATCTATTATATCTCTTATCTGAATAGTCTTAAAAATCGAAAAAAGATTATCTATAATTTCCAATCTGTCATCCTCCTTTCCGTTATACTTCCTATGTTATTTTAACACACATTAATTATTAATTGCAACCTTTTTAAATCCTTTTTTTAATTTACTTTAAATTCTTTTTAAATCTACTTATACTTCTGACTGCCGAAGTAAAATAATCGACCTGACTTGCATTTGTAAATACTGACATAACTGCCCGTACAGTACCTGTATTTTCTGTATTATAAAAGCTGTGTGCCATAGGCGCGCAGTGCAGTCCAGCTCTGACCGCAATGTTAAATTTACTGTTTAGAATTGCGGCAGTATCCTCGCTGTCTAATCCCTCAATATTAAATGATATGACAGGAACAAAAAATTCACTGTCCGGTCGTTCTGTGTACTTAATAACTCCGTTTATTCTGCTTAAATTGTCATACATCCTCTGTGCAAGGTACATTTCGCGTTTTTCAATAAGTTCAATATTGCGTCTCATTATGAATTTAATTCCTTCGTTTAGTCCTGCAATACCGGGCAAATTCGGTGTTCCGCTTTCGTATTTATCTGGAAGTATTTCCGGCTGAGATTTTTGCGATGACAAGCTTCCCGTACCGCCCTGTATAAGACTGTCGGGAGTTTTATCCGTATTGATTACAAGAAGTCCAGTACCCATAGGCCCGTAAAGTCCTTTGTGTCCCGCCGTACAAAGAAAATCTATACAGCTGTCTTTAAGAGAAATCGGTACAACGCCTGCCGTCTGAGCGGCATCAACACAAAATAAAATGCCATAAATTCTGCACAAAGCTGCTATGCGCTCAACAGGCAGCTTTACTCCGAATACGTTTGACGCATGAGTACATATTACAAGTTTGGTGTTATCCTTGATAGCATTTCTGAAATTATCAATTGTTTTATCATCATCATACGGTACATAATCCGCAACGGAATATTCAACTCCATGCCCTTTGAGAAATTCAAGAGGGCGTGCAACTGCATTGTGTTCAAGCGACGAAATCACAGCATGGTCGCCCTTTTTCAAAATTCCCTTGATTACATAATTAAGTGCAGCAGTGCAATTGTTTGTAAATATTATTTTTTCAGGAGCGTCAATATCAAAAAGCTTAGCGGCATTCATTCGGCAGTTATACATTATTTCTGCTGATTTCATTGACATATTATGGCCGCTACGTCCGGGATTTGCTCCGTGTATTCTCAACACGTCATTAACGGCTCTTACAACCGAATTTGGTTTAGGAAAAGTTGTAGCACCGTTGTCAAAGTATATCATACGAAATCAACGGCAGCCATACCGACAACAGGAATACCGCTTTTTCCGATTATATCAAGCGCATAATCAAAATTTTTATTCACTAATAAACTATAACCGCACGATCTATTCTTTAGATGTATCGGTGTTCTTACTACTCTGGAAAAAATATTGTTATTTCTTAAAATATCTCTGCTTTTCATTACATGCGTAACCGATTGAAACATTATTAAATTATTATCCATAACTTTCACCTTTACCAATATGAATTAATGCTAAACACAGTTTAATCAGAATTTAGCATTAACATTTCATTATTATTCTTATGATATATTACAGTACATACTATGACACAAATTAAAAACTTGGCACAAAAAAGCGACATGATGCCGCTCACAATTCGAGAAGACAGGTTCGACAAATTGGATACCTTTTTTGCCCGAGCACCACCAAGTAATTTCCTATATAACAAAAAAGCACGGCAGAAAATCTGCCGTGCCTAATAAATTCAGAGAGTATAATAAATATCATACTCACCTTAATAATTATTTTAATTTTGCAGAAAGAAGATTGCCCATGTTGTACATTCCGCATTTTTGCTGAGAAAGAAAAACCGCCGCATTTACAGAGCCGACTGCAAACACTTCTTTTGACTGTGCCTGATGTGAAATCGTAACAACCTCGTCGTGACCTGCAAAAATTACTTCGTGTTCTCCCACAATTGAACCGCCTCTTACAGAATGTATGCCGATTTCATTTTTAGAGCGCTTTCTGCGATATGAATGTCTGTCATAAACATACTGAGGCTCATCTTTGAGTGTTTCGGAAATCCCGTCTGCAATCATAAGAGCTGTTCCGCTTGGAGCGTCAACCTTTAAATTGTGATGTTTTTCAACTATTTCAATGTCAAACTGGTTGCCCAACACCTTTGCGGCTTCTTTAGTAAGCTCAATAAGAAGATTGATTCCAAGCGACATATTGCCTGAATAAAATACAGCTATCTTTTCTGAAGCAACTTTTATCTTTTTTACCTGTTCATCAGAATATCCCGTAGTGCATATTACACAGGGAACCGAATTTTTAAGAGCAAATTCAAGCATATCATCAAGAACAACAGGATTTGAAAAATCAATCATAACATCAGGTTTTTCATCTATATCCTTAAAACTTTTATAAACTTTGAAATCATATTTGTTGTCACCGAATGCGTCAACACCAAACATAACATTACAGTCATCGCGTTTTAAAACAGCGTCGGCAACAAAATATCCCATTTTTCCATTGCAGCCAACTATTGCAATATTAACCATTTAACATTCCCCTTTGTACATTACAAAAGATTACTTGGCATATTTACCGAGCAAATCGTACTTTTCAAGACAGTCTTTAAGGTCGTGATAACCTGAAACGCTCATCGGCACAAGCGGCAATCTGCATTCACCTGCGTCAAAACCAAAAAGATTCATTGCTGTTTTTATCGGAATAGGATTAACATCGCTGAACATTATATTCATAAGCTCAAGATAATGGAAATTGACTTTCTGAGCCTCTGCAAAGTTGTTGTCAAGGCAAAGCTGACATATTTTGTGCATTTCGGCAGGACAGATGTTTGCAAATACTGAGATTACGCCGAGTGCTCCAAGCGACATAAACGGAACGGTCTGGTCGTCATTTCCTGAATAAATATCAAGATTATCTCCGCATAATGAGCGGATTAAAGCGACCTGAGAAATATTGCCGCTTGCTTCCTTTGCAGCAACAATGTTCGGATGCTTGCATAATTCCTGATAGGTTTTTGGCTGTATATTGCAGCCTGTTCTTGACGGAACGTTATATACAATTACCGGTAAGTCAACAGCATCTGCAATAACATTAAAATGCTTTACAAGACCTGCCTGCGATGTTTTATTATAGTAAGGAGTAACACATAAAAGCGCGTCAGCGCCTGTTTTCTGAGCAGATTTAGAAAGCATAACGGCTGTTGAAGTATCGTTGCTTCCCGTTCCTGCAATAACAGGAATCCTTCCGTTGATTTTCTCGGCTACAAAAGAAAGTACCTCACAGTGCTCTTTTTCTGAGAGAGTTGCTGCTTCACCCGTAGTTCCGCAGGCTATAATAGCGTCTGTTCCGTTCTCTACATGAAATTCAAGAAGCTGTTCCAAAACTTCATAATTTACACTTCCGTCAGATTTCATAGGCGTTATGATTGCAACGCCGGAACCTGTAAAAATGTGGTTAGCCATAGTTTACCTCCATAATTAATCCATATATCCTTCAGCGCAGAGAAGCTCTGCAAGAAGTACTGCACCGCCTGCTGCGCCTCTTAATGTGTTGTGTGACATACATACAAATTTATAGTCGTACTGAGTATCCTCTCTGAGTCTGCCCACAGAAACAGCCATACCGTTTTCAAGATTTCTTTCTGATTTTATCTGAGGACGGTCAGGTTCTGTGAAATAATGCAAGAAATTTTTAGGTGCGCTCGGAAGGTTAAGCTCCTGCGCTCTTCCGCTGTAGTTTTCCCATATTTTTATAATTTCATCTGCTGAGGGTTTATTTACTCCGTCTTTAAATGACATAAATACAGCAGCTGTGTGTCCGTCGGAAACAGGAACTCTGATGCACTGAGATGTAATTGAAATATCATCGGTATTTACAATTTTATCTCCGTCAATTCTTCCCCAAATTTTAAGAGGCTCTTTTTCGGATTTTTCTTCTTCTCCGCCGATGTAAGGGATTACATTATCAATCATCTCCGGCCAGGTATCAAATGTTTTTCCTGCTCCTGAAATTGCCTGATATGTGCAGGCAAGAACCTTGTTTACACCGAGTTCTTTAAGAGGATGGATTGCAGGAACATAGCTTTGAAGTGAGCAGTTTGACTTAACTGCAACAAAACCTCTTTTAGTTCCGAGGCGTTTTCTCTGTGCTTCTATAATTTTTATATGGTCTGCATTGATTTCGGGAATTACCATTGGAACATCCTCTGTAAAGCGGTGTGCAGAGTTGTTAGATACAATCGGACATTCAGCCTTGGCATATTTCTCTTCAAGTGCTTTGATTTCATCTTTTTTCATATTAACAGCGCAGAAACAAAAATCAACTGTTGAAGTTACCTCTTCAACATTGTCTGCGTCAACAACAATCATATCCTTATATTTTTCAGGAAGCTCGGTTGTCATATGCCATCTGCCATCAACTGTTTCGCCGTATTTTCTGCCTGCGCTTCTTGCACTTGCCGCAAGCACGGTAACATCAAACCACGGGTGATTTTCAAGCAAAAGAGCAAAACGCTGACCAACCATTCCCGTTGCTCCGATAATACCAACTTTATACTTTCTCACAATAATTCCTCCGAATTAAACAAATTTTAAAAAAGCAGTTGCCATATCCGATTAAATATTATATTATAGAAACAGTGTGTTAAAAAAGACCGTTTTCGCCGAATACACATACTACTCATTATCAAATTATAATATACCATTTTAGTTTGGCAATGTCAATTATTTTACAAATATACGTTTGTGATTTAATTATTTCTTAATTGCTTTGCTGTGAGGATTTATATGAATACGAGTGACTTTTATTATGAATTACCTAAAGAGCTGATTGCCCAGACTCCTGTTGAGCCTCGTGACAGTTCACGGCTGCTTGTTATGGACAAAATCAGCGGAAAAATTGAACATAAACATTTTTACGATATTATTGATTATCTGAATCCCGGAGATTTGCTCGTTGCTAACGACTCAAGGGTTCTTCCTGCAAGAATTTACGGAATTAAAGCAGAAACAGGAGCGCGCGTAGAGTTTTTACTTCTTAAACAAATCAGCGGTAACAAATGGGAAACTCTCTGTAAACCAGGCAAAAAAGCAAGAGAAGGATCTAAATTCAGCTTTGGCAACGGAATTTTAAGAGCAACTGTTGCCGAGGTTAATGACGACGGAAACAGGTTTGTTGATTTTGACTGCGACGAAAACCTTTTTTCTGCACTTGATAAAATAGGTCAGATGCCACTTCCCCCTTACATTACAGAAGAATTAAAAGACAAGGAAAGATATCAGACCGTTTACAGCCATGAGTTGGGTTCTGCCGCCGCGCACGACCGCATGATCGGCTACGTCAGTCAGCTGTG
>CANQMH010000005.1 GCA_947624865.1 uncultured Clostridia bacterium | reverse complement strand
TCTGTCTGTCTGTCTGTCTGTCTGTCTGTCTGTCTGTCTGTCTGTCTGTCTGTCTGTCTGTCTGTCTGTCTGTCAAGCGATTGTACCCCTTTGCTAACCATATGTCAACCCTTTTTTTAACCTTTTTTATCCTTTAAATGCTTTTTATAAAAATCCGTTTCAAAAAAATTTAGGTCTATTTCCTCTTTTAATAAATCACGATTTTTTATTATATCATCAGGTGTTAACTTAGAGTAATCAAACTTTATCAATTTATCAATTATTTCCTCGCTGAATCTATATTTTACGACTCTATTACCAGCGAAAATTGCATATGGCGGAACATCCTTAGCAACAACACTGTTGGCACCGATTACAGCACCCTGTCCTATCGTAACACCTGACAGAATTGTAGCATTTAGACCAATCCACACATCATCACCAATAACAATCGGACCTTTTGTAGGAGCGTAATAAGATTCTCCAGTATTATAGTAATGTGAAAAAGGAAATGATGAAAGTGTGTGAAGCGGATGATTCCCACCTGTTAAGAATAAAACACCCTCTGCAATTGAACAATAGTGACCAATACTTAAATATTCTCTTTTATCCCAAAACCATCTTATATCAATATTTCCGTACGTTCCGTTACCGACATCAATAACATCAGGAACTTTAGATGAAATCGTAGTAAAATTATGGCTGTTTTTATCGCGCCATTCATTTTGTGCCTTACGTAGTTCCTTTCGCCTATCTATGGACGCTTTTATAGTAGAATATATTCCCAAAATTTATACCTCTCAAATAATTATAAATTTATGTTTTTCATTATCTCGATTATTTTCGAATTATCTCCGTAAATAACAGGTGAATCATAAGGGCGATCAGGAAAAACTCCATATTTAATCTTTATATCAAGATTGTTATCTTTAATAAACTGCTCTATTCTGTCTCCAAGAGATACGGGCTTACCCGAACACAAGTTTATCATTCCATTAATTCTCTTCTGCACCGAAGCGGCTATTATCTGCTCACACAGCCGGTCAAGAGAGATAAAATCATATTTTATCTTGCCGGAATTTAAAGGAAATTCTTTTTCCCCGTTCATTGCTTGTCTTAATAATTTGCCAAATACCGAGTTGCTTCTCATATCATTACCAACAATATAAAAAGCTCTTAACCAATGCAAGTTAATATCGCTGCCTGTAAATGTACACTCTAATGATTCCCTCAGTGCATTTTTTGAAATACCATATAGAGATAGAGGTCTGCACGGAGTGTGTTCATCAATCATACCTTCATGGTACCCTATCTCATGCATAGATCCCATAACTGAGATATACTTAACACCGCTGCTTATCATTTTATTAATAAACATATAGTGATTAGGCAAATCAGTTATATGAGATATATCATTATGTACAAATCCGTTTCTCCATGCAAGATGAATTAGAACATCCGGTCTTTCAAACTCCTGGTAAAAATCTATATCCTTATCAAAAATATCCGATTTTTTATATATTGCTCTTTTATCTATATATGTATTTTCCATATCGACTGCAATTGTTTCATACCCTAAGTCAATGCACCTTGTTACTAAAGCACTGCCCAGATAGCCATTTGCACCTGTAATCAAAATTTTCATATCATCACCAAAACAACTTAACAAAAATACTTTAGTTTAAGCTTCTTTAATTTAATTATCACCCTGTTATAAAGTGATAATTTAAACACCCTTTTACTTTGCACGGTATCGTCATATGCCTCTCTCGACATATCAATAACATACTGTCTATACATATAATCAGGCGGGAATTTAATATTTAGATCAAAATAATACGCGAGATATTTTTTAAAAATTCTTCTAAATTTAAACTCAGACATAGGCTTATCCGGAATCATATTATTATCTTTAACGTACTTATCTAAATAATATGTATAATCAAAAATAAACGGACCTGCGGCACACACTGTAAAGATACTCCTGCACGCATCGATAAAAACACATTCACATCCTGTAATGTTGGCTACAAAAATCTGATATGGATTATAAAAAGCCTGCTTTTCAATAGAAATCATTGTCTGGTCAGCATGTCCAAATAGTTGATTGTGAGCAAGTGAACTTGACAACGCACAAAAAAATTTTGCATTTTGCATAATGCCGATTGTATCTATTAGCGACAGTTTTTCAGGGTAAAATATTTTGTATCCGTTTTTTTCAAAAAACTTATCTACAAATTTTTCATTTATATTTGAAATAATGCTAATTTCACATTTTCTTTTTGAAAAAAATACTTTATCATATTTCGGCCCATTATACTGAGCCAAGCCTTTTTTGTTAATATACTCGTACATCTTCTTGAACTCTTCAGTATAGTATTCTTCGTAAACCAAACCATCTTCAGGCACTACAACCTCTGTATATTTTGTAGGCTTATTTATAATCTCAACCTTATTTTCAATTCCTAGAAGTTTCAAAAATTCAAAATAGTTTCCGGAAAAAGACTTATGAGCATCCTCCTCTTCTATAAAAATATAAGAATCTATTGAATTATCGTTCCTTAATACATACCAAAGTCTGGAAACAACTTCGGTCAGAAAATGCCCCCAAGCTTTATTAAAATATCCACAATAAACAACTTTTTTATTTACAAATTCGCACTCCTGTACTGTATACGAACCATTAACACGCGCTTTTGTTGAAGATTTCTCTACGTACATCCCATGTGAATCAATGACTCCGCCACAACCAGCAGACACATCCACATCTTCACATTTTCTAACAGGAAGAATGGTAGCATTTTGAAAATACAGCACCTCAGAACTATATTTTTTTACAAATTGTTGTTCGGCGGTCTTTAAAGCCTCTGCCTTTTTAGGATATACATAGTCTAAATTAAGGGCCACAAATCCATCTCCTATTTTTTATAATTAATACTTTCTGCCTTCCCAATAACACGCTTCTTCTTTTCAAAAATTATATATATTCTATTCAAAATGTCCTGTATTACTTTGCTGATACACCTTTTATACATGTTCGGTAATACGTTGGTTAAATATTGCAATTTCTATAAAAGCTCTTACTCCACCGTAACCGATTTAGCCAGATTTCTTGGCTTATCAGGGTCATTGCCCCTATTTATTGAGGTATAGTAAGCTATCAACTGCAATGGTACGACTGCGGTAATAGGCATAAGAAGCTCCTCCGAATGAGGAATTTCCACTACGTAGTCTGCTACTCCGTCTTTTAGTCCTCTTGCGCATGCATCAGTACACACAAGAATAATTTTTGCTCCCCTGGATTTAACCTCTACAATATTACTTATTGTCTTTGGTATTATATCTGTTTGGGTTGCAACTGAGATAACGGGTATTCCATCATCAATCAAGGATATAGTTCCATGTTTCAGCTCACCTGCTGCATAGCTTTCTGAATGAATATATGACACTTCCTTTAACTTTAACGAGCCCTCCATTGAAAGAGCATAGTCAAGTCCTCTGCCTATATAAAGCAAGCTGTCAGCTGTAATAAGCTTAGACGCAATATATTTGCATTTTTCCTCACAATTGTCTATAACATACTGAACAGCGTCAGGCATTTTAATAAGGGCAGACACAAGTCTTTTACATTCCGCTTCACTTACAGTTTCTTTGGCAAGTGCAAGCTCAAATGCAAACAGATACATAACAGACAGCTGAGTAATATATGCCTTTGTCGAGGCAACCGCAATCTCAGGTCCTGCCAAAGTATAAATAAGCATATCCGCCTCACGCGCAATAGAACTGCCCTTTGCATTAACAATTGCAAGCGTAGTTGCGCCCTTACGCTTTGCAAGACGCATAGCTGCAAGGCTGTCGGCAGTTTCTCCGGATTGAGATATAATAATTACAAGATCCCCCTCACCAACAATCGGATTTCTGTAGCGATATTCCGATGCAATGTCAACATTTACAGGAATTCTTGCAAGATCCTCTATCACATATTTTCCAACCATACCTGCATGCATTGCTGTACCGCAGGCTACGATCGTTATATTCTTAAAATCCTTTATTTTTTCGAGTGTAATTCCACATTCTTCAAGGCATGGCAAACCATTCTTAATTCTCGGCATAATAGTAGTTTTTATTGCAGACGGCTGCTCGTTGATTTCTTTAATCATAAAGTGCGGATAACCGCTTTTTTCTGCAGCCTCCATATCCCAGTCCGCTGTTTTCAACTCTTTTTCAATAGGGTCGAGATGCTCATCAACAAAAGTTACACCGTCTTTTGTAAGCGTCGCAATTTCATCGTGTTCAAGAAGATAGTAATTCTTTGTGTACTGAAGAATTGCTGGAACATCAGAAGCAATAAAGCATTCTCCGTCTGCCACTCCAACAATCAACGGACTTTCCCTGCGCACAGCAAACACTCTGTCAGGAAAATCCTTGAACATAATTCCGAGTGCAAATGAGCCTTTAAGCTCAGCCATAACCTCATCAATTGTTTCAAGCGGATTTCCTTTGTATTTATAGTCAAGAAGCTGTGCAACAACCTCTGTATCTGTATCGCTTAAAAACTCTCTGCCTTTTGAAACCAAAAACTCCTTTAATTCTATGTAATTTTCAATAATTCCGTTGTGAACAATAGTAACTCTTGCGCCGCTGTGAGGATGTGAGTTTACATCCGAAGGCTCTCCGTGAGTCGCCCAGCGTGTATGTCCAATGCCAATGTGACCGTCAGGCTTTCCAACTTCTTTAAGCTTATCTTCAAGGTCTTTTAACTTACCCTGTGTTTTTACTGTTTTAATTTCATTATTTTGAAAAACGGCAATACCTGCTGAATCATATCCTCTGTATTCCAGCTTTGTCAGTGCGCTCACAAGAACATCACTGCAATCTTTAGGACCAACATATCCTACTATACCGCACATATAACTTTCTCCTTTGCTAAAGTCCCTATTGTTTATATTTTATGTTTAAATGTCGGAACTAAATCATTTAAAATTTCAACAGTTTTTTCACTGTCGTTGCTTTCAGCAGCATCACGCAAAATTTCAAGCTTTGAAAGCATTTCACTTGCATCTATTTTAATTTGATTTCCAATAAATATCTTTTTATTATCTGTTGATTTCAATCCCTCTTCATCCATCAAAAGTTCTTCAAAAAGTTTTTCGCCCGGTCTTAATCCCGTAAACACAATTTTAACATCTTTATACGGTACCTTTCCGTACATTCTTATAAGATTTTCGGCAAGCGTTGTAATTTTAACGGGAGCGCCCATATCAAGAACAAAAATCTCTCCGCCTTTAGCCATCGCTCCTGCTTCAAGCACGAGCGATACCGCCTCCGGAATAGTCATAAAATATCTTATGATGTCAGGATGAGTGACAGTAACAGGCGACCCGCTTTCAATCTGACGGCGGAAAAGCGGAATTACGGAACCATTTGAACCGAGAACATTACCAAATCTTGTTGTAACAAATTCTGTATGTCTGCTGGTTTGCGCCTTATACTGAATTATCATTTCGCAGGCACGCTTTGTTGCTCCCATTACATTAGTGGGATTTACCGCCTTGTCTGTGGAAATCATAACAAACTTATCCGCCTTATAAAATTCCGCAAGCGTCGCAACATTAAATGTCCCGAAAATATTATTCTTAACCGCCTCTTCGGGAACAGTCTCCATAAGCGGAACATGTTTGTGTGCTGCTGCGTGAAATACAAGCTGAGGACGATATTTACTGAATATTACATCCATTTTGTCATAATCTCTTATTGAAGAAATCAGCGTAACAAAATTAAGCTTTGAACCGTATTCAAGAACCAGCTCCTGCTGTATATCATATGCATTGTTTTCGTAAATGTCAACTATAATAATCTGCTTTGGTTCATACTTTGCAATCTGCCTTACAAGTTCACTTCCAATCGAACCTCCGCCGCCGGTTACCATACAAATTTTACCTTTTATTAGGTTTTGTATTTCTTCTTTATTAAATTCAATCGGCTTTCTGCCGAGCAAATCTTCAATTTTAATCTCTTTTGCCTGAGTAATAAGCTGAGTATGCTTTTCATCAAATAAAAGTTCACTAAGATACGGAATAACTTTAATTTTACATTCCGTTGCCGAGCAATAGTCTAAAATTTTTCGCTTTTCCTCTTCCTCACAGGACGGAAGTGCAACAATAATTTCGTCTATTTCGTAATCCGTACAAATTTTTGGGATTTCAGGGCAAGTACCCACAACCTCAATTCCGTCAAATTTAGTTCTTAACTTTGTTATGTCATCATCAACAAAGCAGACGGGCAGAATATTTCGTGTCGGACTGTTTTCATCAAAACGGGCATTCTGTATTTCTGTTAAAATCATTCTTCCCGCATTGCCTGCACCGACGATAAGAGTTCGCACATAAGCTTCGGCTCTGCCTACTTCGGTTAAATCAAGAAACGTTCTCTTGAAAATAAATCTGAAAAGCAGAACACCCGCCGTTGCCGTAATAAAATACAACAATGTAAAAATAATCTTCTGGTGAGTCTGCAAAATTAACGAAACAATATATCCGCTAAAAAATCCCAATATCATTGCCAATCCACCGGCAAGATAATCCTTAATGTTAAAATAACGCCAAAGCCTTGTGTATATACCTTCAACAAACATAAAAAATATGCATAAAATCAGATTTATAACAATGGAGTAAAGCAATCCCCTGTTTGCCTCAGATGCACCGGGAAGAACAAAAGATAATATGTAATTTACAACAATACCGCTGACAATAATTATAAAAATATCAGCAAATACAAGCACCAGTTTGCGAACGTTAAATTTTTTAATCACACTAATACCCCTTGCAAACCAAAAATTAACAAAATCTACAAAACAAAAAGTATTTTTGTTGTTTTGTAAGTTATATTATACAATAAAGTTAATATGGTGTCAAACTAATATATTTTCTATTTTATTCAAATACAAAAGAACCAAATGCCGGATTTTTCTTATCTTTATCAGAGAGCTTAATCTCATCAATACCGTCAAGCGGCCACTCAATTCCAATAGTTGGGTCATTCCACATAAGACCACCCTCATCACCTGGATGGTAAAAGTCTGTTACCTTATAACAAAACTCGGCAAAATCACTAAGCACTAAAAAACCGTGTGCAAATCCCTCTGGAATATAAAACTGCTTTTTATTTTCTTCAGTAAGATTAACTCCGTACCATTTGCCGAATGTTTTACTGCCTTTTCTCAAATCCACTGCAACGTCAAAAACAGATCCTTTTATAACTCTTACAAGTTTTGCTTGAGGATAATTTTTCTGGTAATGTAAACCTCTCAAAACACCTTTTGTGCTCATGCTCTGATTATCCTGTACAAATATCCTGTCGATACCATTTTCATACATATCATTTTGATTGTATGTTTCCATAAAATATCCTCTGTCATCGCCGTGAACAGCAGGCTCAATAACGCAAAGTCCTTCTATGTCCAATTTTGTTACTTTTATTTGGCTCATTTTTATACCTCCATGTTATTTAAATAACGTTCTAACGCATCCTGCCACACAGGCAATTTTTCAAAACCGTTTTTTATAAGTTTTTCTTTGTCCATTCTGCTGTTTGAAGGTCGTTTTGCTTTTGCCGGATATTCGCTGCTGCTCACAGGAGAAACAAGCACTTTTTTATAAATAGGATTTATTTTTGATGCTTGTCTAAAAATTTCGCAGGCAAATTCATACCAGCTGCAAAAGCCCTCGTTTGTTGCATGATATCGACCATACTTTTCGCTCTCAGCCATATCAACAAGAAGTTTGGATAAGTCATAAGTATATGTAGGAGAACCTATCTGGTCACATACAACCGTCAGCTTATCGTGCGTTTTTCCCAGATTCAGCATAGTATTAATAAAATTCTTGCCATTTACACCAAACACCCACGCTGTGCGAACAATAAAATATTTGTCCAGCCATTTTTCAACAGCAAGCTCGCCCTCATATTTTGTCTTACCATAAACGCTTAAAGGATTTCGATTATCATCAGGCTTCCACGGGCGAGTTCCCTGACCGTCAAAAACATAATCGGTTGAAATATAAACCATCTTACAATCAAGCTTTTTACACATTTTTGCAATGTTTTCAGTGCCAACCGCATTTACAAGTCTGACTTTTTCCTGCTTGTCCTCATCCTCTGCAAGGTCAACCGCTGTCCATGCAGCACAATGAATTACTGCGTCCGGATTTATTTCTGATAACACCTTTTCAACACTTATACTATCTGTTATATCCATTTCATCAATATCAATACCAACTGCATCATGACCTCTTTTATTAAGTTCATTTAAAACGTCATAACCAAGCTGTCCTTTGGCACCTGTCACTAAAACTTTCAAAATTCTACCCCTTTAAAATTATTGCATTGTTAATAAAATTTGCAGATAAGTCCATTTCCCTTGCAAAAACTTTTTTATTTGATTTTTACAACACAAATAATTATAGTTTTTAATTAAAGTCATGTTAAATATTCTTTTACAAAATACACCAACTTTTTACTTTAAATGATTTTTATAAAAATCAGTTTCAAAGAAAGACTCATCCATTTTTTTATATAAAAGTTCAATATTATCTTTAATATCCTGTTCTGATAATTTGGAAAAATCAAATTTTATCATTTTCTCAATAATTTCATCTGAAAATCTTTTTTTAATAACTTTATTACCTACGAAAATAGAATATGGAGGAACATCTTTAGCTACAATACTTTTGGCACCAATAACTGCTCCTTGTCCAATCTTAACACCGGATAAAATGGTGGCACCATATCCTATCCACACATCATCACAAACAATTATTTTTCCTTTTGTAGAAGATACTTCCTCTTCTTCAACTTTAAAATAAGCTTTAAACGGATATGTGGATACTGTATGCATGTTATGTCCTCCCCCCGTTAAAAAAACTACATCCTCAGCAATTGAGCAGAAATTTCCTATTTCCAACATTTCGTCACAATTTGAAAAATATTTTATATTTAACGTACCATAAGTATATTTCCCTATTTTTACCGCTTCAAATGGAATATAAGATGATATTGAAGTAAAATTATGTTTATTATTTTTCCTCCAAGAAGAACGAAAATTAAAAAGAAATAGGTTTATATTAAAACTTTTAAGTTTTTTTTTGAAATATCTAAAAATCAATTTAAAATACGTCATACCTATCTTTTTTTAACCTCCTTTAAATGTTTTAGTAATGCATTTACCCAATTACTTACCAGCTTTTCTTTATTATTTGAATTTATTTCTAAAACTCCATATTTTAAATTACTTTTTAATGCTATTTAAAATATCCTTTATATGATAAACGGTGTTCTTTACTAAAAACAAGATTTGAAAACGGAACATATAATAGATTAATTATAAAAGATGTTCCTAAAGACAGTATTACAAGCCACAAATATATAGCTGTTGATATATACGGTAAAAATACTAACGGCTGCCAAAAATAATAGCACCAAAACGTATGTGACAACCATATATTTGTTGAATGCTTTCCCATTAATATAAAAAACTTAGATATCGAAGTATCATAAAGCAAGGTAGTAACAGCAAACACGAATATTGGTACAACAATAAAGTCTACAGCCATTGAAGTTGAAGTATTAGAAAAAACAACTCTTATTAAAACTGAAATTATTAGTACAGTAATTAATATAATTTTAATGTTTATTTTATTAACAAAGAAGTTTAATAATCTTCCGTACACATTAAATTTCGCGCAAATCATACCAACGAAAAATACAGATAATATTTCAACGTTTTCCAAGTACCAAAAATAATTATCAAAAAATATATTGCTCCCAAAAAATTTAATAACTATTCGTCCCAAAAGATATATACTGCAATAAATAAATATTATAATGAGTTTTTTATGTATTTTTTGCTTCGACAATAAGTAATTAAAGCACGGAAAAATAAATAACAAAGTTATATAACAGCTTACAAACCACCACTCTCCAGCATAAACACCGGGATTCATTCCGAAAAAAGCCAATACAATATCAATTATATTAAATTTGTATACACCAATAAAAATGCCAATTGGTATAAATATTAAAAAAATTATCCAAAAGTTTGTCAAAAAGCGTAGTGCCCTAACAAACAAACTTTTATATTGCGAAATAATGTTACCTTGTTTATGTGAATTTGAATAATATAATCCAATACCGCTTACAAAAACAAATATACCTACACAAATTTTACAAAAATATGCAACTATTGTCTGAATGTCAACTCCAAATACATTTAACACAGAAAAATATTCGCAATGTATTCTTGCCTGAAACGCAAATAAATGGTAATACATCATCAGCATAATTGCAATACCTTTTGCAATTTGTGTATGATTTTTACTAAACGTATTCACTTTATAACCCTCTATCAAGATATAGTATTCCTTACATATTTCTAAATTATAAAAAAAGTTTATCTGCATTCGCCACAAAACTTACTATAAAATATCAAATTATGATAGTATATTTATATCATATACGCAACTATTTCTATTATCATCTATATTAACAACAAAAACAATTTAACTAATGCCTAAATTATCTCATACACCGTTCTCTTTTAATCTATTTCCGTACATTTTCTCATAGTAGTTCTGGTACTCGCCAGAAACTATACGCTCCCACCATTCTTTATTATTGAGATACCAGTCGATGGTTTTCTGAATTCCGTCAACAAATTTTGTTTCCGGAAGCCAACCAAGCTCAGCGTGGATTTTTGCGGGATCAATTGCATAACGCATATCGTGGCCCTTTCTGTCAGTAACGTGAACAATTAAATCCTCGCTCTTATCAAGTGCTTTACAAATAATTTTAACAATATCAATATTCTTCATTTCATTGTGACCGCCGATATTGTAAACCTCGCCGACTTTACCTTTTCGTATAATTAAATCAATAGCCTTGCAATGATCCTCAACATACAGCCAATCTCGTACATTGATTCCCTCACCATAAACGGGTAATGGCTTTTCAGCGAGAGCATTAGCAATCATAAGAGGAATGAGTTTTTCAGGAAACTGGTATGGGCCATAGTTGTTCGAACAACGGCTGATTGTTGTAGGCAGTCCGTAAGTTCTGTGATAAGCATTTACAAGCAAATCTGCACCCGCTTTTGACGACGAGTAAGGGCTTGATGTTTTTAGCGGAGTAGTTTCGGTAAAGAATAAATCGGGTCTGTTAAGTGGCAAATCTCCATAAACCTCATCGGTTGAAACCTGATGGTATCGCTTTACTCCATATTCCTTTGACGCGTCCATAAGAACCTGTGTACCCAATATGTTTGTCTGTAAGAAAATTTCGGGATTTTCAATAGAACGATCCACATGACTTTCTGCTGCAAAGTTTACTACTATATCAAATTTTTCTTCTGCAAATAAATCAAACATTGCTTTTCTGTCACATATATCTGCCTTAACAAACCTAAAATTGTTATATTTCATTGCATCTTTGAGCGTTTCAAGATTTCCGGCATATGTAAGCTTGTCAACACATACGATTCTATCCTCAGGATGTTCCTTAAGCTCAAGATATACGAAATTCGCTCCAATAAATCCTGCTCCGCCTGTTACTAAAATATTCATATTAAATCTCTCCTATAAAACTAAATTAATATATTACATTTCCGTCAGCAACATCTTTTAAATGTTGTCCATATGGACTTTTTCCGTATTTTTCTGCGCTTTTTAGCAATTTATCTTTTGAAATCCAACCATTCATATATGCAATTTCTTCTGGAGCAGAAACAATAACTCCCAATCGCTTTTCAATCATTCTTACAAAATCAGCGGCCTCCACAAGACTGTCCATTGTACCTGTATCAAGCCAAGCAAAACCTCTGCCAAGTAATTGAACATCAAGAATACCCTCGTTTAAATACATTTCATTAAGAGTTGTAATCTCAAGCTCCCCTCTTGCAGATGGTTTTACCATCTCAGCCTTTTCGCTCACACCTGATGGATAGAAGTACAGTCCCGTTATTGCATAATTTGATTTGGGATTTTTAGGTTTCTCCTCGACTGATATAACCTTGCCGTTTTTGTTAAATTCAACTATGCCAAACCTTTCTGGGTCATTAACATAATACCCAAATACAGTTGCCCGCTTATTCTTTTCAGAGTTTTCTACAGTCTCTTTCAGAGAACTTGCAAATCCATTCCCATAAAAAATATTATCTCCTAGTACCATTGCGCAAGCATCTCCTCCAATGAAATCCTTTCCCAATATAAATGCCTGAGCAAGTCCGTCCGGAGACGGCTGAATTTTATAACAGAGGTTTATTCCAAACTGGCTTCCATCACCCAGTAATTCTTCAAAACGCGGCGTATCGGTCGGAGTTGAAATAATCATAATATCCTTAATCCCTGCAAGCATAAGCGTTGACAGAGGATAAAAAATCATTGGTTTATCATAAACCGGCAAAAGCTGTTTTGATGTTACCATTGTCAGTGGATATAAGCGAGTACCTGCGCCGCCTGCTAAAATTATTCCTTTCATAGATAACCTCTTTCTATAAAACCAAACTCTACTGTTTTATTTTCTTTATTATAAATAAACCAATTTTATTAATTATAATTGGCAAAGCAATTGAAATAACTCCCAAATATAAAACAACTATTTAGTTATCTGAAACTCTTACACATATACGTATTAATAACAATGCCAATTATAGACAGTATTTCAAGAATTATTCCACCATATAAAAATACGGGATATAATAGAATTGATAATATTACAGCACAAAATAAAGAAATTGATTATTTCTTATTAAGAATATCATAAATTCTTTCCTTATACAATAGTCATTTCAATCGGAAACAAATAGAAACATTCTAGTAAATAATTTTCATTATGTCATATATAATCTAATTAAGTGTTTGGAAATAAAGTATTTTAATAATCCCCTTTGCTTATTTTTTAAATCATTATATAATAAACTGACAAAAAAAGAAATATCCGCTTAATAGATAATAAGAATAATAAAATTATTTATATTTCTACAATATAAATATAGTTCAAAGTACTCTTCTATTTAATTATTCTATTTTTAAATGTTTTAAACTTTAGTTTGTATTAAATTCGTAGACTTATTTTCAAACATCGTTATTAATTTTTAAACACTATTTAGATAAAAATCTGGACACCTTATTGAACAAAAATAACAATCTATAACTGCCAAACTTCAGTATCTTTTTAAGTTTTACATCGCAAGCAATTTGACTTGCATTTTTTAGCGCATCTTTAAAGGCTCCATCATTTAATATGTAGTTAATATAATTTATTTTTTGTTTCTTAGTCATTTTATTACGTTCGTCCAAAACAATATTTATACAATTATAAAATCTATAAAAATACTCATCGCAAAATTCTTGTAAATGTTTTTTAGCTATAACCTGTTTTCTCGGAAAATAAAGAGGCTTTATTACATCATAATATTTTTCGTTATATTTTCTTGACAGACTGTCTGAAACATCTACATAATTATACCCATTATACGGAATATATAAAAAATCCATGCAATACTTCATATAATCAATACAAAACAATACGTCTTCTCCGCCGCCAATTTTGATATTTTCATTAAATTTCAAATTATTGTTTTTTATAACTTCTGAATTAAAAATTCTAATCCAAATATACGGAGAATAATTGTATTTATAAAAAACATAATACTCATCAATTGATACATGTGTTATACTTTTATACATTGGTATTGTTATATGTTTTTTAACTTCATCTAACTCATATACTTTAGTATATTCACAATTTATAAAACTATCGGGAAATTTTCTTATATATTTAACAAGTGTTTGTATCCATTCTCTTTCTACAAAGTCATCATTGTCACAAAACATTATATACTTCCCCGAAGCAACTTTAAGTGCCTCATTACGGGCAGATGATACCCCCCCCCCCTTGTTCTTTTTTATCACTATAATTCTTTTATCTTTTTCACTATAATAATCACATATATCTGCGGATGAATCCTTTGAACCATCATTTACAAGAATCAATTCAAAATCTTCAAAGGTTTGATTTAATATGCTGTCTACACATCTTCTTAAATATTTTTCTGCATTATATACCGGCACTATTACTGATACTTCTGGCATAATCTAAATACTCCTTCAATTCTAATAAAATATTATTTATTTTTTAAATTAATGTATATTTTACCTGCCCGTTATTTCATCAATAAATTCTCTTACAGCACCGTTTCCACCTATATTTTTACATACAAAATCTGCATATTTTTGTACCTCATTACTTGCATCGGAAGGGCATGCTGAAATACCACAAATTTTCATACACTCAATATCATTTAAGTCATCACCAATATACGCCACATTATCAAGCAAACAATCATACTTTTCTGCTACTTTATAAAGGACTTTAACTTTATTATCGATTCCTTGATACAATTCAATTATATTAAGTTCCTTTGCTCGGTACTTTGCAATATCAGATGTTCTACCAGTGATAATAACAGGAATAATATTATAACTTGGCAAAATATTTGCAATTCCATATCCGTCCTTAACATTAAAAGACTTAAACAGTTCTCCGTTAGATGAACAATTAATTTTTCCGTCTGTGAGAGTACCGTCAACATCCATTGCCAATATTCTTATATTACGTCTATTATTCAAATCATTCACCTTGCTTAAACTTTTCCCACATTTCTAAAACATATGGTTTTCTGCACTTTGTACACATTTCATGTGGTATGGTTTGTATAAACTTTTCAAACTCGGATACCGAAACATCAACTTCATCTAATAAATAACACGCAAAATTAGGATGATAATGGTATAAACCTGTTATAAACATATAAGGTGAATATCCCCAATTTTTTCCCTTTCTTATAGGAATTATATATTTGCTTATTAATTGTAGGATCTTTATTGTATCATATTTATTGCCTAAAGTCATATTGTAGTAATTGGCGATAAGTTCGGTATTTAGATTACCCGCTCCTCTTCCCATTCCATAAAGAGAAGCATCTATAACAAGCCGCCTACTTGTTTCGTACTCAAGTATATCCTGAGCAGTTATAAATGCTAAATTCATATTATTATGCGAATGAAATCCAATTACTGTATCTGGTGAAAGAATATTATCTAATATTTTAAAGTACTGTCTGAAATCTGACTTTAACATATAACCAAAGCTGTCAACTATTGACACCGCATATGGTTCAAGTTTTGCAATTTCTTTTGCAAGCAATGCATATTCATCAACTGTATAATCAATTGTGACCATTGGCTGAACAAATAATTTGTATCCGGCTTTTTTAATAGCTCTTGACATAACAAGCGCTTCTTCAATTTGATGTTTATAAAATACAACACGTATTCCGTCGATGGATTTTCCGTCGTAAGGAGTTAAATCTTCCGGCTTAAATTGCAAAACATCTGCCATCGCAAGTATCACACTATCTTTTCGGTCTTTGGGAATAAATGATGATATTTGATCAATAGTTCTGAATTGTGTCATATTACTCTGATTTGCGCTGTTATTTAGATAGCCGATTTCAACAAAATCGAGTTTTGCATCAATTAATGTTTTAACAGTATCTTTAATCATCTCATCATCAAAATGCCAACCTGTTATGTATCCACCATCTCTGAGTGTACATTCTAATAA
The DNA here is from genome assembly GCA_947624865.1 of uncultured Clostridia bacterium. GTDB lineage: Bacteria > Bacillota > Clostridia > Oscillospirales > Acutalibacteraceae > Ruminococcoides. The sequence goes on along the minus strand of CANQMH010000005.1, from coordinate 32,185 downwards.
ATTAAACTTGTCCATAATTATTCTCCTAAAATTATAATAAATTAATATTAAGCACTGCCTGCGCTAAATCAAAATCCTCAGGATTATTAATATCTATTGACTCTTTAAATGAAACCTCTTTAATATACGGATTAACACCAATTCTTCGTCCGTATTTTTTATACATTTTCTTAGGAATAACATAAATACCGGAAGTTTCTCGGTATATAGGTTCCAAATCCTGACTTCTGGGTAGATTTTTTGCATCAAAATTAAGAGGATTTCCGGTTTTCCATAAATAATCCTGTATTTTTACCGCACAAAAAGCACTGTCATATTTACCGCTTTTTACCGCATCCACACATTCCACAATTGTATCAACCGTTATGAATGGAGCGGTAGCATGTGCATAAACATATATGTCTGCATCAATTTTAGCTATAAATGAGTCAAAAATCTGATTAAAATTTGATGTTGGCAAATCCAAATATTCTGGACGTTTTACAAATATTACTCCGTCAAGAAGATAATTTTTAATATCTTCATTACTGCAATATACATTTATGCTGTTAAATATGTCACATTTTTTAAGGGCATCAAGCTGATATTGAATAAGCGGTTTATTTCCAAGCAATTTTGTATTTTTGCCTGGTAGCCTCTCGTTATTCATTTTTATCGGCATTATAGCAGTTATTTTCACCTTTTTCTCCTTTAAAACAACTCATCAAAATTAACTCTTGGAAAAACTTCTAATTTGCCTCCGCGTGTAGCATTAAATATTTTTATCCCATTTTCGTCACAATATTTTTTTGCCTTTTTATAGGCAACCGTATTATTACCAATATTATGAACAACAATGTCTTTTATATCATTATCATAATCATCAACAAAATAATCTTTAGCATTGTCGTCTACCATGGTTTCTCCGTTATCATTAATAGTTACATGATAATTATGGTCTACTCCCAATAAGTAAATTTCTGAAAATCCCATATATGCAGCAATTTCCATGCAAGTAAAAGTTACTGTACCATGGCAATCAATTTGCTTAGATATATCATTAGAAAAAGAATATGGAAAATCATTTTCTCTGAAATAATTGGGGTTAAAATAATACGCACCTTTTATATTAATATTACCATAATATTTATGGTTAATGGGAAAAAACTTTATTTTTGCCGGTATGTTATTTATATCATTCTGACTTTCATTAAAAATATTTATATCTTCACAGCAATAGTATGTAGGTCTCCATCTTGTGTTATTAAACATTTTATAAATTCTATTCATTCCAAATGTTATTTCGTTTTTATCATGAAGAATATCTAAATCTTCTGCACATAAGCTGGGGCCATTTGCTACAATAAAGCATCTTTCGCCTATATGTATATCCTTAAGTCTTGATAGCTTTTTTCCATATTTGCTATTTTTAAAATGTTTTAGTCTATATGTTTGATAATGCGCAATAACAGATTTCATCGGATGTATCATAATTATATGTCACCTTTTTTATCTTTTTTCTTAAACTTATTCAATAAACCCATTGCAGGCTTTCTAAATATATCCTTTTCATAATCATTCATTACTTTTTTCCAACTTAAAAATACGAATATAATTGTATAAACTGCAATACCTGTAAAAAGTAAAACCCAGTTATCTAAATGTATGAAAGATAGCAAAATAAGGGATATTACAGTCATTATAACAGGAACAATAGACTGCTTAACAATGTTTCTCCAAAACCGCGGAATATCAAGACACATTTTCTTCCAGTAATACCAGTTCATTATAAAACCTTGACCAAATACATTTGCCAATCCTGTAACTAAAGCAGCTCCAATGATTCCAAAATTATTTACCAATATTATAGTACCAACAACATTTATAACTGCAATCAAAAGATAAACAAGTGATCTGAAACGATGCTTGTTTCTCGCTACAATTACATTTAGTGCAACACTTTGCATTAACGGTACACAAGCAGGAATCATAGTAACAATAGCCACCCAGTATGCTTCGTTATATTCGGATCCTACCCACAGCTCTATAAATTGTCTGCCAAACACAATAAAACCTGAACACACTATGCCAATTATATAACCCTGTATTCTTCCTACCTGTATTAATAAATCTGATAATTCTGTATTATCATTTTTACCGAAAACCATCTGATTAACCCTTGGTGTAAGAACATTGCTTATTCCAAGAGAAAAATTAAGCATCATAGAATTAAAAGTTACACCAATGCTGTATATTGCAACACCTGTTGTCGCTAGCGCCGGAATAGCTCCGATTATGAGTGTATCAGTAGTATTATAAAGCTGACTAACAATATTTGCAACAAAAACCCAAAATGAAAATACCAAAAGTTCTTTTATAAGAAAAATTGGCAATTTATTATATCTTGCTTTTACACCAATAAACTGACGAGTATATACATAATATACAATTCCAACAATAATTGATATTATCATACTGGATAACGCCATACCAATTGAAGCAAAACCCAAATAAAGAACAACGATATTTACCACTGGAATAACAACCGTTAAAAGTATATTTATAAGCTGAAGAAAAATAAATCTTTCATAACAAGAAACAACAGCACTATATGGTGATACAATAAAATTAAATGCAGTTTGTATTGCTAAAATAAAGACAAGTATCTGCATTTTTTCTATCTGACCTTCACCTTTCAATGAATCAGAATATATCAGTCCGATATTAGCCGCAATAACTAAGCCTGCAACAATTGTAATTGCTGCAATAACTGAGAAAATAATATTGAAAAGACCAAGCATATTTTCTTCGCCTTCCTTATTTCCTTCTGCACGGTATTTTGTCAAATATCTGACAATAGCTGAACCTATACCAAATGAAATAATTGATAAATAACTTGTAACGCTAGTTGCCAATCTATATAAACCATACTCATCGCTTCCAAGTAAACCAAGCATAATAGGAGTATATAACATAGGAATTAATGAACCAATGCCCATGTTTAAATATGATAATACAGCCCCTAATTTAAGTTGACTTTTTTGTCTTGACATTTTATTCCTCTTTAATTCTTCTCATAATTATTCTAATATATTTTTGTTTCTAAATAATATATACAAAATATCAAAAATTAATAGCTTATAATTTCCTCGGTAATGCTTGTAATCCCCACAAAAAAATTGTTTAATAATTAATGCGCATCCGAATAACCTGTTAACTGATCCAATCTTCTTAAGAGTATAATAAAACCTTATACTTTTTTTAATATGTATTGAATCTTCGTCACTCAGTAGACCCTTATTCCAATCGTAATATATAGAATAAAACTCATAATAAAGTTTAGGGGTTTTAAAATATTTATCAAAGCTTGTATTTCTAATTTTCTCAAAGGCAGTTATTTTTACTTGATTATTGCCAACTACGGAACCTGAATAGTTATTACTATGCTGTCTGTAAAATATTAAACTTTCATTGATATAACAAATGTTGCCGTATAAAGGTGCACAAATTGCAATCCAACTATCAAAGTACCATTTAGGAGGAAACGGTAATAGTTTTTTGAAAAAATCTCTTTTAAATGCATAACAACAACCATAAACAAGAAAATTACCAAATGTATCTCCAAATAAACGATTTTTATAAAAGTTTATATCAATATTTTGATTTTGGGGGACTCCAATTTGCTCTAATAAAGTAATGTTTAATGAATTATCATTTGAATCAATCAACTCTGCATTGCAAAATGCTAATACAAGCTTTTTGTCTGTCTCAAAATGCTTCATAAATTTTTCAATCTTATCATTAACCCATATATCATCCTGGTCACATGAAAATATTACATCTCCTATACACTCATGATAACAGTTTAAAAAGTTATCCTTGCAACCCATATTTTTAATATTTTTATGGATCTTGTACTGTATATCTGATTTCTTTAATGTTTCATCAGCTATTTCAATAGTTTTATCTGTAGAATTATCATCATATAATATTATCTCATCAGGAATTCTTGTCTGTCTGATAATACTTTCCAATTGTTTTTTTATGTACTTTTCTCCATTATATGTGCATATCGCCACCGAAACTGTCATAGCTTATTCTATCCTTCCGCAAATTTGTGACAAATATTCTTTATTTTTTTCATCTTTAATTACTGTCTGATTACCAGTTTCATTAGTATATTTTCCTGAAACAGCAACCTTGTCATTAACGTTCATTCTACACCACTCGTATTCAATATCAATATGACCGATATCTATCGCCTGATATCCTGATTCCGAAAGATCCTTTGCCAAAACTGTAGCAGTTGGTCCTAATGCAATCAAAACCAAATAGTCTTTAGAATGCTTTAAAACCTCGTTTAATATATCGTAATATTTTGAAAACGCATCTTTAGGTGGACAAAGAATTCTCTTTATTTCCAACGCTCTTTCGAATAAATCATTGTTTATTCCTAATCTACTTTTTTCTCCTTCAACAATTAATATTCTTCTGTCTTTCCAGATTTTTTTAATGTTTTCAAATCTCTGTTTTGAATTTTCTCGATTTTGATAATCTATATATGGTCTTGTAAATTGCGTATCTCCATAAACCATAGATTTGTCTATTATCCTATACCAATAATACCTGTTATATTTCAAATCCTTTTTCCATACTTCCTGTGCTGTTGGTGTCATATATGAAAAATCATTTATTGGAGACGGTAAACACAATAATAATTTATCTGATTTTGTCTTAATTACATCTCGTAACCTTTTTTGAAGCTCTTTGTCTGCTTTTTGAAAACCTATACCACACCCCTCTGTAGCTATATGTAACTCACCGTCACCAAACCTTGAAACGGAACACTTGTTATTAATAATATACTCTACTGTACTATCAACATTATAAATATTCAACTTCTTTGAAAAGCATTTTATAAAAGCACTTGAAATAACTCCAAAAGCTTTATCTATATGAAATTTATAAATTATTTTTTTTAATATATCTGACATAACACCTTTTCCTTTTTTTAAAAATTGAATTACCTTACTTATTAAATTTTCATATAAATATATAAAATAATAATTTTTTATTTTATATGATGTTTTTAAAACAACAGGTAAATTGTACTGCATATTTTTTATACAGTTATTAAATTCGTCAGACTTTATTATAGAATTATTATATTTAATTTTTTTATAAAAGCTATCAGAATTATTTCTGCTCATTGTATTTTTTAAAATTCTTTCATATGAAAAATAAACAGTATTATAATATTTTTTTATTTCCTCTTCATCTGCATTCCACTTTAATAAATATTTTTTTAACTGACTATTTATTTTTTGATATATTTGTAATAAATTTTTATAATATTTATTATCTAAAGAATTTTCATTATCAGATTTATAATAAACCAGAGGTTTATTTATTATGAGTATATCATCACTGTTTGCAAAATCAATATATTCAATGTTAAATATGAAATCCTCTCCCAAAGATAATTCTTCGTCCATTTTTATATTGTTGCATTTAATTATTTCAGCTTCATATAATTTATTCCACGGCATAGGAGTAAGCCATTTTTCATGTATTGTCATAATCTGTTTTTTTGATACAACTATAACCTTACCGCTGTTTCCGCTTTCATAGCTATTGACTTTAATATCCTCAGAATCACTTAAAACATAAAAAGAACACCATATATTTTTAATATTCGGATACTTTGATTTCGTATTAACTAAACATTCAATATAATCTCTTTCAACATAATCATCACTATCAACAAAGCAAATGTATTCACCTTTAGCAACTTCAATTCCCGCATTTCTCGCACTTGATACTCCGCCGTTTTTTTTATGTATAACTGTAACTCTATGATCTCTTCTTTCATATTCGTCGCATATTTTGCCGCTATTATCAGGTGAACCGTCATCAACAAGTATTAACTCAAAATCTGAAAATGTTTGACATAAAATACTATTAATACATTTGTGTAAAAATTTTTCAGCATTATATATTGGCACAATAATACTTATTTTAGGCATTTAAAATCCTACTCCTGTCACACTTCTCATTTTACAGCAAAACATAAAACATTTATTTGCAAAAGAAAACCAAAAATGATTTTTCCCTTTTACTGTATCTATATCGCTTTTAGTTAGTTTGCAATTGTTCACATATACTTTAATTATTTTTTTTGCTCTTCTTTTTTCCTTACCATGTAAAAATTTCATTACTGATTGACACGCAAAAATACATGAGCCAAACAAATCTATCTTCGATTGAACAGATAAGCTAGGAAATTTAGTTTCAATATATTTTTGACGTTCTTCTTTTGCTTCTAATGCATCGAGCCGTCGTATATTAAATTTATTCCCCATTATGCTGCTCTCACGCTGCAAATAGTAGTACATTAATTTTTTAATTTTTGTAACCCTTTTTGCTTGTCCAAATACCTGATAAGTCCAAAATTCGTCCTCATTAAGCTTTCCTTTTTTAAAAGGGATATGTAAAGCTATTCCAGACTTATATAATTTATTCCAAACATGCTGGCGAAATTGGTTTTCTGCTATCAGCATTGATAAGCTATCTTGCGTATCAAATGTTTCAACTTTAAAATTGTTCTCATATTCATTCACTTTAGGATCTTTATTTTCAAAAATCTTTATTACATCACACTCGACAATGTCACTGCTTTCATACTTCATAGTATTATAAAGTGTCTCTATGAAATCTAAAGAAATATAATCATCACTGTCAATAAATGAAATATATTCGCCGGTCGCAACACTCATACCGGCATTTCTTGCATCGGAAAGCCCGCCATTTTCTTTATGTATAACCTTTATTCTGCTGTCTTTTATTGCATACTCATCGCATATCTGAGGGCAGCTATCTGGAGACCCGTCATCAACCAATATTATTTCTAAATTTTTGTACGTTTGATTTACTATACTGTCAATACATTTGATAAGGTATTTTTCAACATTATAAATCGGAACTATCACACTGACTTTTTCTTTCATAATATCCTCTTATTGTTCAGGGTCTAATTTTTTCACCCTAATTTTATCGTATAAACGGTAAGCACCAACATATATATGCGGAAAAAATCGAAACATAAAGACTCTTACTCTGTCTTTTTTACTTTTATACAAGCCTTTTTTATAATTCTCTACAATTCTTGATTTTATTTCTTGTTTTTGTTTTTTACTGTTTCTATTTTTATCAGCGAAAAGATAGGCTGCATAAAGTCCCAGTAAACTATTAAGCATTCGTCGTCTTGCAACTTCTTCATATGGCTTTCCAATGCTTTTATTTAAAATCTTTTCTGCTACATATAAAAATTCCCTGTTGGCTCTTACAGGATCCGCAGAGTGAGTTGAACTGTCATGATTTGCTACATAATTATAGAAAGCAATATCCGAATATACTGATTTATTTGCCTTTTCAAATAAATAAAAATTAGCTAATACGTCTTCATTATATTTTATATGTTCGTCAAGTCTTATATTTTCAAAAAGTGTTGCCCTGTAAACTTTATTCCATAGACCTCCACTGAACAACCTCCCGCTAATCAAACATTTAACAGCCTCATCTCGACTTTGCTCAATTATTTTCTCATTGTTTCCTACAAGAACAATACTTCCGTCCGGATTAATATTTTTATAGCTACACTGCGCAATATCTGCATCATATTTTGGGACCAAGTCCATAAGATAAGCATACATTTCATAATCTATATAATCATCAGAATCAACAAAAGTTATAAAATCACCTGTTGCGTTATCTATACCGACATTTCTTGCATGAGATACTCCACCGTTTGGTATGGTTATTAACCTTACTTTTGAATCTCTATCGGCAATTCTTTGAACTATTTTTTCTGTTTCATCAGAAGAGCCATCATTGACTACAATTATCTCAATGTTAGAATAACTTTGATTCTTTATGCTAAGAACACAGCGTTCAATAGTTTCCTGAGCATTATACGCTGGTACTATTACTGATATTTTTTTATTCATAAAACATTACACTTTTCTGTATTTTATTTTTCTGTAAAGGTTTTGAGCAAGTCGTTTTAAAAAATTGGTATATACGTAACCATTTGTTGTATTTATTACATTGTAGTATTTCTTATATTTTTTTGCAAGTAAATTTTGTGTTTTAAAATACGTACCATCAGCATTTCCATGTGATTTATGCCAAATATTAAGAGGAACTGCTTTTACCCCCCCCCCGAACAAATGTTCGCACAAAGACACAAGTCTGCTCCGTATAAGTGCCATCCGTCACATACTTTTTCGTCAAATTTAATTGTATTAAAGCAATTTCTGTGACAAGCAATCAAGCACTCATCAAGTGTAAACGCTTTAGTTGGTACTTTTATTGTGCTATATTTATGTTCTTTACCCTTAGATCCCTCAAGCATTGATGATAAAATTTTTGTATCTTTTTTAAAGTTTTTATCTTCTACACCCGCTGCACCAAACACAATATTAGGATTTTCAACAGCATAGTCATATATATATTCCAGAACATCAGCAGCAAGGAACTCTATGTCCTGATGAAGAAAGACAAGAACCTCTCCTATTGCTTTTCCCACCCCATAATTAAGAGCTTTTGCCGCAGAAGAAAATTCGGCTGATGAATTATCAATCATAACATAATCAATTTCAACATTCTTCTGCTTTTTTGCGCTATCTATCATTTCATCCAGAATAGTTTTCTTATTATACACCGTAATTAAGGAAATACATTTCATAGCCTGTTCTCCAAATTATTTACGTTTAATTAACAATATTAATTTATAAATTATCCTTATAAAAGAGTATTTATAATATTTTAAATCAATTACTTCGAATTTATCGCTAAAATTATATGTATGAATACCTTCAGATTGTTTAGCATTAACTAATTTAATTTGCTTAGGCGTTATTTTTTTTACCAGCAACTCTTTAAAATTACAAAAGTAATTACTGTCAATTTCTAATATATTAATTGCCTTGCCGTACTCATCAATGCAGTCCTGAGAAACCCTATAAAGTCGGTTATTAAACTTAAAAAATCTTCCACCTGGTCTTGCTGCACTCATATCTGTTTTTAGATTTTTAATACTATTAACCTTAAAATCATTGCTGCTAAAATCAAGTAAAAGAAGCTCGTTTTTATTTTCAGTTTTATTGTTGTCTATCCTAAGTGAAAGAGCATACATTTTGTCTCCAATAAATACAGGAGTTGTATCTACTAGTTTCATTTTTTCTATAATGGGTGGAAGTTTTTCCCACTTATCAGGAAAATCCACGGCTTTATAAAGATATAACGAATCAGATTCATTAGACTCAGGCATCATATATATATTTCCATTATAATCAAAAACAAACGGATATGATAAATGATAATCCTCTGTTATTATTTCTTTAAACTCTTCAAAAACAGCTTTTTTTTTGTCATACTTTGAGTAAGCAATAACCCCTCTGCTTAATTTATATGAAAAGAACTCTGCAAATAAATATGTATCACCATTATTATCAAACAAAAACGGGTCGGCAAACCATCCCTTTTTCTTACTCTTTATTAATGTAAATTCACTATTATCATTTAAAATAAGTCCGTTCTTTCTGTTTCTAAACGCCAAAGCCCATGTCTCAATCTTTAGCCCCATAATTAGCACCTCAACCTATATATTTTTACTGATAGCAGCTAGCTAATTTCCATAGTTCTATATCTTTATTGTAAAATGACTTCTCTACCTGACGCAGAATATAGGGTAACTTCACTTTCTTCTCAGGCTTATACTTTTCAATCATTTCAACAGCTACAGTAAAAAGTGCTTCCACCAAATCCTTTTCATAATTCGTAAATAAAGAATAATAATATGTGCTTAAATGACGTAGTAAAAGAGTATAAAACACTTCATCGCACTTTTGTCCATTTTCTATATACTTTTCAATTATTTTGAGTAATATTCCATAGCTGTCAATTGCCTTTATATTATTTTTACCACCCTGAGTATGAGAAAAGTTTTTTTCGTACCACCTGTATTCATATTCAATTTTTTGCAAATATGAATATTTTTTGCAGTTTGTAAAAATTAAAAACTGAATAATTGTGTCCTCGTACCAATATCCTGGGAAGAAACGAACATCATTCCAAAGCTCTCGTTTATATACTTTCCCCCAAGGAAGTCCTGCCAAATTCATTATGTCATCGCCGTTTTTATATCCAACTAAATTTCTGTTTGGGTATATATTTGGAATAACATTATATATTTTTCCGTCTTTTTCCTTAACTAAGTTGTGTGCGGCCATAACCATATCATAATCATTGCGGTATGCTTCGTCCATAAGTACTTCAATAATATCATTATGTACCGTATCGTCGCAGTCAATAAACATTAAATATTTTCCTGATGCATTGTTAATGCCCGTATTTCTGGCAGCACCTATACCGCTGTTTTTCTGAAAAATTAATTTAACTTTTGGATTTTCTTCATACTTCTTCAAAATATCCCTTGCTCCGTCAGTCGAACCGTCATCTACAAAAATTACCTGATATTTATATTTTGTATTTTGATTAAGTATTGATTTTACATTTTCTTCCAATATATCTGCATAGTTATAAACAGGGATAACAACAGATAAATCTAAATCGGAGTCTATTGCAGGATTTATATATTCAGGATTTGTTAAAGGAGGAGTATACACTCTGTCAATAATATTATGCGCCTGTTCAACAGTCATTTTAACGCAAATCTTTTTTCTTGTAAGTTTACGAAATAAAAACTTCATACAAAACAACAAATAAGCTAAATTTGCTAAAAAACCACAAAATAATTCATTATGAAATCTTTTATAAAATCTAAAATAAAATCCATGTTTCATTGCAAATTACAACTCCAATAACATTTTTTCAACCGCTTGTACAGTTTTTTCTGTACTAAAATCTTTTCCTCTCTCTTTAGCACGATTGGTGTAATCTTTAAGCATACCTGGAGTAGTAAGCATTTTTTCTATGCCCTCATAAAGGGCATCTTCATTATTTTCGGTAACAATGCCATATTCGTTATTTTCTCCAAGCATTTCCTGCATGCCTGAACACAGAGTGGTAACAACAGCAGTTCCCACAATCAAAGCTTCCGTAACAGATGTGCTAAATCCTTCGCTATAAGAAGAACACACATATAAATCACACTTTTTCACATATTTATATGGATTTGTTTTATATCCTAAAAAGATAAAGCTGTTTAACAAATTATTTTCTACCAGATATTTTTCTATTGCAGTTTGTTCTTCTCCTACTCCAAGTATATAAATTTTATTTTTTATTCCATTCGCTAATAACCTTTTATGTACAGCGGCTAATCTTTCAAATCCCTTGACTTTTGTTATTTTTCCGACTGAACAAAGGTTAAAAACATTTTTTTCAAAAATCACATCATCAATATCATCACAAGATTTTCTTATAATTTCTACTGTTTCTATAGTATTATACAAAACCTCTATTGGTCTATCAAATGAAAACGTTTTTACAAAATAATCTTTTACCCATTCTGAAACACATACTATATTATCAAAGCAGTTGTAACAAAATTTAGCTTCATTAAAATTTCTAAATCCTATTGAAGAACTCTGGGGTGTATCCATTTTGCAATGAATCCAACTCACTAACTTTGCATCTTGATCCGTACGTCCGCTTACAATTCTTGCAGTAGATCCTTCAAGATATGACACAATTATATCGTACTGCTCATTTATAAAATGTTTATACAAAGTTTTTGGAGAAAAAAGTTTAAATATATGGCTATTTCCCTTAAACGATTTTTTATAGCATGTTTTTTTTATAATGTTACTTTTTAAAAATTGCTCATTAACTCCACCCGCAAACAATGTCTGAACCGTAATGTCAAACTTTTTCTTATCCATATTATTTACAAGGTTTACAAGAACTTTCTCAGCCCCGCCATGAGACAGATTAGGAATAAAAAACAAAATCTTTTTCATAAGTCACACCTTATATTTTCTTTTTTGCAAAAATGTATATACAAAAGATGGCGTCAATCCTAAAATAATTGGTTTATATGATTTTATTTTATACTTAAATGGCAGATTAAACTTTTTGCACATATCTTTTTTTAAATGATATTCTTTTATTCTAAACTTAAACTTCTTCCTTTTTATTGCACTGCGGTCATTACACATACTGTAAAGATACTCCTGAATATTATAAGCTTTGTATCCCGCATCATAAAGTCTAATCCACAGATCATAATCCTCAATTCGCTCAACTTTCGAAGAAGTATTATATCCGCCCAATTTTTCAAGAACTTCTCTTCTCATCATGCATCCTGCATGACATATTGGGCTATTGTTTGGAAAATCATTTTTTTGGGGATATTCCGGAAATCCTACTTTCCCATATACTCCATTAGCGTCATACATTTCCATAAGGCAACTTACAACAGCAAACTCAGGATGATTATTTAACAACTTAACTTCTTTTTCAAATCGCGTAAGATTACACACATCATCGCCGTCCATTCTTGCTATATATTCGCCTCTTGCATGTTTAAGACAATTATTAAGTGTTGGTGCAAGAGATAAATTTGTTTCATTCTTAAATACCTTTATTCTACTGTCCTTTTTTGCAAATTCAATAGCCAATTTATATGTATTATCAGATGAACAATCATCAAATATTATTATTTCCCAGTTTGTGTATGTTTGCTTTATTATACAATCAATTGCACCTTTTAAGGTATTGACACAATTGTAAACAGCCATTAAAACTGAAACAAGCGGAGTTTTATTCATTTTTTCCTCCTATTGATTTCGACTAATAAGCCAATCTCTGTTTTCTATAATTTTTTTAATTAGCACTCTGCTGTCAAAGTTTTTAACTACAAATTCTGTTCCTGCTTTTCCGAATTTATTCCGCAATTCTTTGTTTTCTATTAGAAGCGAAGCTTTTTCTACAAGCGGATCAACTGTTCTTGCCGGAACTTTAAATCCCGTTTTCCCATCAACCATTCCATTCTGTGGGCCCGGAATATCGGACACCACGACCGGTACCCCCATTGCTTGAGCCTCTATCACAACATTTCCAAAACCCTCACGATAGCTTGGAAACATAAAAATATCCATTGCAGCAAGATATCTTTGGGGGTCTTCTACCCATCCATTTGTAGAAACGATATCATTGCATTCTTCAAAATATTTTAAAAGGTTTTGATCAACTGTATCGGGTTTTTCATTGTAACCGACATAAAGAAGTTTTACATTTGAATATTTCTCTCTCAACTGCTGAAAAGCTAAAACAAGCTCATTAAATCCCTTATCTCTACCTATTCTCCCTAAAAAACCTAAAACTATATCGGTATTAGAAAAATTTAGTTTCTTTCGAATTTCACTATAATATTGATTTTTTCTAGATATGTCAAATTTTTCAATATTGAGTCCGTTTGCACATCCATTCCAAACAATACGACTTTTTTCTTTGCTGTAAAACTTTTTAACACGACAAAAATCAAGATTTCCCTTACTGTCGGGCTGAATATCGGTAGAATTTTTACAAATATATTTTTCAATTGCCTTAAATAATGTTTTTTTTATGCCTTCAAATCCAAGATAAACAAGACCCCATTGACAATAAAGACGAACAGAAATATTTGCTCTTTTTGCAGCTATTGATGCGTATAACGAAGCATTAGGAGTAGAATACTGAACAATATCAAATTTTTCGCGCCTGAAAATTTCTGTCATCCGCTTAATTGCTCTGTGCATTCCTCTTATGTCAATACCACGTTCCATTGATATAGGATATTTATGAACAAATTTTGGCAATGAGTTCATATACTCTTTATCCATGTCACAAATAAGAGAGATGTCATATCCTGCGTTATGCATATCATCAAATGACCACTGCAAAAAATTTTTTGCGGCAAGCGCAACTGTTACTACAAAACAAATTTTCTTACTCACCAAAAACGCCCTTTACCTTATTAGTAATACTTTCTGCATTAATACCCACTTGTTCTCTCAAATAAGACTGATTGCCGACTTCAATGCAGTAGAAATCATTAATTCCTATCCTGTGGAGCTTAGACTTTCCGCCGCACTCTGCAAGTACTTCTGCAACCGCTCCTCCAAAGCCACCAACTATATTATGCTCTTCAACTGTAAATATGTTTTCAAATCTGTTTGCACAATCCTCAATCACAGCCTTATCTATCGGCTTTACTGTAGGAAAGCTGTATTGCTCAACTGCAATTCCCTGTTCTTCAAGCATATCGCAGGCCTTTGATGTTTCCTCAAGAATTGCTCCGGTTGAAAAAACAGCAACTCTTTTCGGCAAATTCTTCGCCTCTCTAAGTTTATAGGCCTTGCCTATTTCAAATTCTTTTATCTGCGTATTTACAACCTTTTCTCCGCCTCTGCCAAGTCTTAAATAGCAGGTTCCGTCAGTTTCTGCAATTTTTTTAGTTGCAAGCTCTGCTTCAACAGGGTCTCCCGGACAAATTACAGTTACATCAGGCAAAGCACGAAGAATAGCAATATCTTCGGTAGCATGATGGCTCATTCCGAGCGAACCGTAAACATATCCGCCTCCAACACAAATTACATTTACATTTGCATTATGATACGCACAGTCGTTTCTAACTTGTTCAAGGCAACGAAGAGTTGGAAAGTTTCCGATTGAGTAAGTAAAAACTTTTTTGCCTTCAAGAGCCATTCCAGCGGCAACTCCAGTCATATTCTGCTCGGCTATGCCTGCGTTTACAAATTGATTGGGAAGTGTTTCCCAAAAACTTTTGAGTACTCCAAATCCCAAATCACCAGTTATCAGCTCAATATTTTTATCTTTTTTCCCAAGTTCGATTAATGTACGAATTACAGTATCTCTCATCTGTCTTCTATCTCCCTTGTGTAATATGTTGGATTATAAGTTTCAGAAACTGTATGTCTGCAATTTTCAGGTTCTGCCGTAGTTTCGGGACAGCCGTTCGGTGTGTACGGATCTGTTACTTCATCAGGCTTTACTTTATGAAGCTCATTTACCGCACAGTTATACTCCCAACCATTGTGAGGAAATCTGTAGTGCCAGAGGATGTCCATTTCCATAAATGAAACGCCCTTGCCCTTAACGGTATGTGCAATTACCACCGTAGGTTTATGCTCAGAATTTGACGTATCTTTTAATGCACTTCTCAAAGCATCGTGATCGTGTCCGTAAACTTCAATTACATTCCAACCAAATCCTGCCCAGCGTTTAGCCATATCAACCTCAAGCGTATTATTGCAATAGTCAAGGCTCTGCATATGGTTGTGGTCAACAATTGCCACAAGATTATCAAGCTTGTAATGATTGGCAAACTCTGCCGCTTCCCAAACCGAACCCTCATTACATTCTCCGTCACCCAAAACAACAAACGAACGGAAAGACTTTCCATCCTGCTTTGCTGCAAGCGCACGACCTGCTGCTACAGGAAGTCCGTGACCAAGTGAGCCGGTTGAAAAATCAATTCCGGGAAGATGATGTGAAACATGTCCTGAAAGTCTGCTGCCGTTAGCATAATGAGTTTTAAGCTCCTCAACAGGGAAAAAACCGTTTTCAGCTATAGCCGCATAAACAGACGCACCTGCATGTCCTTTGCTTAAGATAAAACGATCCCTCCCATCCCAATTGGGATTATTTATATCAAAATTTAAAATATCGGTATAAAGCACGCCCATTATATCTGCTACTGACAAAATTGCGCCTATATGACTGCCTCCCGACAAATGTGTCATTTCAATTCCATGACGACGTATTAGCCACGCAAGAGCTTTGCTTGTCATATATATTCCTCCATACTCACATAAAGTAGTTAATTTACTCCAAATACAAGATTTACAAATTTAGGTTGATGCTTTAGTTTTTTATAAAAATGCAGAAACAACAAAGGAATTATTAAACCTGCCATAAACATAACAGGCAAAGTAATATACCAATACATTTGCAGCACCCTGTTTAAAAATACTTCCACAGCCGCCTGACACGGCCAGGATAATATGTAAATTGAAAATGTTTTTCCATCAAGAACATCAAGCCATTTGTTACCCTTTTGTTCAAACAAAATAGAAAAATACAATATTGCATAAATCATCAAAAAAGCAATTATAATTACTGATATATTTCTTATCCAATTCTGCCAAAAAAAATTATTAACTGTCATATATACATAATATATAATTGCAATTATTATAGAAGACATTGCATTTGGAAGTCTGAATATTTTATGTCGATTTTCTACAATATAATTACATGAAAATATACCTATACAAAAATATATCAATTCAGTGCATATATCCTTTATTGCAAACCAGTCTGAATCAATTGGAAAAACAGCCAATATGAAAACTAATACTAATAATAAGCAATACAAAATTTTATGATTATAACACTTTAAAATTAAATATGATATCACATATATAAATAACAATGTCGGCAAAAACCAAAAATGGCCCCAAACATTAAGCCGTGGATCAAATATTGTTTCAAATACATAGTGTATGTCAAATGAAACATCATCATTAACAAAATTAGCAAGCAGAATCTTAGGTAATATTCCTATTGCCGATAAAACAAAATAAGGTGTTAAAAAACGAATGGCTTTGTTTTTAATAAATCTCCCATAGGGTTTCTTATTTTTGTCAGTTGTATATTTTAACAGAAACCCTGCTATAAAAAAGAATAGCGGCATATGAAAACAATATATAAATGTTCTTATTTTATCTACAAATATAGGTAAATCAGAGTTACCTGTAGGTGTAGAATGACCAAGAACAACCAAAATTGCACCTATCGCATATGCATATGAAATAAATTTTAGTTTTCCGCCGCTTATTGTATTCATATATCCTCCTAATATAATGCTCTCGTTAAATCACTATTGTAGTAAGTAGGTCCTGTCAAATAAAAATACAATAACAAAACGCAAATAATAATCGGCTGAACTATTCTTCTGCTTTCCTTGCTTACACAGGTATGCAATAAAAACGGAATTAAAATTAAATCATACAATTCACAATATATCGGAAGCCTGCCAATAAGAATACCACTGGTGAACATACCTAAAAAATAAAAAGCAGCCGTAATAAGTGACATATTAATACATATTGGCAATATCGGATATTTCTCATAATATTCAGAAAGTTCTTCTCTCTTTATATATGCAACCACCGGAGGGATTACATACAACAACACTCTAAGCGGATTAACTCCGTTATCCATCTCAAACTGCGCTGTTTGACCTGAATACGCCGTATTGCCTAAAGCACTGTCAACACCGTTAAAAAATGGTTCGGCAAATATACAGATAAGTATAATACCAATAATAAATAAACCTATTTTACCTTTCCACGGCTTGCTTCGGGCAACAAAATAAACAGGAATCATTAAAAGTGCAGTCATATGAAATGTAGATAATATTAATACCGCTATTACAAACTTAACTAATTTTCCGTCTTTTATCCAGTCACAACATAAAAACAGAATGGCAACACATATAAACTGACGCATTCCGTTCATCATCCATGTAAAAGTCAATAATGTTATAAACAAAAAAGAACTGAAAAAAAAGTCAACAGAATACTTTCTCAAAACTACCATAACACAAGCGCCGGAAATTATGGATATAGTCATAAGCCACCATTGGTAATTCTGAGAAATAAAACATTTGAAAATTATATTAAAAATATCAAACCCCGGACTTTTGCCTTCCCAGTTAATTTCACTCCACGCAGTTGAAAAATCCGGTGATATTAAATTAAACATACCAATATAAGTCGTTGTATCAGCAACATATTTTCTCATACCAATCCAGAAGATAAAATATCCGAATATTATTATCGCGTATGCAATAGGTAACTTTTTTTGAATTCCCTGCTGTATATTATAATCCGTGAGCATTATTTCTTCTTTATAATTTAGAGAATATACAAAATAAACAAGCGGCACCCACAAAAGCATCGACCAATAAACTATCATTAATAACTCCATTAAAAACTCCGAATATAAATCTTGCGAACTAATATCAATTATACTGCTACAAAATCTCCGTTTGTGCTGTTAAGTTCCATAACATACACTGTATGCTTCTCAACAATAGGCATAATTTCTTTAGGTATTTTTTCTGAATGTGTAAGCACTTTATAAATTGTCCAAAATATCAATCTGATATCTCCAAAAAATGAATGATTGTCTCTATAGTAAAGCTGTAATTTAAGCTTGAGGGGCCTTATGTATTTTAAATACGCTTCATCCGGATCAACTGCTTTTGTAAAAGTTTCAAACTGAGCGATATTAACCATGCTTGCATAATCTGTAATTCCGGGTTTCAAATCAAGTATTCGCTTCTCTTCATCAGTGTACATATCAACGTAAACCTTAAGCTCAGGGCGCGGACCGACAAAACTCATATCACCGATAAACACATTAATAAGCTGAGGAATTTCATCAAGCTTCGTTTTTCTTAAAAAATGACCTATTCTTGTTATTCTGTCGTCATTGTCTCCTACGTTCCACTTACCTTTTCCCTCGCAGTCCTTTACCATTGATCGAAACTTAAATATTCTGAATGTTTTTCCGTTTTTTCCGATGCGCGGACCTCTGAAAAATACCCCTCCGGGGCTGTCAATAATTATCATTACCGACAAAATCAAAAATATCGGTGATAACAAAATCAAGCCAAATCCGCTTGCGGCAATATCAAAAAGTCTTTTCATAAATCTATCATACCCCGATTAAAAATTACATATTTGCTCCGTCAACAGGAACAATTGCAGCGGGCATAAATGATGCCTGTTCACTTGCCATAAATAATACAACATCAGCAATTTCTTTGGGGGTGCCAAATCTGTTTACTGCCTGATGATGACGCAAGAAATCCTCGCATCTTGCAGGGTCAGTTCTTGTATAATTATCCCAATAACTACCGGGAAAAGCAACCGCACCGGGCTGAACTGAACTGAGCACCACACCATCCGGCGCAAGAGCGCGTCCCACAGTTGTAACATAAGCGTCAAGAAACGCCTTTGCAGATGCATAAAGAGGATTTCCTCTGAGCATTTTTGCTGAAATAGATGAAATTTGTATTACTCTGCCCCATTTCTTGTTAATCATAGGCGGAATTAAAACACTGTTCATATCAATTGAGGCGACTGCATTGAATTTCAAAGCATAATTCCACTCATCTGCTCCTCCAAGCGGATTCCTGCTGATGAGTGAGCCTCCGACATTATGAACAACTATGTCAAAATCGCCGTACTTCTCAATCAAATTTTCTGCAAATTTTTTTGTATCACAATTCATTATATCTTCAATTACATAATCAAATGACGGACAGCCAAGCTTCAGACACTCGTTTTTTACTTCTGACATAAGAGATTCGGTTCTGGCAACAGCAACTATTTTTGCCTTTTCTTCTGCAAAAGCACATGTAATGCCCCTTCCTATTCCTTTGCTGGCTCCCACTATCAATACATTTTTATTTTTAATCCCAAGTTCCAATACTAATACCTCCAGAAGGCTCAAATATAACGTAATTATATCATAAAAAAAATACAACCGCAATATATATATTTTTACAACACAAAAAGCGACATAATTGTAGCCTAATATTTGACAAAGAGTAAATATTAAACTAATATAATATTATAATAATCCATATAAAGCAAAATAATAGGTGATTTAAATTGAAAAAATTTAAAATAATTATTATTTGTTCCTTTATAATTTTTTTAGTTTTCCTTTTAATTAATGGAATTTACTGCACAAATACATTAGAAATTAAAAATTATAAATTTAAAAATGAAAAACTAAATACAAAACTCCACTTTGTTTTTATTTCAGATTTACATAACAAGGAATTTGGAGATAAAAACCGTGATCTTGTAAGTAAAATCAAAGAGCAAACGCCCGATTTTATTGCAGTCGGAGGCGATATGGTAACCCGTTATTTTGATGATGACAGCGTTATGAAAGAACTGCTCTCACAGTTTTCTGATATTGCGCCAACCTACTGCGTTCTCGGCAATCATGAACGTGCACTTTCCGACAAGCTTGATTTTAAAAATGATATAAATAATACAGGCGCATTGATGCTTGACAATGACTTAATTGAATTTGAAAAGGATGAAGAAAAAATTCTGATCGGAGGTTTATCCGACTTTCCTTATTATGATTTTGACGCCCCTGATTATGAAACTCCCGAACGATATTTTTGGGATGATTTCTGTAAAAAATCCAAAGACAATTTTTCTATTCTTCTTCACCACCAACCCGAATACATAGGAGATATTGCAAAGGGCAGCGATATTGATTTGGTACTCTGTGGTCACACACACGGGGGGCTGATTCAGATTCCGTTTATCGGAGGCCTTATTGCTCCTAATCAGGGACTTTTCCCGAAATATGATAAAGGTGAATTCGATTTCAAAGATACAAAAATGATTATTTCCTCAGGTTTAGGCAATTCAAATCCTGTTCCCAGAATAAATAACTGTGCCGAGATTACCGTGATTGATATCAACTGACTTTACCCCAAAACCAATTTTGCCGTATCAACGCTTTCTTTTGCGTCTTTACAGTAATAATCCGCTCCTATTTTCATAGCATAATCTTTTGTGAGAACTGCACCTCCGACAAAAACAACGCACTTGCTTGTGCCGTCGGGGTTTTGCAGTTCTTTTCTTTGTCTTACGAGTTTTATAGTTTCTTCCATACTTTTGAGTGTGGTAGTCATAAGAGCTGAAAGACCAATCATTTTTATATTCTGTTCAACGGCAGTATCAACAATAAGCTGAGGGTCAACATCTCTGCCCAAATCAACTACGGTATATCCGTAGTTATCAAGCAATACTTTTACAATATTCTTGCCTATATCGTGTATGTCGCCCTTTACGGTTGCAAGAATAATCTTGCCCTTGCTCACAGGCGAGCCGCTCGTCACAGAAATATGCTTTTTTATAACCTCAAAACACTCCTGCGCAGTGTTTGCGCTTTGTATAAGCTGTGGAAGAAAAATCTTATTTTTCTCAAAATCCTCTCCAACCCTGTCGAGCGCAGGAATAAGCATTTCATTTACAATCTGCATTGCATCCGTGCTTTCCAGAAGTTTCTGAGTAATAGAAGCTCCCTCGTTTTTCAGTCCGCTGTAAACAGCTGTAAAAATATCAATTTCAGTCGTTTTAGGTGTGCTGACCACAATGGGAGAGTCATTATATTCATTTATAAAATCCTTTGAATTTTTATCGATTCCCGCAAGCACTCTGTAAGCGCGAACAGCGCCTGTCATTGACTCAACATTCGGGTTGATTATCGGAAGGTCAAGACCCTCTTCAAGAGCCATTGTGAGAAATGTTCTGTTTACCAGCTCACGATTCGGAAGTCCGAACGATATATTTGAAACTCCCAGACAGGTTTTACAACCAAGCTCTGTTTTTACCCTGTGCAGGGCTTTTAATGTTTCACGGCAGGCATCCTGTTCCGCTGATACGGTCAGTGTAAGGCAGTCAATGTAAACGTCTTTTCTATCAATACCGATTGATTCGGCACGTTCTACAATGCGTTTTGCAATTTCAAATCTTCCCTCAGCAGTTTTTGGGATTCCGTTTTCGTCAAGCGTAAGTCCCACGACCGACGCACCGTATTTTTTAACGAGCGGCAATACGCCGTTCAGGCTCTTTTCCTCTCCGTTTACCGAATTAATTATCGGCTTGCCGTTATAATATCTTAAACCTGCGTCAAGAACATCCGGTTTTGTAGAGTCAATCTGAAGCGGTGCGTCACACACGCTCTGAATTGATTTAAGTACGCGCACCATCATCTTTTTTTCATCTATTTCGGGATGTCCCACATTTACATCAAGAATTTCCGCACCGCCGCTCACTTGACTTAATGCCTGAGTAAGAATATAGTCGATGTTATTATCAACAAGCGCCTGCTTAAACAGCTTTTTGCCTGTAGGGTTAATTCTCTCGCCGATAATTCTCGGTCCGTTGATTTCTACTACGGTACTTGCACTGCAAACAGTCGTATCAACACACTTTTTCTGAGGCCGGTACTTTTCTTTTTTAAGTGTTGCTTTAATTTTTGAAATATACTCAGGAGTCGTTCCGCAACACCCTCCGATTATTTTTACGCCGTACTTCAGCAAAGAAACAACGCACTTTGCAAAATCGTCGGGCATAATATCATATTCGTTGCTGTTTGGGTCAGGAAGTCCTGCATTTGCCTTTATAACAATAGGCAAGTCGGTATATTTTGAAATTTCACTCACAACAGGTTCAAGCTCATTGGGGCCGAGAGAACAGTTCACTCCGACTGCGTCAACCCCGAAACCTGTCAGAGTTACTGCCGCCGAAGCAGGAGAAACGCCCGTAAATGTGCGGCCGTTGCGTTCAAATGTCATAGTTGCAATAATAGGCTTGTCGCTGTTTTCCTTTGCGGCAAGTACAGCGGCTTTAAGCTCATAAAGGTCGGTCATCGTTTCAAAAACAATAACATCGGCTTCTTTTCCTGCGAGTATCTGCTCTTTAAAATACTCGTACGCCTCGTCAAACGACAATGAACCTGCCGGTTCAAGAAGCTGACCTATAGGACCTATGTCAAGCGCCACCAATGATGACGTTCCCAAAACGGCATTTTTTGCATTGGTTATCGCCGCAGAAATTATTTCATCAACAGAGCAGCCGCTTTCTTTGAGCTTATAGGCATTAGCACCGAATGTATTTGAATATACAATATCCGCTCCAGCATCAATGTACGCTTTATGAAAGGAAGTAATAAGCTCCGGATTTAAAATATTAAGAGTTTCAGGCACAGATTTGTATTCTACGCCGCTTTTTTGAATCAGCGTACCCATTGCTCCGTCAAGCAGAACAAATTCTCGGTCATTTAGAAAACCTTTAAAATCCACAATGTTCTCCGTTCTTTCTGAATTGACATTTGTCTCGCATATTGCAAACGGCACAGCCGCGTTTTCTGCGCTCTATTTGGGTTTTTGAAAGCCCTAAAACTGCCGTAACCGATTTTGCAGGCATCAGCAGATAATTATCATTTGTTGTAAGACCGATTTTTCGGGGAGCGTCAAGCAATTTTAAAAAGTCCTTTTGAAGCTCAATCGGATAATCCCCGTAACCGGGACTAAATCTGAAGGTCATATAATATTCATCATATTTTTCCGCAAGCAGCTCATCAACCTTACAGCAGACCTGCTCTATCGCAACGCTTGCAAAACTGTCAAGAACAACCGCGCGCGCCATATCGGAAATCTGGCTTATGCGGATAAGCTTATCAATTTCCGCCCCAAGTGTTGCACACATTAAAACAGCTTTTTCGCAGCCCTCGAGATGTCTTTTAATATCATCGCCCTGCATAATCTCACTAAACGGCAAATCTTTTTCAATATACAAAAACTTCGGACTTGCTTTTTTCAGAATTTCATTTTCACATTCATCCATAAGACTGTCCATTCTGTAATTGAGTTTAATTCCTGACCCGCCGAGATAGCGCACGGCCTCTTTGCGGTTGAGTTTATCAAGAGTTATCATAATAATCTTGAAACCGCCTCTGTAATTTTTCTTGCAACATACGGATTGTTCATCGTATAAAGGTGAATTCCGTCAACTCCGTTTGCTATTAAATCAACAATTTGCTCAACGGCATATGCAATTCCTGCGTCACGCAGAGCCTCGGGTTTGCTTCCGTATTTTTGCATAATTTTTGAAAATTTTGCAGGCAAGCTTGCTCCGCACATAGACACCATTTGTTCGATTTGATTTTTATTGGTAACGGGCATAATTCCCGCTTCAATCGGAACGTTAATTCCTGCAATTTTTGTCCGTTCAATAAAACGGTAAAATAATGAATTATCAAAAAAAAGCTGGCTTATCAAATGTTCAGCTCCTGCCTCAACTTTCTTTTTGAGGTTCAAAACATCTTCAACCTCGTCAGCAGCCTCGCTGTGTACTTCAGGATAGCAGGCTCCGCTGAGGTCAAAGTCGCCCTTTGTACGGATATAGGCGCACAAATCACTTGCATATATAAAATTCTTTTGCGGCTCTGCACCGTCAATATAATCGCCCCTGAGAGCAAAAATATTTTCAATTCCGTGTTCTTTAAATTCAACAAGACGTGCGTCTATGTCAGCCTTTGTACTGTTTACACAAGTAAGGTGGGCGACCGATTCAACTCCGAAATCATTTTTTATTTTAGATGCAATTTCGCAGGTACGGCTTCTTTCTCCCGAACCGCCTGCACCGTATGTAACGCTTATAAAGTCGGGTTTTAACCCACAAATTTCCTCAAGTTTGCTGTAAACAGAATCAATTGGAGAGTTTTTTTTCGGAGGAAACACCTCAAAAGAAAGAATTGTCTTTGTTTTATTTGAAAACATATCTGTTATTTTCAATGTTCTTACCACCAAGTTAAAAAATTTATCTTTTAAATTATATCATAAAGTAATTTTAAAAACAACAAAAATAATAATTTACTAAAAAACTACAAATAAAACTTTTACAAAAACAATTATTTACCATGTTGACAAAATTTTTTCTAAAAAAACAAAAAGAACTGCATAGCAGTTCTTTCTGATAATAAAAGTTATATATTTTATAATAGTCCGGCCAAATACTTCTGGATTTCTGTTGCATCTTGGACATTTACAATGCCGTCGCCATTAAAGTCTGAAACATCAAACTGTTCAGATGTAAATTCTTCAAGGCTTGCACAATACTTTTGAATCAAGGTGGCATCTATTACCTGTACAACGCCATTCAAATCTGCGTCTCCGAGTAATGCCTCTGAAATAGAGTCAATATACTGTAATGTACCTTCTGTATTTGGATTCTCGCTTAATGCCGCATAAACATCACCTTTTTTGATTATCATTCCGTAATAATCACCCGGCAATGTATTGTCCTCTGAAAAGCGCTTGGCAGTTTTGGTATTTACATCATATGTATAGATACAATCAGGAGAGTTGAAATAAAGTTTTCCGCTGTATACATCAAGACTCATAAATCCGCCCTGCCAATAACTTGTTGCACCCGACATCCATTTATAGTCAAAGCGCTCTACAATCTCTGCCGTATCAGTATCGGAGTTATACTTTAACAAACATTTTTCATAATTTGACGCATATTTATTGTCAATTACATAGCAGTCTTCGCCGATATAACAGAATTTTGTATCAAACTCACGGTACATATAATTATCGTACTTGGTGCTTGTTGATTTAAAAGATTCATAGTCAAAACCGTAGTGCCTTGAAATTTCATCTTCACCGCTGGAAATTGTAGCATCGCTCAGCAGAAAATAACTGTGGCCTACATGACCTTCCTTATTAGGCACAGGATCGTCCCACGTAAGATCAACATTGTAGTACTCGCCGTCTATGCACACCTTGTTCCATACATGATACATTGCCGACGATTCTACAAATTCACTTGATACGCCAACCAGTGAAAGAAGATATGAATAAGCTGATGAATATCCCTGACAGTTAGCCGCGCCCTTTATAAGAGCATCATATGCGGTAACGTGACCGTCGCTGCCTTCATTAAGATATCTGCAATTTAATGCAAGCTCATCGTGAAGTATTACTGCCTTTTTAAATTCTGACATTGAGCTGTCTATTTTATCGGTATATTCTTTGGCTTTTTCTTCCAATGCTTTGCGCTGTTCAGCTATAGTTGCTGAATCACCGATATAGGTCGGAATAAGTACAACTGCATAAGTTCCGTCAGTGCCTACCTTAAATGATAAATCCACATAGAAAATTTCGGGATGTTTTCTGATTACGGTTTTCATTATATCCCTTAAATCTTTACTTGTCAGTTTGAATTCACTCACATTAATCTCTTTTTCAAGATTTTGCAGTCCTTCTGCAATTTTGTCGCAAACGGCTTTATTGTTATCATAAAGCTCTTTGTTATAGGTAACTTCACCTTTTTCTTCTGCCGTATAAGCAGAAGCTGTTACAAGTGATGTTGATGAAATTACTGAAAACATCAGCAAAAACACAAGAAACAGAACAGAAATTTTTTTAACTCTTACTATAGTCTTGTTCATAAAAAACACCTCTTTCTTTAATATTTATTATAACATTTGCATTCCTGCAAATCAATTAAATAAATTAATATAAATTTTTTTAATTTTTTAGCATTTTTACTAATTAACAATCTATTATATATGATTACAGCAATATATCACAAGCCCCTGTTGTTCATTTTTCTGTTCCATCATTACTTACGATTGTAAGATTATAATCCAATAACGATAAATATATTTGCCTTGTTGGTGCAAATGAATACACCGCAAATTGCCCGCATATAAATTAGCAAGATTGATAGGAGGGCTTTTTGTGAAAGGAATAGTGGAGGAACGAGCCGCAATGCTCGGCGAATACATAATAGAGAGCAAGGCAACCGTAAGAAAGGCTGCAAAAAAATTCGGAGTAAGCAAAAGCACCGTTCACAAGGATGTCAGCCAAAGGCTTAAGGTTCTTAATCCCGCAATGTACCGCGAGGTTCGCCAAATTCTTGACACCAACAAAAACGAACGTCACATTCGGGGCGGAATGGCGACTAAGAATAAATATCTTAAAGAGAAAATGCAGAACAACAATACAAATAAGTGAGCAAAATCTCCTTGTGTAAATACTTTTCACTAAAACTTTACATTTATTGATAGTTGATGTATAATTTAGTGTATGTATCTGTGCAATTAACGTGTTTTGTTCATTCCAAACACCTATACACAAGGAGATTTTAGGATGAGAAAAATTCCTTTTTCGCCGCCTGATATTTCTCAGGCTGAAATAGACGAAGTAATTAAGGTTATAAAATCAGGATGGATAACAACAGGGCCCGAAACAAAATTGTTTGAAAATAAAATTGCAGATTTCTGCCACGTAAACAGAGCTGTCTGTCTTTCGTCACAAACCTCGTGTGCCGAGCTTACGCTGCGTATTCTCGGAATAGGTCCCGGCGACGAAGTTATTGTTCCTGCCTATACATATACTGCCACTGCATCAATAATATATCATGTAGGTGCAAAGCCTGTTATGATCGACTGCAAATGCGGCAGTTATGAAATGGACTATGATAAAATGGAAGAGGCCATAAATCACAACACAAAGGTTATAATTCCCGTTGACCTTGCAGGCGTAATTTGTGATTATGACAGAATTTTTGAAGCTGTTGAGCGAAAAAAGGATGTTTTCCGTCCTAAAAATGGAATTCAGGAAAAATTCGGCAGGGTTTTTGTTATGTCTGACGGAGCCCACGCGTTCGGAGCTCAATGGCACGGAAAAATGTGCGGTGAAATTGCCGACTTCACAAACTTTAGTTTTCATGCTGTTAAGAATATGACTACCTCAGAGGGCGGAGCCGCCGTTCACAGAGCTCACGAGGGCATTGACGAGGAGGATATGTACAAGCAGTATATGCTGCTTTCTCTTCACGGACAAACAAAGGACGCTTATCAAAAAAATAAGGTTGCCGCATGGGAATATGACGTTGTAGATACGCAATATAAATGTAATATGCCCGATGTTTTGGCGGCGCTTGGTATAGCCCAGCTTTCGCGTTATGACAAAATTCTTGAACGCAGACACGAGCTTATCAGACTTTATAATGAAGAATTTAAGGATTTGCCCGTTCAGGTGCTGAATCATTGTGATGAAAACCACCGCAGCAGCGGACATCTTTACTTTGTGCGCTTTATCGGCAAGGATGCTGAATACCGAAACAAATTTTATAATATGATGGCAGAACACGGAATAATGTGCAATGTTCACTTCAAACCGCTGCCAATGCTTTCGGCTTACAGCAAACGCGGATTTAAAATTACCGATTATCCAAACGCATACAATATGCATAAAAATCAGCTTACTCTGCCAATGAATACCACTCTCTCTGATGATGACGCGTGGTATGTGATTGAAACATTTAAACAATGCATAAATACTCTTAAATAATTTTTACACGTATAAACAAACTGCGCTGACAGTCATAAAATTAAACTGTTGACGCAGTTTTTGTTTTGCAGTTAAGATTGTATATCTGCTATATTAAAATACAATATAATCAAAGTCCATTTTATGGGACACGCCTTCCCTTATAATTAAAGTATAAGGAGGAAGGCTATATGTTAAATCTTTGTGTATTCATTTTTATTTTATATGCCGTAAGCTATTCGGCAAGAGTAATTTTGTTCGGGAACAAACGTGCAAGGTGCAAAAAAATGAGTTCAAACGAATTGCACAGAAATTGCAGTCATATTTACATAAAACAAAACGCTTGGGAAATTCGCCCAAGCGTTTTGTTTTATGCTGAACCTATAAATTGCTAATTACTGCCGGAAATCTTTTTAATCTTATTGATAAATATAGAGATTGAATATAAAAATAAAAAATTTAAAAAAATATAAAAAAGTGTTGACAATTAAAACAACGCGTAGTATAATAGCTATTGTTCTGAAAAAACAGTTGGTGTTGATGACGCTGAGGGTCCACCTGTTCCCATACCGAACACAGAAGTTAAGCTCAGTGGTGCCGAAAATACTTGGCTGGCGACGGCCCGGAAAAATAGGGAGATGCCAACACTTAAAAGTGTCCACCCAGTAGGGTGGGCGCTTCTTTTTTATATTAAAAACGGTGATATTATGCAGAATCTTTTTGAAAATCTTACAAGCGTTTGGAGCAGAATGAAAAATGACGGCAAACCCGTTGTTCTTTACGGAATGGGCGACGGTGCCGACAAGGTTCTGTCTGCCTTTGAGTATTTTGGAATAAAGGCAAGTGCCGTTATGGCAAGCGATGAATTTGTGAGAGGTCAAAGCTTTCACGGCTTTACTGTTAAAAAACTCTCGGAAATTGAAACGGAATTTTATGATTTCAACATTGCTCTCTGCTTTGCAAGCCAGCTGACCGATGTTATGAGTAATATAAAGCACATTGCTCTGAAACACACAGTGTTAGTCCCAAGCGTTCCTGTGTTCGGCAGTACCCTTTTTGATGATTTTTTTATAAATGAGAACAGAAATAACATCAACTCGGCATATGCTCTTCTTTCTGACGAACAGTCGCGCAGAGTGTATAAAAGCATACTCAAATTTTATTATACCGGTGAAATAAGTCTGCTTGACGAGATTACAACCGCTAAAAGCGAAGCCTTTGA
Source organism: uncultured Clostridia bacterium (assembly GCA_947624865.1). Classification (GTDB taxonomy): domain Bacteria; phylum Bacillota; class Clostridia; order Oscillospirales; family Acutalibacteraceae; genus Ruminococcoides. The sequence goes on along the minus strand of CANQMH010000005.1, from coordinate 3,002 downwards.
CAATATTTTAAAACTCGGCAATAACGAAGTATATGTTGATTTGGGCGCATACAACGGCGATACAATTGACGAATTTTTGCATTATTCAAAAGGAGAATACCGTAAGATTATTGCATTTGAGCCTAATTCAAAAAATTTTGAAAAACTCAAAAAAAATTGCGGAAATTTAAAAAATACAGACTTATGGCAGCTTGGCGCATACAGCAAAAACACCTTTCTTGACTTTAACAACAAGGCAGGCCGCAACAGCGCAATATCAGAGAACGGCACAAAGACGCGTGTTGCAACGGTAGACTCCGTTCTGTGCGGATCGTCCGCAAGTTATATTAAAGCGGATGTTGAGGGAGCAGACTATGAAACGCTTCTGGGTATGAAAAATACGCTGAAAAACTTTAAACCTAAGCTTAATTTCTCAGCGTATCACAGATTTGAAGATATTTTCAAACTTCCGCTTCTTGTTAAGGAGCTTAATCCTACTTACAAAATTTATCTGCGCCACCATCCTTACATTCCTGCGTGGGACACAAATCTTTATTGTATTTAATCATTAGTTTTCGGAAGAACCAAATTCATTGAGAATATCATTAATCTCTTCTTCGGTTGACTTCGCATCAGACTTATCAATATCAGAAGTATATTTGTCATAATCAAAATCTTCGTCATAATCTGAATATGACTCGTTATTTATCATTTTTTCCATTTCAATACTTTCACGGCGCTTTGCTTCAAGCATCATTTCCTCAGCCTCTGCCTTTTCAGCCTCTTCACGCTTTCTGCGCTTATCTCCCAAAGCAATATCACCAACAAACAGGCCGAAAATTCCTGAAACCAAATATACAACAAGCAAAATAATATTTGTTAAAATATATTTGGGGTCAAAGCCTCCGTAGTATATCAGCATACTCGGAAGAAATGCAACAGGAGCAATCAGCGCGAACAGAAAGTCAAGACCGTACTTTGCACAGTAAATAGCCGAACTTACTATTGCCGTACCGGGAAAAATAAAGTAAAATGCTATGGCAACGAAATTTCCCATTGCCTGATTTCTGAACAAAAGGGGTACTATCATATAAATGGCAAATATTACTGCCGCATACGGAACATACTTTTTTACCATATTATTCATAACTTTCCTCCCAATAAAACATTATAATTATTTGTTTGATACAACATATATTATACATTATTTTTTATAAAAATCAAGGTAAATTGAAAATAAGAAATATGCACCCGATTAATCAGAGATTAGTATTAAAAATGCGTTGACAACAAATTAAAAATAGAATAGAATATAAAGAGTGGGATTTACCGCATTATTTGTAAATTTTTCATGAAGAGGTGAAAACTTAATGGACGCAGATGGTAATAAAGGCGCTGTACCCGGGCGAAGTTGCAGCAAAATGCGCGCATTTGCGTTCGTTTTGTTTATAGCTTAACGCAACACCTGCAATACTATGTTTTATTGTGCGGTGCTGCCTTATATTTATGCCTGAGGGAAACACGTCTTTACTCCATGAATTAAAAAGGAGGAAAGATGATGGAACAGGTTAACGTAACTCTTACGGAAACTATAAGAGTATTGCTTGAAGAAAAAAAGTACAATACTCTTCGTGACATCCTGATAACTATGAAACCGTATGACATTGCGGCGGTATTTGAAGAGTTACAGGATGAAAAAATGCCTATTCTGTTTCGTATTCTGCCAAAGGAGCTTGCAGCCGAAACTTTTGTCGAGATGGATGACGAAACTCAGCAGTTCCTGATTCACGGCTTCAGCGACAGCGAACTTAAAGAAGTTGTTGACGAGCTGTTCGTGGATGACGCAGTTGACCTTATTGAGGAAATGCCTGCCAATGTTGTAAAACGAATTTTACGTCAGGCAGACAAGGATATGAGAAAGCAGATAAATGAACTTTTAAAGTATCCTGAGGACAGCGCAGGCTCGATTATGACGACGGAGTTTATTATTCTCCGTCCCGAAATGACAGCAGAAATGGCAATTAAAAGAATAAGAAGAACAGGTGTTGACAAAGAAACCATATACACCTGCTATGTGACAAACGATTACGGCAAGCTAATAGGCATTGCAACTGTAAAAGACCTTTTGCTTTCGGATGATGACGCTCTCGTTAAAGAAATGATGGAGGAGAATGTCATCTCGGTAAACACTCTTGACGACCAGGAACAGGTTGCCCAGATGTTTTCAAACTACAACTTCCTTGCACTTCCCGTTGTAGATAACGAAAACCGGCTTGTCGGCATTGTTACCATTGACGACGCTATTGACGTTATTCAGGAAGAAGCTACGGAAGATATTGAAAAGATGGCAGCTGTGCTTCCTTCCGACAAACCTTATATGAAAACAAGCGTTTGGGGAATATACAAAAAGCGTATTCCGTGGCTGCTTGTACTTATGCTGTCGGCAACCTTTACAAGCACGATTATTTCTTCGTTTGAAGGCGCGCTGGCAAGTGTTATTATACTTTCGTCATTCATTCCGATGATTACAGGTTCTGGCGGTAATGCAGGCTCTCAGGCTTCGGTTTCGGTAATCCGTTCCCTGTCTTTGGGCGAAATTGAGTTTAAAAGTATGTTTAAGGTGCTTTGGAAAGAATTCAGAGTATCAATACTTTGCGGTGTAACGCTCGCAGTTGCAAATTTCATAAAGCTTATGCTGTTTGACTTAAACGGAAAAGAGGGCGCTTTCTGGATTGCCCTTGTTGTTTCGCTTACGCTTATAGGAACAATTATGATGTCAAAGCTTGTAGGCTCAAGCCTTCCGCTTTTGGCAAGCAAGATAGGATTTGACCCAGCCGTTATGGCAAATCCGCTCATTTCAACAGTCTGCGACTCACTTTCACTGTTGATTTACTTTGCAATCGCAACGAGCATTTTAGGAATATAACATAAAAAATCCGCCGAAAATTGAAATGCACCCCTCCTGTTAGACATTGTGATACAATGTTTAACAGGAGGGGTGATTTTTATGCCTAAAGGAATAC
>CANQMH010000004.1 GCA_947624865.1 uncultured Clostridia bacterium | reverse complement strand
CAATATTATCTTTAAGCTCGCTTTTTACAAATCCAACACACCTTGACTCAATCGGATTTTATAATTACTCTTTTTTCGGCGGATATGAAAACAGCGAGCGCAAGGTTCTCGGATTATTTTATGATGAGATTTGCGGTTTTCCCGTTTCTGCAATTGAGTTTGGATTTCGCAGATGTGATAAGCTCACTCACAGAGATTTTCTCGGCGCATTGATGTCGCTTGGAATTGAGCGTGAAACTATCGGCGATATTCTTGTTGAAGACGGCAGGTGTGTTGTATTTGTAAAAAGCGAGCTTAAAGATTATATTGCTGCACAGATTTTTAAGGTGGGCAATGTTGGAGTAAAAATTTCTGATGCCGACATTAATAAATTGCCGCAGGGAAAAGAAACGGAAGAAATATACTATACTGTTTCTTCTCTCCGCCTTGATAACGTTGTTGCGGCAATAACAAATTTGTCGCGTGAAAAGACCAAACAGTTAATATTGTCGGGAAATGTATCTTTAAATTTTATTCAGAATCAGAATGTAAGTCACTTATTAAATTCAAATGATACATTGACAATCAGAGGAAAAGGTAAATTTAAAGTTAATGACGTTTCCGGTAAAACCAGAAAAGGTCGTATAAAAATTTCGGTAATTCATTTTAGATAAGGAGTGCAGACTATGCTTACAATTGATGAAATCAAAAATATCAGCTTTAGAAAAGCAACATTAAGCGGAGGATACAGAGCGGAAGATGTTGACGCTTTTATCGATGATGTAATCGCTTCATTTGAGCAATTAAAAAAAGAAAAAACCAATCTTGTACATAAAATTGATGTATTGGCAACTCGTGTAGAGCAGTACAGGTCAGATGAGGAAACGGTAAGAAACGCCCTTCTTGCTTCACAAAAGGTTTCCGATGCCTGCATAAGAGAAGCTAAGGAAAAGGCTGCAAAAATCGTTCGTGACGCCGAAACTAAGGCTCAAACTCTGCTTGTTGATGCAAATAAAATGACTGCTGTCGAAAAAGAAAACTATTTACAGCTTCAGTCAGATGCAGTCGCACTTAGAAATGAACTTATTGAAATTTACAGATCTCATATTAAAGCTATTGATGACCTTCCTACATCTGCTGATATTGAAGACACAAGAAATTCGCTTGATGAAAAATATCCTACTAATGAGATTTCAGAACCTCGTCAGGAAGAATACACTGAATCTGAACAGGCTGAAAATACTGTTGCCAACAACGAGGCAGAATCTGCTCCTGAAAGCATATCTGAAGAAGCAAATAACGCTGCTTCGAAGCGCCCGAGTAAATTTGCTCATCTTAAATTCGGCAATAACTATGATGTTTCTGCTGAATAACCGCAATAAATTTTTAGTAATTGGAGAGAGTAAATAAAATGTCCCAGGATTACAATTCGACACTTAATCTTCCTAAAACAGACTTTCCTATGCGTGCAGGACTTCCTAAAAGCGAGCCTGTTACTCTTAAAAATTGGGAAGATGAAAAAATATATGAAAACCTTATGAAAGTTAATGAAGGCAAACCTTTATTTGTTCTTCATGACGGACCGCCTTATGCAAACGGAAATATTCACCTTGGCACTGCGCTGAATAAAGTTCTTAAAGATTTTATTGTCAGATATAAAAATATGTCCGGATTTAAAGCTCCGTATGTTCCCGGCTGGGATACTCACGGACTGCCCACAGAACTTAAAGCAAGAAAAAAAGCCGGCGTTGGCAGCTCTGCCGATATTTCAGAGCTTGAACTCAGAAAGATGTGTCAGGAGTTTGTTGAAGGCTATATTGATGACCAAAGAAATCAATTTAAACGTCTTGGTGTAATCGGAGAGTGGGATAATCCTTATATTACTCTTACACATGATTTTGAAGCCGAACAAATCCGTATATTTGCTGAAATGGCTTGTAAAGGATACATTTATAAAGGCTTAAAGCCTGTTTACTGGTGTCCTGAATGTAAAACGGCACTTGCAGAAGCCGAAATTGAATACGCTGAAGATCCGTGTCATTCAATTTATGTAAAGTTTAATGTAACTGACGACTTGGGAAAATTTTCTGCTATGGGAATTGACCCGAAAAAAGTCTATTTTGTTATTTGGACGACAACCACATGGACGCTTCCCGGTAATGTTGCTATTTGCGTGGGTCCATCTTTTGACTATTCCGTAATAAAATGCGGCGACGAATATTATGTTATGGCTGACGAGCTTTATAAAGACGCTATGGATGCCGCTGAAAAAACTGATTATGAAGTTGTCGGCACTATAAAAGGCTCAGAACTCGAATATATTAAAACTGCTCATCCGTTTATGGACAGAGAGTCGGTTGTAATTGTTGGCGACCATGTTACTCTTGAAAGCGGTACAGGTTGTGTTCATACTGCACCCGGTCATGGTGTAGAAGACTATGACGTTTGCCGAAATTATCCTGAAATACCAATTATTGTTCCCGTAGATGAAAACGGCGTTCTCACTTCTGAGGCAGGAATGTTTGCGGGCTTGAAAACTGATGATGCAAATAAGCCTATCGCTGAATATCTTGATAAGACAGGCGCATTGTTTGCATTGAAGAAAATTATTCACCAGTATCCGCACTGCTGGAGATGTAAAAATCCTGTTCTTTTCCGTGCAACCGACCAGTGGTTCTGCTCTGTTGACGAATTTAAGGACGCGGCTGTAAAGGCCATTGACGAAGTTGAATGGATTCCCGGATGGGGCAAAGACAGGATTACGTCAATGGTAAGAGAGAGAAAAGACTGGTGTATTTCTCGTCAAAGAAAATGGGGCGTTCCTATTCCTATTTTCTATTGCGAGGATTGCGGCGAACCTCTTATTGAAAAGGAAGCTATGCTTGCGGTTGCAGATTTATTCGGCAAAGAAGGTTCAGACGCATGGTTTACACATTCAGCTTCTGAGATTCTTCCCGAGGGTACTAAATGTAAAAAATGCGGATGTACTTCATTTACGAAAGAAAAAGACATTATGGACGTTTGGTTTGACAGTGGTTCTTCTCATGCCGCTGTGCTTAAAAACCGTTCATATCTCAAATGGCCTGCTGACCTTTATCTTGAGGGTGCAGACCAATACAGAGGATGGTTCCAGTCCTCGCTTCTTACTTCTGTTGCCACTATGGGAACAGCTCCGTACAAAGCTGTGCTTACTCACGGCTGGGTTGTTGACGGTAAGGGACGAGTAATGCATAAATCTCTCGGCAACGGAATCGACCCGCAGGAGGTAATCGACCAGTACGGCGCAGATGTTCTTCGTCTTTGGGTTGCTTCTTCCGATTATCACGCAGATATACGAATTTCACAGGATATTTTAAAGCAGCTTTCCGAGGCTTACAGAAAAATCAGAAATACTGCAAGATATATTCTCGGCAATCTTTCTGATTTTAATCCCGATAAAGATATGGTTTCGCTTGATGAGATTATGCCGATTGATAAATGGGCTCTTGCAAAGCTTAACAATCTTATTGATAAGGTTAAAGATGCTTACGACAAGTATGAATTTCACCTTGTTTATCACGGAATCCATAATTTCTGTGTAGTTGATATGTCAAACTTCTATCTTGATGTATTAAAAGACAGACTTTATACTGAAAAAGCCGACAGCAAGTCACGCAGAGCTGCACAAACGTCAATTTATATTATTCTCAACGCAATGACAAGAATAATCGCTCCTATTCTTGCATACACTTCTGATGAAATTTGGAAGTATATGCCTCATTCTGAGAATGATAATGCTGAACACGTTATATTTAATGAAATGCCTGAAAAGTCTGATATATCAATTGATGATGATTTTATGGCTTTCTGGGATGAAATTCATGAACTCAGAGATGATGTTAAGAAAGCTCTTGAAACATATATCAAAGATAAAACTATCAAAAGCTCACTTGAGGCTAAAGTAATTCTTTCTGCAAGCGGTTCAAAGCTTGAGTTTCTTAAAAAGGCTGAAAAAGAACTAAGCGCGGCATTTATTGTTTCTGAAATTGAAATTTTAGAAAACGATTCTGACCTTGAAATCAGCATTGAAAAAGCTGAGGGAGAGAAATGCGAGCGCTGTTGGTCAATCAGCAGAACTGTAGGCACTGACAAAGAACATCCTACTCTTTGCTCGCGCTGCTGTGAAAATTTAAAATAGTTTAGCTGTAAATCGGTGTGATCAATAACACACCGATTTATATATATGGGAGGATTTATGCCTTTTGTTGCTCTATTTATTGGAATAGTACTTGTTATTATTGACCAGATTATTAAATATTTCGTGTCTGTATATTTGCAGCCTGTGGGAACTGTTGATGTAATTGACAATCTGTTTAAACTTACCTATGTAGAAAACAGAGGCGTTGCATTCGGAATGTTTTCAGATATGCGCTGGGTTTTTGTTGCGCTCACATCGACTATGATTGGCATAATAATATTTTTTATGTTTAAAAAACGTCCTAAAGGAAAGTTCTTTTATTTTTGCGCCGCCCTTATTATAGGAGGCGGAATAGGTAATCTTATTGACAGAATCTTTTACGGATATGTTATTGATTATCTGAGCGTTTCATTTTTCCCTCCCGTGTGCAACTTAGCCGATTACTGCATTACAGCAGGAACTATTATGCTGATAATCTACGTTTTATTTTTCTCAAATATGCTGAATACTGAAAAAAGGCAGATTTAAGCAATGACTAAACATAATATTATTTGTAACGAAAACGATATTCGAGTTGATAAATTTATATCTTACTCTGATATAGCGCTGTCAAGAACAGCCGCAGTAAATTTAATTGAAAACGGCGGAGTAACCGTAAACGGATTAGAAATAAATAAAAAATACAGACTAAAAGCAGGGGATACTGTAACTGTACAAATCCCCGACCCTGTTCCGTATGAGGCCAAGGCTGAAAATATACCGCTTGATATAGTATTTGAGGATGAGTATCTTCTTGTGGTGAACAAGCCGAAAGGAATGGTTGTTCACCCTGCAGCCGGAAATTACAGCGGAACGCTTGTTAATGCTTTGCTTTATCATTGCGGCAGCAGCCTGTCAGGCATTAACGGAGTTATGCGTCCCGGAATTGTCCATAGAATTGATAAAGACACAAGCGGTCTTTTAATCGTAGCTAAAAATGATTTTTCTCATACAATGCTTGCAAAGCAGATAAAAGAACATTCCTTTACACGAGAGTATGAGGCTGTTGTTTACGGAAATTTAAAAAATGACGAAGGAACGGTTGACGCTCCGATAGGAAGAAACCCCAACGACCGCAAAAAAATGTGTGTTATTTCAAAAAACAGTAAAAATGCAGTAACACATTATTCCGTTATTGAGAGATTTAAAGGTTACACGCACATTAAATGCAGGCTTGAGACAGGCCGCACACATCAAATACGAGTGCATATGGCTTATATTGGTCATCCCGTATCAGGCGATTTGGTGTACGGAGTAAAAAATGAAAAGGTTGCGTTTGAGGGTCAATGCCTCCACGCGCGAAAAATAGGATTTATTCATCCTAAGACAGAAAAATATATGGAGTTTTGTTCTGAATTGCCCGATTATTTTCTTAACTTTTTAAATAAGCTCCATAATATGAGTAAATAATTTACATTTTTTAAAAAAAATACTTGAATTATTATTTCTTTTATGATATTATATATAGGCATTTGATACCGTCGTTACTCTCGGCGCGGTTCAAATAACGGCTTAGCCGTCATTTTGAAGCTGATAGTCCGCTGCCTTATGGTAAGAATATCGGGAAAATTAGGAGGATAAAAATGGACGCATTAAAAACAATAGCTGCTGGTTCAGTAAAAGATACTACTCCGGAATTCAGCATTGGTGATACTGTTAGAGTATCAGTTAACATTCGTGAAGGTGACAGAGAAAGAATTCAGATGTTTGAAGGCACTGTTATTGCAAAAAGAGGCAGTGGCGTAGCTGAGACTTTTACTGTAAGACGCGTTGCTTACGGTGTTGGTGTTGAAAGAGTGTTCCCGCTCCATTCACCAAACGTAAAAGACGTTCAGGTTGTTCGTTACGGTAAGGTTCGCAGAAGCAAGCTTTATTATCTCCGTGACAGAGTAGGTAAGGCTGCTAAGGTTAAGGAACAGATTCGCAAGTAATTATCAAATGTTTTTAAACGGGGACTTGTAATAGTCCCTTTTTTACTCTCTTTTCAGCAGGTGAAAAAATTGAGCGAAAAAAATACGCATGAAGAAAAAATAACTGAAATTTCAGAAGATAAAAGTATTGATTTAACTGCGGAAATCAATCCTGATATTTATTTTAAAACTCAAGATAAATTTAATGATAAACAATTTGTTACGCAAAAGGCTGACGGCGGTATTTCGGGATTTTATGACTGGGTTCGCTGTATATTGTTTGCAATTTCAATTGTAGTTATCTGTCTGACTTTTGTGTTCAGACTTGTTGACGTTGAAGGCTCGTCAATGGACGATACTTTGGCTTCAAGCGATAAGGTTATTGTTACAAATCTTTTTTACACACCAAAAAGCGGAGACATTATAGTTATCTCTCACGGAGCTGAATATGCTAATCCGATTATTAAAAGAGTCATAGCTACAGAGGGTCAGAGTGTAAAATTGGATTATGTAAATGATAAATTGATTGTTGACGGCATTGAAATGGATGAGTCCTATATAGACGGCTCAACATTTGGAGGAAACATCGGTGACAATCAGATACCTGAGGTCATTCCTGAAGGTAAGATTTTTGTAATGGGTGATAACCGAAGAGTCTCCATGGACAGCCGAAGCACTGAAATTGGTTTGATAGATGTAGAAAACGTTATTGGAAAAGCTCAGTTTGTAGCATTTCCTTTAAGCGAATTCGGGTATCTTTACTAAGAATTATCTAATACTAAAACATTAAGATTAAATTATAGTTATCTTATATATTATTTTTATATTGTATTAAGCTTATTTCTGTTTTATAATAGAAATAAGCTTTATTTATTCAGGAGGATTATGCTATGCAAGAGCCTGAAAAAACAGATAAAAATAAAAAGATTAGTTATGTTATCAATAATAAAAAATACATAGAATATATTTATGATTTCACGAAAACAATAATTTTTGTTTTTGCAATAATCGTCATACTTTTCACTTTTGTTATAAGGGACGCGAATGTTGTAGGCAGTTCAATGTCAGATACTTTACATAACGACGATAAGGTGATTCTTACAAATTTTATGTATGAACCAAAGACGGGCGATATTGTAGTAATAAATACAGAAAAACTTGCTGAGAAACGCATAATAAAAAGAGTTATAGCCACAGCTGGTCAGACGCTTACAATTGATTATTCAACAGGACAAGTTTGTGTAGATGGCATAATTCTTGATGAGAATTATATTTCTTCTTTTACTAAAAAGCCAACAAATGATTTTTCTATTCCATATGTAATTCCTGAGGGATATATTTTTGTAATGGGGGATAACAGAAATGTATCTTTAGACAGCAGAGATGACAAATTAGGTCTTATTTCAGTTGATGAAGTAATAGGCAAAGCACTATTTATATTCTTTCCGTTAGACAGAGTTACTTATTTATATTAAAGGATGATAAATATGAGTGAAATGCAGAATATTCAATGGTTTCCCGGTCATATGACCAAAACAAAAAGACAAATCCAGTCAAGTTTAAAGCTTGTTGACGCTGTGGCGGAGATAATTGACGCACGTATCCCAATAAGCAGCAGAAATCCCGACCTCGCTAAGCTTATTCAAAATAAACCCAGAGTAATTTTGCTTAACAAGTGTGATATGGCAAATCAAACAGCCACAAAAATGTGGATTGATTATTTTGAAAAAGAGGGGATAACTGCCATTGCGGTCGATTGCAAAAGTGGCAAGGGGTTAAATAAATTTGCTACGTCAGTAAATAAAGTTATGAGTGAAAAAATTAACCGCCTGAAAGCAAAAGGAATGATAAACCCTATGATTAGAATAATGATTGTAGGTATTCCAAATGTCGGAAAATCATCTTTTATTAATAAGATTGCAAAGCAAAACAGAGCAAAGGTAGAGGACAGACCGGGCGTTACAAGAGGTAATCAATGGTACACGATTGCAAAAAATCTTGAAATGCTCGACACTCCCGGAGTTTTATGGCCAAAATTTGATGATAAAATTGTAGGAGAGCACCTTGCATTTACCGGTGCAGTAAAAGACCAGATTATTGATACAGAGCTTCTCGCAGTAAGACTGCTTGACTTTTTAAAAGAATTAAAGCCAAAGGATTTTATCGCACGCTTTAAATTCGAGGAAACCGATATTGATAATATTGATTCATATGAATTGCTGAATATAATCGCAAAAAAGAGAGGAATGCTTATTTCAGGAGGAGAAGTAAATACTGAAAGGGCTGCAATAATGCTTCTTGATGAATTCAGAAGCGCAAAACTCGGAAGAATTACCGTGGAAATGCCTTAATGGAGAATGAAGTATGAATTGGCTTGAATTTGAACAAATTGCAATTGAAAAAGGATATTCCGCTGTATGCGGAGTTGACGAAGCAGGCAGAGGACCTTTGGCAGGACCTGTATGTGCCGCGGCTGTAATATTACCCCCTAATATTGTAATTGATGGCGTTAATGACTCAAAAAAGCTTTCTGAGAAAAAGCGTGAAAGTTTATTTGATGTTATAAAAGAAACCGCTCGCTCATATTGTATAGCATATGCAAGCGTTGAAGAAATTGAAAATATGAATATACTCAATGCAACAATGCTTGCAATGAAGCGCGCTGTAGAGGGACTTGATGTAAAAGCCGAATATGCAATGATTGACGGCAACAGACTTCCTGATTTAGAAATTGCTAGCGAATGTATAGTAAAAGGCGATGCAAAATCAATGTCTATTGCGTGTGCCTCTATTCTGGCAAAGGTTTCAAGGGACAGGCTTTTATATAAATATGCAGAGGAATATCCGCAATATCATTTTGATAAGCACAAAGGATACGGAACAAAGTTACATATTGAAGCACTAAAAGAATACGGACCGTGCCCGTATCACAGAATGAGTTTTCTCGGAAAGATTTTAAAATGACAAAGTTTTCTACTAAAGAAACAGGGAATAAAGGCGAAGAATACGCCGTTAAGTATCTTGAAAAACACAAATACAAAATCATTGCCCGCAATTACAGAAAAAAGTACGGTGAAATTGATATAATTGCAGAAAATAAGGAATACATTATTTTTGTTGAGGTAAAAACCCGTCATGAAAATTCTATCGTTTCAGCAGCGACGGCTGTTGACAAGCGCAAGCAATTGCGATTGTTAAAAACAGCGTTTGTATTTATGTCAGAAAATAATTTTGATAAGCTGTGCAGATTTGATGTATGCGAGGTATATGTCAAAAGTGATAATTTAAAATTGAAATACATTAATTACATTGAGAATGCTTTTGAACAGGAGGGCGGCTATGCGCCTTATTGATTTGCATTGTGATACTCTTTACAAGTCCGTGGTTAACAATCTTCCGCTTGATGATGCTTCGATGGATGTCAAAGTTCTAAATTCAGAGAATGATTATCATAAGCTTCAATGTTATGCAATATGGATTCCCGATTATTTCACAGGAGATAAAGCAGAAGAATTGTTTTTTAAGGCTGAAAAAAGACTTGCAGAAGAGTGCAGACGATGCAATATTTCACTTATAGGCAAAAATGACAAAATAGTAGATGTGTTTCATAATAATAAAAATTCGGCTTATTTTACAGTTGAAAACGGTTTAGCGCTAAACGGGAAAATTGAAAATATAAAGAGATTTTCAGAAGCAGGCGTAAAAATGATTACACTTACCTGGAATGAGAAAAATCCGATTGGCGACGGAGCAGACGTTCTATCTCCCGAAGGTATAACACCGTTTGGAAGACGAGCAGTGGCTGAAATGGAGAAATATAATATTATTGTTGACGTTTCTCACGCAAGCGATAAACTATTTTATGATGTAGCCGAAATATCGAACAGACCTTTTGTCGCTTCACACTCAAATTCCAGAGAAGTTACAGCTCACAGAAGGAATCTTACTGACGAGCAGTTTCAGATTATTTCTGAAAACGGCGGTATTGTAGGAATCAATTTTTATAAGGAGTTTTTATCCGATAATCCAGAAAAATCAAATAAATATGATATTCTCAGACATACCGAGCATTTTTTAGCTCTCGGCGGAGAAAACACCGTTTGTTTCGGCAGCGATTTTGACGGCTGTGATTTACCGATTGACATCGTAAGCAGTTTACAAATGAATGAAATTTATGAAATGTTTTTAAGACATAATTATAAAGAAAGCTTAGTAAGAAAGATTTTTTATGAAAATGCTCTTAAATTCTTTGAAAACTTTGACAATCAGCGAATTATGTAGTAAAATATTTGATGTTTAATGTTACTTGAAAGGAAGATTTCAATGTTATACAACAGCACTCAGAATGCGGCGGAAGTTGTGTCCTCAGCTCAGGCAATCGCACAGGGCATTTCAAAAGACGGAGGCTTGTTTGTTCCTCAGGAATTCCCTAAGTACGATGAAAATACATTTAAAGCTTTGTTAAAATCAGACTATAAAGGCAGAGCAAAAAAGGTTTTCTCGGATTTTCTCACTGATTTCACAAATGAGGAAATTGATGACTGTGTTGAAAAGGCATACACCTCCGAAAAATTCGGAAGTGAAAATCCTGCTCCGCTTGCATTTTGCAATGTTGACGGCAAAACCTTGAATATACTCGAACTCTGGCACGGTCCCACGTGCGCATTCAAGGATATGGCTCTGCAAATTTTACCTCATTTGCTTACAAAATCTCTTAAAAAGACATATGACGGTAAGGTTGCCGTTATTCTTGTTGCTACTTCGGGTGATACTGGAAAGGCTGCGCTTGAAGGATTCAAAGATGTTGATAATACAAAAATTATTGTTTTCTATCCCGTTGACGGAGTAAGTCCTATGCAGAAGCATCAGATGAATACTCAGGAAGGAAATAATGTCAGAGTTTGTGCAATCAAAGGTAACTTTGATGACGCGCAGACGGGTGTTAAGAAAATATTTACGACTGCTGATGTTTCAAATAAACTCGCAGAAAACGATATGCTTTTCTCCTCTGCTAACTCAATCAACTGGGGAAGACTTCTTCCTCAGATCGTTTATTATATCTCAGCATATTGCGATATGGTAAATTCGGGCAAAATTAAACTTGGAGATAAAATTAATGTTGTTGTTCCTACAGGTAATTTTGGCAATATTCTGGCATCATACTATGCAAGCCTTATGGGACTTCCTATTAATAAGTTTATATGCGCTTCGAATTCAAACAATGTTCTTACGGATTTTATAAAAACTGGAGTATATGACAAGAACAGACAGTTCTATACAACCATTTCTCCGTCAATGGATATTCTCGTTTCAAGTAATCTCGAACGTCTTTTATACAAATTGTCAGGAAACAGTGATACTGCAACAAAAGGCTGGATGACTTCATTAAAATCGACAGGCAAATATGAAGTAAGCGATGATGTTAAGGCAGTAATTAAAGAAAAATTCTACGGCGGCTATTGCGACGATACTCAGACAAAAGCAACAATTAACAAGCTTTTTGAGAAAGATAATTATCTGTGTGATACACACACAGCAGTTGCCGTTAATGTATATGAACAGTATGTAAGGGAAACAGGTGACGATACGCCGTCTGTTATTGCATCAACAGCAAGTCCTTACAAATTCTCAAAATCCGTTCTTCAGGCTGTAGCACCTGACGTCAAACTGCCTGATACCGAGTTTGATATGGTTGATATGCTCAATGAGATAACGGATAAAGAGGTTCCTGCTCCTCTTTCTGACCTCAAAAATAAAGCTGTTCGCTTTTCTGAAGTTACTGAAGTTGACAATATGAAGAATTATGTGCTTGGTGCACTCGAAATTGAATAATGGCTTTGTTTGCTATAGCTGATTTACATCTTTCACTCGGCGAAAATAAACCTATGGATATTTTTGCCGGGTGGAATGATTATGTAGAAAGGCTTGAAAAAAACTGGAAAAGTATAGTTACAGATAATGATACCGTAGTAATAGCCGGAGACATATCATGGGCAATGAAGCTGGAAGAAACATACGTTGATTTTAAATTTATCAATGATTTACCCGGCAAAAAGATTTTTTTAAAGGGAAATCACGACTATTGGTGGGGTACAAAAAGCAAAACAGACAATTTTTTGCACTCCAACGGGTTTGATTCAATTTCTATCCTGTTTAACAACTCATATGTATGCGGCGACTTTGCTGTTTGCGGCACGCGAGGCTGGTTCCTTGAAAATGACACTCCCGAGGACATAAAAGTATTGAGCCGTGAAGTAGGCAGACTGTCTGTTTCTGTTAAGTCAGCTGTTGAATCCGGCAAGGAACCTGTTGTATTTCTTCACTACCCGCCTGTTTATAACGGTACAGAGTGCAAAGAAATTGTTGAGGTTCTTGAAAAATACAATATTAAAAAATGTTATTACGGACATATACACGGGCATAAAAATATGAAATATGCTTTTGAAGGAAATTATAGAGGTATTGAATTTAAGCTGATTTCCTGTGACAGATTGTCATTTACACCTGTATTAGTCAGATAATTTATTATTTATCTATTGGCAAATACAAACAATTATGGTATAATTAGATAATATTTCAATTATAAAACAAAATATAATTTTGGAGGAATTTTACAATGGCATTAAAGGAAAGTACAAAAAAGGAACAGGCTAATTCTTATGAATTAGTTGTAAATGTTGACGGAGAAACTTTTGATAAAGCTGTAAACGCTGTATATAAAAAGCAGGTAAGAAACATCAATATTCAGGGCTTCAGAAAGGGTAAGGCTCCTCGTCAGATTATTGAGAAAATGTACGGCTCTGAAGTCTTTTATGAAGATGCAATGCAGAATTGCTATCCTGACGCTCTTTATGAAGCTGCAAAAGAAGCAGATGTTAAAATAGTTTCCGTAGAATCTCTTGAAGCTGTAGAAGCAAGCAAGGATGGTTTTACATTTAAAGCATCTATAATTGTTGAACCTACAATGGAAATAAACGATTATCTCGGAATTGAGGTTAATAAAAAGTCAACCGAGGTTACAGACGAGCTTATTGACGAAGAAATTGAAAAGGTAAGAGAGCGCAATGCAAGAATCGTTACGGTTGAAGACAGAGCAGCAGAAAACGGAGATGTTGCGGTAATTGATTTTGAAGGTTTTGTTGACGGAGAGGCATTTGAAGGCGGCAAGGCTGAGAACTATAACTTAAAGCTCGGTTCAGGCAACTTTATTCCCGGATTTGAAGAGCAGATTATCGGACATAATACTGATGAAGAATTCAGTATAAATGTAAAATTCCCCGAAGATTATCAGGCTGAAGAGCTTAAAGGCAAGGAAGCAGAGTTTAAAATTAAGCTTCACGAAATTAAAACTAACGAGCTGCCTGTAGTTGATGATGAATTTGTAAAAGATGTTTCAGAAAAAGAAACTCTTGAAGAATACAAAGAAGAACTCAAGGAAACAGTTTCAAAGCGTCTTGTTGACGAAGCAGAAAAAGATGTTGACGACCAGATTGCAAACAAGCTTATGGAGCATCTTGAGGGTGAAATTCCCGAAGCTATGTACGACAATCAGGCAGATCAAATGGTAAGAGAGTTTGAGATGCGTTTGCGTGCACAGGGTATGGATATGAATACTTATATGCAGTATATGGGTACAGATGCGAACGGACTTAAGAGTATGTACAGAGATGAAGCTGAAAAGAGAGTAAAGCTCAGACTCGCGCTTGAAACAGTTGCAAGAAAAGAGAATATTGAAGTAACAGAGGCTGACCTTGATGAAGAATATTCTAAAATGGCAGAGGCTTATAAAATGGAAGTTGACAAGGTAAAGGCAGCTGTTCCCGCTGAATCCCTTACTGAGGATATTAAGGTTGAAAAAGCACTTAAACTCGTAAAGGACAAAGCCGTAATCAAATAAATTGAATATAATTATAATTTTTGTTAATCATTATTTTAGAAAGGTTATGATTTAATGGCATTGGTACCGTATGTAGTAGAACAGACTAACAGAGGCGAGCGTTCTTATGATATTTATTCACGCCTTTTAAATGATAGAATAGTAATGTTAAATGAAGAAGTCAACAATGCAAGCGCAAGCGTTGTTGTTGCACAGCTACTTTATCTTGAAAGTCAGGACCCTACAAAAGACATAAGTCTTTACATCAACAGTCCTGGGGGAAGCGTAACTGACGGATTTGCTATATTTGATACTATGAATTATATCAAATGTGACGTTTCCACAATTTGTATGGGTATGGCTGCAAGTATGGGAGCATTTTTGCTTGCAGCAGGAGCAAAGGGAAAGCGCTATGCACTTCCTAACAGTGACATTATGATACATCAGCCGTCCGGCGGTGCTCAGGGTCAGGCTACGGACATGGAAATTCATACAAGGCATATTCTTGATATGAAACAGCGTCTTAATCAGATTCTTGCAGATAACACAGGACAGCCTATTGACGTTATTGCTAAGGATACTAACCGTGACAATTTTATGACTGCGCAGCAGGCTCTTGAATATGGTCTTATTGATAAGGTTATCGAAAAAAGATAAGGTGAGGAATAGCTGATGGCTAATAAAAACAATGACAAGGATATTTACTGCTCATTTTGCGGCAAACCGCAGGATATGGTAGGACGTTTAATAGCCGGCAACGGAGTTTATATTTGCGACCAGTGTGTTGAGCTTTGTATGAATATCCTTGAAGAGTCAGGCGAAATCGAACGTGAAAATTCGTATCACAATGAATATAATTCATCTGATAAAACTCCTTCAATTGACGAACTTTTAAAGCCTAAAGAGATTAAAGCTATTCTTGACGAATATGTAATAGGGCAGGAAACTGCCAAAATAACACTTAGCGTAGCGGTTTACAACCACTATAAAAGAGCCTTTACAAACGATGAAAGCATAGATTTTGCCAAGAGTAATGTACTTTTGCTCGGACCTACGGGTGTCGGAAAAACTTTGCTTGCTCAAACTCTTGCCAAAGCGCTTGATGTTCCGTTTGCCATTGCTGACGCCACAACTCTTACAGAAGCCGGATATGTCGGAGAAGATGTTGAAAATATTTTGCTAAAGCTTATTCAGGCGGCTGACTTTGATATAGAAAAAGCGGAACGCGGCATCATTTACATTGATGAAATTGATAAAATTGCAAGAAAATCCGAGAATCCGTCCATTACGCGGGATGTAAGCGGAGAAGGCGTTCAGCAGGCATTGCTCAAAATTGTTGAGGGAACGGTTGCTAATGTCCCTCCTCAGGGAGGAAGAAAGCACCCTCAGCAGGAATTTTTGCAGATCAACACTAAAAATATACTCTTTATCTGCGGAGGTGCATTTGACGGTCTTGAAAAGATTGTTGAAAAGCGCAAGGGTTCTTCTGTAATAGGTTTTGAATCGGTTGTGAAAGCTAAAAAAGAACTTGATGAAACAGACTGGATGAAAGATGTTACGGCTCATGACCTTGTTAAATACGGTATAATTCCCGAACTTATAGGCAGACTTCCCGTAATAACCGCTTTGAGCGGACTTGATACTCAGGCTCTTGTAAAAATTCTTACAGTTCCTAAAAATTCAATTGTTCAGCAGTATAAAAAGCTGTTTGAGCTTGATGACGTTGAGCTTTATTTTGAAGAAGACGCTTTACAGGCGATAGCGCAGAAAGCTCAGGAACAAAGAACAGGTGCCAGAGGTTTAAGAGGCATTATGGAGGGAATCCTTACAGATCTTATGTTTGAAACCCCATCGGATAATACAATTGAAAAAATAATCATTACTAAAGATGTAGTAACAGATGATGCAGAACCTCAGATTTCACACAAAAAAGACAAACAGTCTGTATCAATTAATAATAATTTAACTAAAAAAGATGCAACGAAGCGTCCAAAACGTAACACAGCGTCTTGATAATAGCCGAAAAAAGCTGTATTGCGTTTTCAATACAGCTTTTATGTTTTAATGTGACTTTACAGAGAGGTATTAAAATGGATTTTGATACACAAAATAATATAGTTGTTCCCGTTTTACCGTTAAGAGGTTTAGTTGTATTTCCAAAATCTCTTATTCATTTTGATGTAGGAAGAAAGAAAAGCATAGTTGCAATAAATAAAGCGATGAAAAATAATCAGCTTATTTTTCTTGCGACACAAAAAGACGCAGTGGAAAATGAGCCTGCCCTAATTGACTTGTACAGAACGGGAGTTATTGCAAAAGTTGTACAGGTTCTTAAACAGCCTGAAAATACAACACGAATAGTAATCGAAGGACAATGCAGGGCAAATGCAGTTGCACCTGTTTTCGATGAAAAATGCCTTATGGCGGAGGTTTCACCATTTGCTGATGAGTGTTCCCATACTACTGCCCGTGATTCGGCTCTTATGCGTACTGTAAAAAAAGAATTCGAGAAGTATCTTGATGTTTCTCCCAAAATGCCTGCTGATATTATATTCAAAGTCGCACTATGCAAATATCCGGGTGAGCTTGCGGATTTTATAGCTTCAAATCTGATACTTGACTATCATATTAAACAATCAATTCTTGATATTTTACCTGAAACAGAACGGCTTGAAGCGGTTCTCGACGTACTCGTTAATGAAAACTTTGTTTTGAGAATAGAAGACGAAATATCGCGCAAAGCAAAAATGAGAATTGACGAAAGCCAGCGCGAATATTTTTTAAGAGAGCAAAAGAGAATAATAGAAGAAGAGTTAGGCGAGGATGAAAATCCATCAGCAGAAGCCGACGATTATGCTCAGAAAATTGAAGCTTTACATCTTGATGAAAAATCTGAGGATACTCTTTTAAAAGAATGTCGCAAGCTGATGAAAATGCCTTACGGCAGTCAGGAAGCTTCTGTCATCAGAACATATTTAGATACTGTAATTGACTTGCCGTGGAATAACTCTACCAAGGATAAAATTGTTATACATAAGGTTCGCAAAGAACTTGATAAAAGCCACTTCGGTCTTGAAAAAATCAAAGACAGAATTATTGAACAGCTTGCTGTAAAAAAACTGAGCGAAAAGCAAAAGGGTCAGATTATCTGCTTTGTAGGACCTCCCGGAGTAGGAAAGACCTCAATTGCTCAGTCTATAGCTAAAGCAATCGGCAGAAAAAGTCAAAGAATCGCTCTTGGCGGAGTTAAGGACGAGGCTGAAATCAGAGGCCACAGAAGAACTTACATTGGTTCAATTCCCGGCAGAATTATATCTGCGATTCAGAATGCAGGCACGAATAATCCGCTGATTATTCTTGATGAAATAGACAAGCTCGCAAGCGATTATAAAGGCGACCCTACTTCTGCATTGCTTGAAGTTCTTGATATTGAGCAAAATAATAAGTTTGTTGACCATTATATTGATATTCCCTTTGATTTATCAAATGTTATGTTTATTACAACTGCCAATGATATTTCTGCAATTCCTGCACCTTTGCGTGACAGAATGGAAATTATTGAAATAAGCAGTTATACAAGAGAAGAAAAGTTCAACATAGCCAAAAAGCATTTGATTCCAAAACAGCTTGATATGTGCGGTTTTAGTTCAAAAGAAGTTAAGTTTACTCAAAAGTCTGTTTACGCAATGATTGATTATTATACCCGCGAATCGGGTGTTCGCACTCTGGAACGTTTAATCGGAACTGTACTCAGAAAATGTGCGGTTAAAAAGCTTGAAAATCAAATAAACTGCTTTAAAATTGATGAAAAGACAATTGAAGAATTGCTCGGACATAAAAAATATTTGTCTGAGAATTTTTCCGAAAAAGATGAAATAGGCGTAGTAAACGGACTTGCCTGGACTTCCGTCGGAGGAGAGCTGCTTCCGATTGAAGTCGCCGTAATGGAAGGAAGCGGAAAAATTGAGCTTACCGGCTCTCTCGGTGATGTAATGCAGGAATCAGCTAAAACTGCAATTACGTGCATAAGAAGCCATGCAGACGCTTTGAATATTAACGGAGATTTTTACAAAACAAAGGATATACATATCCACGCTCCTGAAGGCGCTGTGCCGAAGGACGGACCTTCGGCAGGAATAACAATGGCTACTGCCATATATTCTGCTTTGTCATCAAACCCAGTTAAACACGATATTGCAATGACAGGTGAAATAACCCTGCGAGGCAAAGTTCTTCCTATTGGAGGGCTTAAAGAGAAAAGTATGGCGGCATATAAGCACGGAATACATACTGTTATCATTCCTAAAGAAAATGAGCCTGATTTACAGGATGTCGATAAAGCTGTAAAGGAAAAAGTAAATTTCATACCTGTTGATAATTTTTCAGATGTCATATCTCTTTCTATACTGAACACAGCAAAAGATAAAGACAAAGAAAAAGAAAATGATTGGAACAGTCTTAATTTTACGTCACAGCCTAAATCACCCGTTGCCACCATAAGACAATAGGAGAGATAAAATGAATTTTAATGAAGTAAGTTTTGAATTTGCTGCGGGCAGGCCTGACCAGCTTCCAAAGTCAGATTTGCCTGAAATAGTTTTTTCTGGTCATTCCAATGTCGGTAAATCATCACTCATAAATAAGCTGGTTCAGAGAAAAGCACTTGCAAGAGTAAGCTCTCAGCCGGGAAAAACTGCAACAATTAACTTTTACAAGCTTAAAGAATTTCGTATGGTTGATTTACCCGGTTACGGATATGCAAAAGTTTCAAAAGCAGAAAAAGAAAGATGGGCGAAACTGGTTGAAGGCTATTTTGAACAAGACAGAAACTGTGCGCTTATCATTCAGATTTTGGATTTACGCCATCCGCCAACCGATGATGACTTGCATATGATAGATTTTCTTTACAGAGGCGGTTATAACTTTGCGGCTGTTCTCACAAAAAGTGATAAGCTTAAAAAAACTCAGTTTGATAAGCAAATAGAATACTACAGGGATATATTCAAAACTATAGATTATGTGCCGCTAATTTCTTTTTCGGCTCAAACAGGTTTTGGCAATGAAGATATAAGGAAGCTAATTAAAAACTCTATTAATAATTTGAAAAATACGGAGGTATGAGAAATGTTTGTAAATGATTGTTTGAACGTCAACAGCGACGGACATCTTACAATAGGAGGATGCGATACCGTAGAGCTTGCAAAAGAATACGGCACTCCGCTTTATGTTCTTGACGAAAATGTAATAAGAGAAACCTGCCGTTCATATGTTAATTCATTCAAAAAGTTCTATGACGGAAACGGTATGCCGCTTTACGCAAGCAAGGCATTGTCGTGCAAGGAGCTTTGCAGAATTGCCAATGAAGAAAGCATTGGACTTGACGTTGTATCAGGCGGTGAAATCTATACCGCATTGCAGGCAGGATTTCCAATGGAAAAGGTTCATTTTCACGGCAATAACAAAACTGCCGATGAGATAAAATTTGCATTGAAATCAAAAATAGGCAAGTTTGTTGTTGATAATCTTTGCGAGCTTGAACTGCTTAATAGCATTGCAGGTGAAATGGGTGAAACCGCTGACATTTCATTCAGAATTAAGCCGGGCGTTGACGCGCATACGCATAATTTTATCAGAACAGGTCAAATAGATTCAAAGTTCGGTTTTGCACTTGAAACAGGCGAAGCTTTTAATGCTGTTAAGGAAGCAATAAAGCTTGAGAATGTGTGTCTGAAAGAGCTTCACTGCCATATCGGTTCTCAGATATTTGATATAGAACCGTTTGTAACTGCAGCAGAAATTATGATTGATTTTATGGGCAAAATCAAAAATGAACTCGGCGTTGTTATTTCAGAACTTAATCTCGGCGGCGGATTTGGTATTATGTACACTGAAAAGGACGAGCCTGTACCTTATGAAAACTATATGGAAAAGGTTTCTGCTGCCGTTAAGGCGAAATCTGCCGAATATGGTATTCCTGTTCCGTTTATTTATATTGAACCCGGACGTTCAATTGTTGGAGAAGCAGGCATAACGCTTTATACCGTTGGCGGTAAAAAAGAAATACCGAATATAAGAACTTATGTTTCTGTTGACGGCGGTATGACCGATAATATTCGCTATGCACTCTATCAGTCTGATTATACGGTAGTAAATGCAAGTAAAGCTGATAAAACTCCTGATGAAGTCATTACCGTAGCAGGCAAATGCTGTGAAAGCGGCGACCTTGTTCAAGAACATACAAAAGTTGCCGAGGTCGAGGTAGGGGATACGCTTGCTGTTCTTTCAACTGGCGCATATAATTACTCTATGGCGTCAAACTACAACAGAATCCCTCGCCCCGCAATGGTTATGGTGAACAACGGAACATCACGCGTAATTATCAAACGTGAAAGCTACGAGGATATTGTAAAAAACGATATTTAATTGCTTTATCTTAATTAGTTATTGAATAATAATATAAAAACGACAAGCTGTTATACAGACTTGTCGTTTTTTGTTGCCGCAAGCAGAGTCTTTCCGCTTTTTATTTTTTAAAATATAAAAAATAGGGAAGAGGTCATCTTACAAATTTTTCAATACCAAGGATGTAATCGCTTGAAATCTTATAAAGACAGCAAAGAGTAATTAAATGTCTAATGGGAAGCTCGCGTTTTCCGCTTTCATATTTGCTGTACTGTTCCTGGCGCGTATGTAATATAAAAGCAATTTGCTGTTGAGTGTAGCCGTTCTCAATTCTTAATTCTTTAAGCCTTTTATAGTAATCCATATTAACACCTCAAAAATATTACTATTTGTATATTAACATTATTATAACATGTTAATATGTGCATTTGCAACTAAAATCAATGTTTATATTATTGTTAAAAGCATAATGCCTAATTATACAAAACGGCAAATCAATGTTGAAAAATACTTACGATAAAACTGAGTGAATTTTAAATTACAAAAATAATTGCGATTTTATTATTTATAATTGCAGAATTTTCAATTAATCTTTAGTTTTTTGCAAAAAATTTAAAAAATATGCAGGAATGTTATAAATAATATTGCAAAACTGAAAAAAATATAGTATTATTATAAAGTCAGCAACGGTACAATTTGTAAGTTATGAGCATTTTCGTCTGTTGCTGTAGTACAACAATCTTGTACTATGTGAATTTTTTATTTATAAGGAGGTACATACAATGTCGTATGTAAGCGAGCAGCTTGAAAAGCTGAAAGCAAAAAATTCTAATGAGCCCGAATTTATTCAGGCTGCAACAGAGGTTTTAACATCATTGGAGCCTGTATTTGAGCAGAATCCAAAGTATCAGGAAGCAGGTATTCTTGAAAGAATCACTGAACCCGAAAGAGTTGTAATGTTCAGAGTACCTTGGGTTGACGACAACGGCAAGGTTCAGGTTAACCGCGGTTTCCGTGTTCAGTTCAACAGTGCAATCGGACCTTATAAGGGCGGTTTAAGATTACATCCATCAGTTAATCTCGGTGTAATTAAATTTCTTGGTTTTGAACAAATTTTCAAGAATTCATTAACAGGTCTTCCGATCGGCGGCGGAAAAGGCGGCTCTGACTTTGATCCCAAGGGTAAAAGCGATAATGAAGTAATGAAGTTCTGCCAGAGCTTTATGACAGAGCTTTGCAGACACATCGGTGCTGACACTGACGTTCCTGCCGGCGATATTGGTACAGGCGCTCGTGAGATTGGTTATATGTTTGGTCAGTACAAGAGAATTAAGAATGTTTATGAGGGCGTGCTTACAGGTAAAGGTCTTAACTGGGGCGGTTCACTTGCAAGAACAGAAGCTACAGGCTACGGACTTCTTTATCTTACAGAAGCTATGCTTAAAGATAACGGCAAAGATATCAACGGCGCAACAGTTTGTGTATCAGGTGCAGGTAATGTTGCTATTTACGCTACAGAGAAGGCTACTGAGCTTGGAGCTAAGGTCGTAACAATGTCTGACTCAAACGGTTGGATTTATGATGCAGAGGGTATTGACCTTGACGCTATTAAAGAAATCAAGGAAGTAAAGAGACAGCGTCTTACTGAGTATAAGAATTATCGTCCTAACTCTGAATATCATGAAGGTAAGTTTGATTGGTCAATTAAGTGTGACGTTGCTTTACCGTGTGCTACTCAGAACGAGCTTAATGAAGAAGATGCTAAGAGATTAATCGCTAATGGATGCTACGCTGTTGCCGAGGGCGCTAATATGCCTACCACTCTTGAGGCTACAAAGGCTCTTCAGGATGCAGGCGTGTTGTTTGCTCCGGGTAAGGCTGCTAATGCAGGCGGCGTTGCTACATCAGCTCTTGAGATGAGCCAGAACTCTCAGCGCCTTTCATGGACATTTGAAGAAGTTGATTCTAAGCTTAAAGATATTATGGTTAACATCTATAAAAATATTGCTGCTGCTGCTAAGAAGTACGGTTATGAGGGCAACTACGTAGTAGGTGCAAACATTGCAGGCTTTGAAAAAGTTGCAGATTCAATGATTGCACAGGGCGTTTGCTGATAAAACAAAATTATAAATATAAAAAAATCCGCTTGAATTTTTCAGGCGGATTTTTTATAATATGTATAGTAACTTATATGGACAATATAATGTGTTTCTAATTTTATTTAATTACCCCTGCCCTCAATTATACAAAATTTTTATTTTGTATAATTGCCCGAATAAAGCTTTATCATTATATCACCTCTCATTTATGATATAATTACTCATAAATAATAATCAATGCTTTTAAATATTAATACTTATTATATGGTGATTTTATGGCTGTTTCATTTCGTGACGAAGCTCCGCAGATTATAAAAGAATATCTTTATTACTTACAGACTATCAGAGGTAAATCTCAAAAAACTGTAGATGAATATTATATAGATTTGCGCACATTTTTCAGATATGTCAAATTAAACCGAGGTTTAGCTTCTGCTGATACTGAGTTTGATAAAATAAAAATTGATGATGTTAATCTTGAACTTATTAAAACTATTACGCTTAATGACGCTTACGAATATATGGATTATCTTATGCGTCAGCGAAACAATCAAAGCGCTTCCCGCGCGCGCAAATGCTCAAGTCTGAAAGGATATTTTAACTACCTCTTTACTAAAAAACATTTACTTGATAAAAATCCGATTGCCGAGCTTGAAGTGCCAAAAAAGAAAAAATCACTTCCCAAATATCTAACATTCGAACAAAGTATCGAATTATTAAATGCAATTGAAGGTCCTTATAAAGAGCGTGATTATGCAATCATTACCCTGTTTTTAAACTGCGGATTGCGTGTTTCGGAAATGGCAGGATTGAATTTTAGTGATATTAGAACAGATAACACCATACGAGTTGTAGGTAAAGGCAACAAAGAGCGTGTAATATATTTGAATTCTGCCTGTATTTCAGCAATAAATGACTATAAAAAAGTTCGCCCTGTTGACGGAGTAAAAGATAAAAACGCTCTTTTTATTAGCAGAAATCATCAGAGAATGTCTGTAAAGACAATTCAGGCTATGGTATATAAGTATCTTGAAAAAATAGGATTAAACGCTCAGGGATATTCATGCCATAAGCTCAGACATACTGCTGCAACACTTATGTATCAGCACGGTGGAGTCGATGTTCGGGTTTTAAAAGAAGTTCTCGGTCACGAGAATCTAAGCACAACGGAGATTTACACACATTTAAGCTCCGAACAGATGAAAAACGCTGCTGACAAAAATCCCCTTTCTAACTTTACAAAAAAAGACACTACTAATACAAAACAGTAATTATGATTTATAATATTAAAAGCAAGCAGTTTATTTATTAACTGCTTGCTTTTTTACTGTTCAAAAAACTTTTACAATTCCGCCTATATCGGTGAGCGGCATTTCTTTGCATAAAATTGTAATTTCTATATTATGTTTATTGCAGAATTTATGAACTAAGTCATAATCAGGATGTTTTTCAGCATTTCCGAAAAATACCACAGTATTATCATCAAGCCTGCCCCCTGCTCCGCCTATAAAGCCGTAGTCATAACCGTCAAGCACGATATTTCCCGATGAAATTTTCAGTACGTCTGCCCCGTTTTCTTTTAACGTATTTTCAATTGAATTATCTGATGTAATAACTGCATTATCATTTATAACCAATGCAGAACATCGGGTATATCCCTGTTTTACATTAACCGTTCTGATATTATGAAAATTGCAGTATTTAAGTAAGTTAGGGTCAATAGCAGACATTTTTCCGTATAGGGTATTATTTAGAAATAAAAAATTCATGAGTATATTTTCAGGATACGTCTCCCCTGCCCTGTTCTTACAAAAAATCAAATTTTTTGAATTAAACTTGTTTTTAAGAGAAACACACTCTTTTAATAAAAAAATATCATTTTTGATAGGCAAAATCTGCATATCAGCATGTTTTTGTTCAGGGACAGGAAAAGCGCTGATAGTATCGGAAGCAATAACTTTACAGACAATTTCTTTAAACTCAGCGCAAAACTGAGGGTATTTGTCAGACATTACAAAAACACTCATTAGCTTATTGCATCAAAAGCCTGACGTATATTTTTGACGCCTATAAGCTGAGCCTCGTCGCAATGAACACTTTTTAAATTATGATAAGGTAAAATTATTTTGTCAAATCCAAGTCTTACAGCTTCATTGATTCGCATTTGAGCCTGTGACACGGCTCTGATTTCTCCTGCAAGTCCGATTTCGCCGAAAACAACTGATTTTTCGTCTATGGGAGTATCTTTAAGACTGCTTATTAATGCCATTGCAATTGACAAATCAATTGCAGGCTCGTCAACTCTGAGACCGCCTACGATATTAATATATGTATCACAGTTTGAAAAATTATATCCTGCCCTTTTTTCAAGTACGGCAAGCAACATAGAAAGTCTGTTGTAATCAAACCCTGTTGCCATTCTGCGTGCATTGCCGTATCCGCTTTGTGTAGCAAGTCCCTGAGTTTCTGCAAGAATTGGTCTTGAACCCTCAACCGTACAAGTTACGCAAGTTCCCGAAACATTCTTCGGTCTGCCCGAAAGAAGCATTACAGACGGATTTTCTACCTCCTGCAAGCCTTTATCAGTCATTTCAAATACACCGATTTCATTGGTAGAGCCGTAACGGTTTTTAACTGCGCGAAGAATACGACAGCTCATCTGCTTGTCGCCTTCAAAATGAAGCACAGTATCCACAATATGTTCAAGTACCTTAGGCCCGGCAATTGAGCCTTCCTTATTTACATGACCTACAATAAACATAGGAATGTCACAGCCTTTTGCAGTCCTCATCAACATATTTGTACATTCCCTTACCTGAGTAACGCTTCCCGGTGATGAATTTAAGTCTGTTAAATTCATTGTCTGAATTGAGTCAATCATTACTAAATCAGGCTTCTCCGATTTAATTTGTTCACACACAATTTCTACATCGGTTTCGGTCATTACAAAAAGATTCGATGAATCCACTCCAAGTCTGACTGCTCTTAGTTTTAGCTGACGCTTTGATTCCTCTCCCGATACGTACAATATCTTGAGATTATCTCCCAAATACTGACATATCTGCATAAGAACCGTAGATTTTCCTATTCCGGGGTCGCCGCCAAGCAGAATAAGGCTTCCGCGCACTATACCTCCGCCAAGCACCCTGTTGAGTTCCTTGCTTCCCGTGTCATAACGGTGTTCATCTTCTGTGGATATTTCCCTTATCGCATCGGGTTTTGAATAGCTTGAAAAAGAGCGTGATTTAGCCACAGATGAATTTTTAGCGGTTTCCTTAACTTCTTCATTCATTGTGTTCCATTCTCCGCAGGACGGGCATTTTCCGTACCATTTCGGCGATTCATATCCACAATCTGAACATATATACACACTTTTAATTTTTGAAGCCATTACTTCACATCCTGTTTTCTGTTAATTTGTATTATAATAATTTAAAAAGCCCGCAACAATTGAATATGACATTTGTTTTTGATAATCATCTGTAAGCAGTTTTTTACATTCATCACTGTTTGAGATAAATCCGCACTCAACAATAACAGCAGGTTTATCTGTGCTTTTCAGCAGATAAATTCCGCTGTCAGCCTGTTTGCACTCTCTTTCATTTTCAGGCTGAAGCAATCCTTTTACAGAAAATTTTATGCTGTCAGCAAGCTCTTTGCTGCTTGGATTGTTCGGTGAATAAAAAATCTGAGTACCGTGATATTTGCTTTCAGGAAATTTATTCTGATGAATACTTATAATTACATTATCATCGGATGAATTAAATATTTCAAGACGTTTTTTCATATCGGCTACTTTGCGTGAACGTATTGTGTCACCGTCGGTCGAAAGAGCCATATCCTGCATTCTGGTTTGTACAACATCAAACCCTAAAAATCGGAAAAGTGATGCAGTATCATTTGCAATAACAAGATTTATGTCTTTTTCAAGCACACCGCTGTCATTTACCGCTCCTCCGTCTTCACCGCCGTGACCTGCATCTATTACAAGCGTTGGATACGTTTTTACACTATCAGCAGACACTGCCAATTTTATATTTGATACAGATGATACCATTAGTATGATGAATGAAAAAAACATTACAACGCAAACAAAAGAAAAAATAATTTTTTTACAATTCATAACTTCACCTCTAAGAAAAAATATGCGAGGTGAAATATAATATATTACAATAATTATACATCATTATGTACTTATAATCAATTAATTAAATTATAATTATGCTTTTGTTTTATCAAAAAAATTAGGGACTGTTATGCAGTCCCTTTTACATTAACTAATCCGTATTTTACTTTAACTCTGTCAAGCTTTTCAAGCATCGGTTCAGCGGCAAAGTATAGAAATACCAAAGTTGACAAACCGTGTACAATATCCATAGGAAAACCGGTCTGATAAAACGTAAGCAAAGTTTCAAAATTTATAGTTGCGTGCGCCATAACGGCAGAGGAAAAATTCATAATTCCGCCATATACTATTATCGTAATAAAAAAGCCAAACGTACAAAGAGCGGCTCTGTTGCGGCTTAAAAGTCCCTTTTGGAACAGTATCCCTGAAATAAATCCTATAATGCCGGCTGCAAACATCTGCCAAGGAGTCCAAATTCCCTGGCTGAATAAAACATTTGATACAAGCATTGTTACTGCGCCAACAAGAAAACCTGTTTCGCCGCCGAAGGCAACTCCTGAAATTATAACAAGTGCAATTACCGGCTTAAACTGCGGCAGCATAGAAAATATTACTCTGCTTGATACGGCAATTGCACAGAGTACAGCGATTATTATCAGTTCTCTCGCCTGCGGTTTTTTGCCCTCAAAAATCATAAAGAAAGGAAGCATACACTCAATCATTACAAGAAGTGAAATAAAAAGATATTTTTGGTCCTGAAGATATGTAACACCCACAAAAATCGTAAGCGGCACGGTGAATAATATTATTATAGCCGCGGCAATGGTTCTTTTTGGTATTTTGCGGTTTGATTTATCTATCATTATTTCGTCAATTGAACGCTTGGATTTTGAACCAAAAGAAATCATCAGCAAAATAACAGGTATTGCTACTAAAATAAAATTACACCACAGCGGCAAAGTCTTTGAATTTAAAAAACTTAAATAATCAAGGTTTATAAAAATGCTGAAAATCAAAAGCAATGCTGAAAATGCACCGAGAACTCTTTTCCATTTAGGCAGTTCTTTATTTTTGTCTTTAATAATATTCTGTTTTTCTTCATACAGCCTGTTATCATAAAGGTTTGTTTTAACGGTCGAACTATCATCATTACTTGTTTTTCCCGTACAGCAATAGATTACGTCTTCCGCAGTTACGGCATTCTCAATAACATTTTTAGACATTCTGTTTGAAGAAGTAACATAAAAGCTGTTGGAGGCAAAAAATTCTCTTGGAGTACCCTTAGATACAATCTCTCCGTTAAACAGCATAACACATCGATGAGCAAATCGGGCACAAAATTCTATATCGTGACTAACCATAATTACTGTTACGCCTGTGTCTGTGAGTGATTTTATTATATCTGCAAATACAATTTTAAATTCTGCGTCAAGTCCCTTTGTAGGCTCATCAAGAAGCAAAATTTCAGGCCGCAAAAGCAACACTTTTGCAAGTGCGGCGCGCTGTTGCTCGCCTCCCGATAAATCATAGGGGTGGCTGTTAAGAAACTTTTCAAGCCGACACAGCGATACTACATCATTTAAACGTCTGCTTTTTTCATCTTTATCAATTTTTCTGCCGTCAAATACCTCCTTTAAATCCTCAAGAACAGTTTTCTTTACAAATAAATTTTGAGGATTTTGCGGAAGTACAGCTGTTTTTATATCACTTTCATTGTTATAATAATCAGTAAGTTTGACTACTCCCCTATACGGCTTGTTAATACCGCTGATAAGTGATAACATAGTAGTTTTTCCTGTACCGTTTCCGCCGAGAACTGCAACAAATTCTCCTTGATAAGCTGTAAGAGAAAGTCCCTTAACGATATCGGGAGAATTTTTTTCATACCTGAACCAGACATTTTTTAGCTGTACAGCAACTTTGTCACTGTGTTCAGGAATCTTTTCGGGATAAAGCTCATAGAGCTTATGGCTTTTAGAATAATTTTCAAGCCATTCTCTGCCCTGAGCGGCAGTTATCGGACAATTTGTTTCATCACTGCATACGGATTCCCAAATCCTCATTGGTGCAGGAAGTGACAAAAAGGATTTACTGCCGCAGCGTTTAAGATTTTTTCCCGTATTCACAGGTGTATCATATGACAATATTGCACCGTTTTCAATTACAAGAACACGGCTGCTTTGAGGAAGCACTTCATCAAGTCTATGCTCTGTAATTATGATTGTTGTTCCGAGTTCACGATTGATTTTTGAAATGCAGGCGAGAAAATCAGCGGCTGCAATCGGATCAAGTTGGCTTGTAGGTTCATCCAGAATAAGCACTTCGGGTTGCATAGCCATAACGGAAGCAAGATTAAGAATTTGCTTTTGTCCTCCCGAAAGTTCTGTGATACTTTTATCAAACCAGTTGTGAATTCCGAAAAAGCTTGCAGTTTCTGCAACTCTTCTGCGGATTGTTTCGTTATCATATCCAAGACTTTCAAGACCAAAAGCAAGCTCGTGCCAGACCTTATCGGTTACTATCTGGTTGTCGGGAGATTGCAGCACATATCCGATTTTCTGACTTTGCTCGCGTAAAGAGAGTTCGTTTATATCTTTACCTAAAAACAAAATTTTTCCTGACTTTACGCCGTGAGGCGCAAGAACAGGTTTAAGCTGACGTAAAAGAGTGCTTTTACCGCATCCCGAAGGTCCGCAGAGTGTTATAAATTCTCCGCGTTTTACCGAAAAGGATATGTTTTTCAGCACATCTATTCCCGTTTCGGGGTATCTGAAAGTCAGATTGATGACCTTAAACGCTTCCATTTCAGTTCCTCCTTAATATTTAATATAAACGGTATAAGCATTAATAACGCATATAAAATGTAAACCAAAGCCATTGAAAAATTAAATAAATCGCCTTTAATTGACGGAAAATATCTGAATTTTACCACCTCAAAAAAAATCGATAATCCGATTAACGATCCTGCGGCCAGTATTAAACTAAGAACAATGCCGTCACGTTTGTCAAATCTGTAAATTGAAAACGCAGTTCTCCCTTTTAATCCGTATCCCCTGCTTTTCATAGAATCAGCAGTTTCAATTGCATTTTCCATAGCCCATGAAATCATAATTGACAGCAGTTTTACGCCGTTTTTAATTCTTTTAAAAATTGAACCGTCAGAAATATCTCTGCCTATACATCTTTGTGTATTGCGTACTTCTCTGAAATGAGCTGTAAATTTTGGGATAAATCGTAGTGACATTGACAATATAAGACTTAAAGACGGTATAATTCTGCCGAACAGATAGATAAATTTATCTGAAGTTATAACGGCATTGAAGCACGAAAACCACAGCACTACTGACGACAATAATACTGCTGCTGCAATTCCATATACAATCGATTCAAGGGTAAGCGGATTACCCCATGAAAAATATGTAATAATTGTTACTCCTTCGTGGTTAAAAACAGGATTAATTATC
This sequence comes from uncultured Clostridia bacterium, assembly GCA_947624865.1. Taxonomy (GTDB): domain Bacteria; phylum Bacillota; class Clostridia; order Oscillospirales; family Acutalibacteraceae; genus Ruminococcoides. The sequence goes on along the minus strand of CANQMH010000004.1, from coordinate 20,357 downwards.
ATAATTAAAATAATCATCGGCAGCAGATATTTTAAACTCAGCTTTACTGCTTTATAACCGTTTAAATATACCGCATTTATCAGAGCGCATAAAAGAGAAATTGCAAGGCAGACAGGATTCATCAAAAACATTGAAAATGCTATTACAAATACAAAATATATAAAATTTACAATTGGGTGCATTTGTGAAAATGTGTCTTTCATAACAAGTCCTTAATTTCCTATTGCATTGCTACCGCCAATATCATATCCGAGATCGCAGGTGTATTTCCATTCGACTACATCCCCGTCCTGCAATACATAACGGGAACAACCGTAATTTGGATACCAATCATTTACACTGTACATCCAGCCAGAATTACTTCCGCAGTCAAATTCATAAAGATTGTTTATTCCTTCAATATAAGCGGAGTTATAAATCGGTGTAAAAGAAAATTCCATATGTATGTTATTATCTTTACATACACGCTGCAAAACGTCAAAAACCGATTCTCCATCTTTAAATTCAACCTTAGTAGGTTTTAATATCCATCCGTCGTCTGGTACAAGTTCGATTTTATCAGGAGGGTCAAGATCCTCAATATTGTCTAATATTGTACTGCACGAAATTGAAAAAGTGCAGGTGATTATATTGTTTTTAGTTTCCTGCTCCTGAGGCTCTACAGGCTTTGGCTTTCCCTCGGGTATCGGGTCAGTCAGATACTTATCTTTTTGTCCTTTATTTCCCATGCTGCTTGATGATTGATTTAAACGGGAAGAAATATTATTGGATTTAGCTGACGATTTATCAGAGCCTGATACGATTGTATTTGAGCTTTGCTTTTCCTTTTTTACAACCTCATTTGTGCTATTTTTTGTCTGAGAAGAATCTGTTTTGGACTCAGTCTTTTTTTTATCTTTATTTTTTTGTTCTTTTTTCTCAGTTTTATTATCAGAAGAAGTTGTTTCTGCAACCGTTTCGGAAACAGTTTCGGCCTCAGTGTAATTTTCTGTATCCGAAGTTGAAGCTGATGAGGAAACAACTGTTTTCGTATTATCAGATAATGTTCCCCCCGCAAAAAATGCAATAACAAGAACAGCAACAGCAACAACAGCGGAGATTAAAACTAATTTATGTTTTTTTAATAAATCTTTCATAATTTTAAATAATGCCTACCAAATATTTCTGAATTGATGTAGCGTCAATAATGTCTACTATTCCGTCACCGTTGTAATCTGCATCCGTAATCTGCTTGTCGCTGAATTCTTCCAAATCAACAAGGTAATTCTGAATACAAGTACAGTCAACAATATTTACAACGCCGTCACCGTTAATGTCTTTTGGTTCGTTTGGAGTATTAAGTAAATCACTCATATCATAAAGCGAAGTTTTATTATCTACAAGTCTGTAATATGAAACAAGTGAATAGTATGCTTGTTCAGTCGCCATCTGGTTGTAGTCGCTGTTTGCAATATGAGCGAAGCCGTTCTCAACGCCGAATGACATAAGAGCGTCAATTAATGTGTTGCCGTTTTTAATAAAACGCTCGTCTGTCTGTGGATTTATGCCAAGACTTGTAAGCGCAGTTATAACCTGCGCACAGCTTTCGGCATTCACACTGCCCCAAGAAGCAAAACCTCCGTTTTCATTTTGAATATCAGATAAAGCGGCAAGCGCTTCATCAACAGCTGATTTTACAGCATCGTTTGAGTCATAGTACGGTGCAAGTGCCTGAACAGCCATACCTGTCATGTCAGGGTCTGTATTAAAACCTGTTAATGACCAGCCGCCGTTTTCTATCTGCGAGTCAAGAATATATTTAATAAGCGCTTCTCTTGTTGTCTGAACAGAGGCATTGTTGTCAACAGGAATTTCATAATTAAGAGAATCAAAAGCAATAAGAGCCCAAATAGAACCGTTTATTCCCTGTTTTTCTAAGTAATTAAAGTCTGCAAGAGGTTCAAGCAAATTATATCCTGCCACATCTGTGACGTCTTTGCCGATTGACGTAAGAGCAATAATTACTCTTGAATTTTCAGTGGATTTTGCTCTGTGAAGTTTTGCCGAACCATTTGAAGTAACATAGTTTACTACGTTTTGATAGTATCCGTTTACAAAATCATTACTGATTTTTTCGGTTCTTGCAAGTCCGATAATCATCCACTCGCCGCCGATTGAACTTACTGACGGAGTTTCAAGTGATGATAAGTAATTTGTTGTTTCATCATACTTTGAAAGCAGCTCAACATCAGTTGCTGCATTAACTGATATAATACTGCATATGCTCATAATCAGTATTAATGAAAGCGCGGTTATTCTTTTTATTGTTTTGCTCATAATTATACCTCTTTATTAAAATTTTTATATTTTTTTCTAATTCTTTCCCTTTTTTGTTTGGATTTTTCTTTTGCGGAAATTTCAGGTGTTCTTTTTAAGCCTGCTTTTTCAAGTGCACGCGGCCAAGGTCCTAATTTTTGCTTAATAAAACAGGCTGTTTCACTGTCAAAATCAGTTCGCTTAGGATTCCTGCCGAGATTTTCTGCCATATCAGACAGTAATTTTATTGCAAGCAGAATTTTATCATCTTCCATATTATCACTCTATTCCGACTATATATTTTTGAATTGCAGTTGCATCTAAAACAGATGCAAGTCCGTCTTTATTATAGTCTGCATTCAAAATTTGCTCATCTGTAAATGTTTCCAATCCAACAATGAATTTTTGAATTGATGTTGCATCCTTTACATCAATATAGTTGTCATAATTAACATCACCAAGCAATGCTTCACTTTCTACCTTAACATTAATTGTGTAAACTGTACCGCCGTCTGTTTGATTCATTGATGGCCAATTTGAGTCACCAACGCCTATAATGATTTTATCTCCGTCGGCAACTTCAATTGAGTCATTTCTTTTATACTCCGTATTCTCAACATCAGGAGTATATTCATTCTTGTAAGTTCTTACCTGATAATTTTTGTTTGTTGCAGTTGGAGTTACCATAACGCTTGTTGTATTGCTGTCAAGTGTTAATGTGTATTCAGTAACTGATGACTCAAAATCTGATGATAATTTACCATTGCTGAAGCTTAAATCCTTAAGAGTTGTTTCATTGTTGTCCCATAGACTGCCAACGTCTTCTCCGTACGTATTGGTGTACATAATACAAATTTCATCACCGTCTTCAAGCTTGCCCGATGCAACAGTAAATTCACTATATGCTTCATTCGTAAACCAGTCGTTAATAGTGCCTGTCCAACCGCTGGAAGGAGTTGAATCAAACGAAGCAAGACCGTTTATCTCTTCAATATAGCTGTTTTCTGCACCGCTCTGAGTATAACCGTGATTATCAAGTGCATCAACTACAGCAGACATCATAGATGAATTTTCGTCAATATCAACCCACTCATCAATAAGCACGCCGTCCCACGCTGCACCGTCCTCAACAGAGTAAACGTCATTGCGGACTATTACACGTATATTACCTTTTTCCTCAGCATCTTGCTTTTTAATATTGATCGTGTAAACCGTACCGCCGTCTGTTTGATTCATTGATGGCCAATTTGAGTCACCAACGCCTATAATGATTTTATCTCCGTCGGCAACTTCAATTGAGTCATTTCTTTTATACTCCGTATCCTCAACTTCGGGAGTATATTCATTTTTATATGTTCTTACTTGATAATTTTTGTTTGTTGCAGTCGGAGTTACCATAACGCTTGTTGTATTGCTGTCAAGTGTTAATGTGTATTCAGTGACTGATGACTCAAAATCTGCTGACAATGTACCACTGCTGAAACTTAAATCTTTAAGAGTTGTTTCATTGTTGTTCCATGAACCACCAATATCTTCTCCGAACATATCAGTGTACAATATGCAAATTTCATCATCGTCTTCAAGCTTGCCGGAGGCAACAGTGAATGCTCCGAATCCTTCATTAGTAAACCAGTCGTTAAGAGTTCCCATCCAACCGCTGGATGAACTTGAATCAAATGCAGCAAGACCGTTTATCTCTTCAATATAGTTGTTTTCTGCACCTTTCTGAGTATAGCCGTGATTATCAAGTGCATCAACTACAGCAGACATCATAGATGAATTTTCGTCAATATCAACCCACTCATCAACTATCACGCCGTCCCACGCTGCGCCGTCCTCAACAGAGTAAACGTCATTGCGTACTATTACACGTACACTGTCCGTTTCACTTGCACTTGCAACCGTTGCTGTTGACATTACTCCGATGACAATTGCAACGGCAATTGTCATTGACAAAAATTTTTTAATTGTTTTTTTCATAATAACCTCCGTAAATAAAATTTTTGAAAGCAAATAAAAAATGCTTTCCGAAAAGGAAAGCATAGCAGATTAATGCCGCAATGAAATAAATCAAAGCAACAGTTATAATCGGCAGCACTTCTTCTTCGTCCAAGAATGCAAAATCCAAGAAAAAGCGGGAGTAATCTGACTTATGGCATTTGCCAAACACAGTAATGACGGTTGTTTCGGATTCAGACCGAATTCCCAATTACCTACTAAGAAATATCTGTTCGAACCGCAGTTTCTGTATATTGAATTTTCTGTATTATAGCATCTTTGTCATTTTATGTCAAGTAAAGATAACTATTTCTAAGTAACTGAATTTGCTGATATGAATAATATACTAATAAAAAGTTGAAATCGGTGAAGATGATGGAAGAAAAATGCACGCTTAATAATTTACCTCTTGACAAAAGCGCAATTGTAAATTCGGTCGATTGCAAAGAAAATCTAATTAACAGGATTTTTGATCTGGGCATTATAAAAGATTCAATAATTACTCCCATATACAGAAGTCCGTTTGGCGATCCTACCGCCTATCTGATAAAAAATGCAGTTGTAGCATTAAGAAATAAGGACTGTCAAAAAATTACCGTTACTCCTATATAAATAATCGGGAGGTTTTTTTATTGTTTGCAAGAAATTCGGTCACAAGTAATAAAATCAACTTAGATACAGATTTTAATATAGCTTTGGCAGGTAATCCTAATGTTGGAAAAAGTACGATATTCAACGCCCTGACAGGCTTAAAACAGCATACTGGAAACTGGACGGGAAAAACTGTTGAATGTTCTTCGGGCAAAGCTAAAATAAGAGATAAAAGTTTTTTGATTACAGACCTTCCCGGAACATACTCAATGCTGTCGTTTTCAAAAGAAGAGACAGTTGCAAAGGGATTTCTTGCAAATAATAAAACTGACTGCGTAATAATAGTAATAGACTCAAATGTCATAGAAAGAAATCTCTCATTTGCTTTGCAGGTATTGTCAATTCAAAAAAAAGCCGTACTGTGCCTTAATTTATGCGATGAAGCAGAGAAAAACGGTATTTGCATTGATAAAGATGAACTTTCTCTAAATCTCGGAATACCTGTTGTCTGCACCTGTGCATCAAAAAGAAAAGGACTGAAAGAATTAAAGAGTGTTGTATATGATGTGTGTACGGGCAAGAAAAACTGTTTTAGAGTATCAAGAAATTTTGAAGGCGTTGATGTTCTGGACAATGAACATCATAAAAAAAATATTGAAACACTTGCTGATAAAAGCAGAAAAATATGCAGTGATTGCGTAACGTATAACTGTATGGCACTTAACGAGAGAGTCAAGAAAATTGATAAAATACTTACATCAAAGACAACAGGAATTCCGATAATGCTGTTGCTGTTTGGCATGCTTTTCTGGATTACATCCGTTGGAGCAAATTATCCGAGTGAATGGCTGAGTATTCTGTTTGATTTCATAAAATCAAATTTATATAATTTATTTGAGCTGCTAAGTGTACCGAGTTTTATAACAGGACTTTTAATTGACGGAGTATATACGACTCTGACTTGGGTTGTATCGGTAATGCTTCCGCCAATGGCAATTTTCTTCCCGTTGTTTTCAATTATTGAGGATTCAGGCTATCTGCCGAGAATTGCATTTAATCTTGATAAGTTCTTTTCAGGGTGCGGAGCACACGGTAAACAAAGCCTTACTATGGCAATGGGAATAGGCTGTAACGCCTGCGGAGTAACAGGATGCAGAATAATAGAATCTCCGCAGGAACGCCTCATTGCAATACTTACAAATAATTTTATGCCGTGCAACGGAAGATTTCCTATTTTAATTGCAATAATAATGATGTTTTTTGCAGGAAGTACATTCGGCATCTTTTCTTCACTTACTGTTGCCGCAATACTGCTGGGAATAATTGTGCTTTGCGTTTTGGTGACTTTAGGTGTGTCAAAGCTTTTGTCGCTGACAATTGCAAAGGGAGAAGCGTCGGGTTTTGCACTTGAACTGCCTCCCTACAGAAAGCCGCAGATTATAAAAACAATAATTCGTTCGCTGCTTGACAGAACTCTGTTCGTTTTGGGAAGAGCTGTTATAGTAGCTGCGCCTGCGGGAGCGGTTATTTGGCTGTTGGCAAATATTTATATCGGAAACACTTCTATTCTTGCGTACTGCACAGAGTTTTTAAATCCTTTTGGTCAGTTTATCGGACTTGACGGCGTCATTGTAATGGCATTCATACTCGGATTTCCTGCAAACGAAACTGTCATACCGATTATAATTATGTCGTATATGGCAAGCGGTACGCTTGTTGAATATACAAGTTATGAACAGCTTTTACAGCTTTTTACTGCAAACGGCTGGACTGCGGTAACTGCCGTTTGCACAATGATTATGTGTATAATGCATTTTCCCTGCTCAACAACTTGTTTAACGATAAAAAAAGAAACAGGCAGTTTGAAATGGACTTTAATTTCAATGGCTCTGCCTACGATAATGGGCATTATTCTGTGTATTATTACAGATAACATTATGCGTATATTTTAAAAGAGGGCATTTATATGCCCTCTTTATCATAATTCAGATTCTGCAACTTTCATCATTATTGCACATTCCATACGTTTCCTGAAAAGCTCACAGCCGTAATCATAAATACCTTTTACAGAGCCTGTTGCGTGATAAGCATTTGCCGCACAGCCTCCGCTGCAATAAAGTTTTGCCCAGCAGTCTTTGCAGTCGGGTCGTGCATAGGCATTGCAGAGTTTAAATTCATTCTGAATTTCCTTATTGGTAACTCCGTCATAAATGTTGCCAAGACTGTATTTAGGGTCGCCTACAAACTGATGGCACGGAAAAAGCTCGCCCCAAGGAGTAACTGCCATATATTCTGTACCCGAGCCGCAGCCTGATATACGCTTATAAATACAGGGACCTCCTGTTAAATCAATCATATAATGATAGAACGTAATAGGTCTTCCCTCTTTTTCACGTTTGAGCATTTCTTTTGCAAGTATCTCATACTGTTCATACAACACGGGCAAATCATCATATGTAAGTGCATACGGGTCATCGGGAGCGCATACTACAGGCTCCATTGAAAGCTCGGTAAATCCCAAATCAGCCATATGAAAAATATCATTCGTAAAATCAGTGTTATTGTGAGTGTATGTACCGCGCACATAGTAACCCTTGTTTCCTCTTCTCTTGACAAACTCCTGAAACTTCGGAACTATTGTGTCGTAGCTGCCTTTTCCGTTTATTGTTTTGCGCAGACTGTCATGAATTTCTTTTCTGCCGTCAAGGCTTAGAACTACGTTATGACATTCTTTATTTGCAAATTCTATAACATCGTCATCTACAAGAACTCCGTTTGTTGTAAGAGTAAAACGGAAATTCTTGTTTTTTCCCTTTTCAATGCTTCTTGCATATGCAACTATCTGTTTTACTACATCAAAGTTCATCAATGGTTCTCCGCCGAAAAAATCGACCTCAAGATTAACTCTGCTACCGGAATTTTCAACAAGAAAATCAATGGCTCTTTTACCTGTTTCAAAACTCATTAATGCTCTGTCACCGTGATATTTGCCCTGACTTGCAAAGCAATATTCGCAGTTAAGATTGCAGGTATGCGCAATATGCAGACATAAAGCTTTAATAACAGTGTTTCTGTTTTTAAAATCAAATGCAAGGTTTTCATACTTGTCTTGTGTAAAAAGCTTACCCTGAGCTCTCATTTCTTCAACATCGTCAATACATTCGTTGATATCATGCTCGGTAATCTCGGGATCATCAGCATATTTTTTAAGCATTGCAGAAACAATTTCATCTCTGCTGTTGTTTTCAACCATATCTATTACATCATAAGCAAGGTCGTCCACACTGTGGACACTTCCGCTGAATACGTCAAGAACAATGTTATATCCGTTAAGTTTATATTGATGTATCATATAATTATCTCCGTAAAAGACAAAAGGAAAGCCGTTAAACCTCAAGGTAAAACGGCTGTTAATCCTTAATTTTAATAAAATTATTATTTCTCGTTAAGGCATTTTTCACACTGCTGATTGGCAACTCCGCATGATGTCTTGCAAGCTGACTGACAAGATGTCTGACATTCTCCGCAGCCGCCTGTTTTTACGCTCTTATTAAGGTCACGAGTTTCAATAGTTTTAATTCTTTTCATATTTAATCATACTCCTTGCAATATTTCTTTTTTAAATCTTACCACATACGGCAGGATTTGTCAATCAGATTACTGCTACAGAAATATTTTCAGGCATATTTTTTTCACTCGAAAAAATATCTGTGTTCGTTTTTATAAGGAATGCTATTTCCTCTATCAGCGCGTCGGTTATTACTTCTCCAGGTACAAGCAGAGGTATTCCCGGAGGATAAGCCCATACATATTCAAGCGAGATTCTCCCCTGCGCCCTGCTCAAAGCAACTGTTTCAGATTTATATTTATATCTTTGTGAAGCATTAAACTGTTTCTTCGGGATTTCGGTTTTAAATTTATTTTTAATAATTTCTGAATTAGAAATAAAATCTTTATCAATTGAAATCAAGGCATTTGACAGTTTGTCAAATCCCTCTTTAGTATCGCAAACAGATGTCATAGCTAAAACATAATCATTATAAGCCATTTCTGTTTCAATTTTATATTTTTCTCTGAAGATATTTGCAAGTTCTGTGCCGTTAATATCAATGTGTGCAGTTGAAATTATAATTTTGCCAATATCAAAGTCAAAAAAAGAATGATTTTTTATATTGTCACTGCCAAAGCAAAGTAATTTAAGATTTTTAAGTCTTTTAACACACTCATTAAAATTATTGAGATTATCTGAATATGTATTAAAAATTTTAGGATTATTACAAATGTATTCGATACAGTTTTCAATCGAACTCATAAGCACATAAGACGGACTGCTGGTTTCAAATACAGAAAGATTATCCTCAAATTTTTTTGACAAATCAACATCATCGGTCAAAAGCAGAGCAGTCTGAGTAAGCGACGGCAGGGTTTTATGCAAACTTACAACTGCGGCGTCTGCTCCGCACTTTACGGCTTCTTCGGGGAAAATTTTACAGAACGGAAAATGAGCGCCGTGAGCTTCATCTACAAAAAGCTTTACACCGTACTTCTTGCAGATTTTTGAAATCGCCTTTATATCTGACACTACACCCTCGTATGTAGGTGAAGTTAGTATAACCAGTCTTGCGTTTGGATTTTTTAAAAGCAGATATTCTATTTCACTTGGAGAAACAGAAGAAAACACTCCAAATTCATCATCGGTTTCATGCTGAACATACACAGGATTTAAGCCGCAAAGCTCAATTGCATTATACACCGACTTATGACAGTTGCGGGCAGTAATTACAGTATCACCGTAATTTGTCATTGCTCGAATTGAAGCCAATATTCCTCCTGTTGCGCCGTTTACAAGCAAAAACGCTTTTTTGACAGAATATGCTTTTGCTGTTTTTTGCTCAAGCTCTTTTATACATCCTTCTGCGTTATGGAGATTATCAAAACCGTTTATTTCTGTAAGGTCAATACCATACGGCAAAATATTGCTGCTGTCTATATTTTTTCGTTTATGTCCGGGCATATGAAAAGGATATATGCCGCTATTTGAATATTTTTTTAGCTTATCGTACAGCATATATCCTCCTAAAAATTAATTTGTTCCGAATTCTCTTAGTTCAAGACCTTTATTATGTTCAAGTGCCCAGTTTATGCTCCAGTAGCTTGTAAACAGCAAAAGATAATTTCCGCGCAGATCCTGGATTCTCTTTGTATCTGACGCAAGGTCAAGCGTTTTAGGATCAACTTCTTCGTTTACTATCCAGCGTATATACTCATATGGCAGGGACTCCATAATTATATCAACATTATATTCATTTTCAAGGCGGTATTTGAGTACATCAAATTGCAGAACACCTACAACACCTACAATTACTTCTTCCATACCTGCGTCAAGCTCCTGGAAAATCTGAATTGCACCTTCCTGAGCAATCTGGCTTGTTCCCTTGATAAACTGCTTGCGTTTCATTGTGTCTTTCTGACGTACAAGTGCAAAATGCTCGGGCGCAAAAGTCGGAATACCTTTAAACTGTATTTTATGACCCGGTGAACAGATAGTATCGCCGATTGAGAAAATACCCGGGTCAAACACTCCTATTATATCTCCTGCATATGCTTCTTCTACAATTTCACGTTCCTGTGCCATAATCTGCTGAGGCTGTGACAGACGCATTTTTTTGTTGCCCTGAACATGAAATACTTCCATATTTTTTTCAAACTTACCGCTGCAAATTCTCATAAATGCCACACGGTCGCGGTGAGCCTTATTCATATTAGCCTGAATCTTGAATACAAATGCCGAAAAATAATCCGACATAGGTTCAACCTCTTCACTTACTGTTTCTCTCGGCAGCGGCGAAGTTGTTAGCTTTAAAAATTGCTCAAGGAACGGTTCAACTCCAAAATTTGTGAGAGCGGAACCGAAGAATACGGGAGTTAAGGTACCGTTTCGTACTGCTTCAAGGTCAAAATCATCGCCTGCGCCGTCTAAAAGCTCTATATCATCAAACAAATCCTGCTTATGATATATGCCAATTATATCTTCAAGAGCAGGGTCATCAAGCGCAAGCTCAGTTTTTTCAACTTCTTTCTGACCGTTGTTTGCGGTAAAAGAAAGTATTTTCTTTGAATTTCGGTCAAACACGCCTTTAAATTCTTTTCCTGAGCCTATAGGCCAGTTTATGGGACAGGTATGAATACCGAGAACATTTTCAATATCTTCAAGCAAGTCAAAAGGATTTTTTGCATCTCTGTCCATTTTATTAATAAATGTAATTATCGGAATGTTACGCATTACACAAACTTTAAACAGCTTTATTGTCTGTTTTTCAACGCCTTTTGAACCGTCTATTACCATTACTGCCGAATCAGCTGCCATAAGTGTACGATAAGTGTCTTCAGAGAAGTCCTCATGTCCGGGTGTGTCAAGAATATTAATGCAATAATCTTTGTATTTAAATTGAAGTACAGACGAAGTAACCGATATTCCGCGCTGTTTTTCAATTTCCATCCAGTCAGAAACAGCATGCTTTGCAGTTCTCTTGCCTTTGACAGAACCTGCAAGGTTAATTGCTCCGCCGTAAAGCAGAAGTTTCTCTGTAAGCGTCGTTTTACCTGCATCAGGATGCGAAATTATAGCAAAGGTTCTTCGTTTGCTGATTTCTTCTTTAAATGAACTCATATCAGTACAATCCTTTCGGAATTTTGTAATTATCCACAAATAATTATTTTACTATTTTTCCCCTGCATATGTCAACAAAATAAACGTAAATAATTTTAAAATAAATTAATACAAAAGCTTGACAAAAATATTAAAATAATGTAATATATTCTTATAAAAGGTAGAAATAAGATTTTTCCTATTTTTTCATATACCTTCCAACTTGAGGCAGAAACAAATGTTTCTGCCTCAAGTATATTTAAGAGGTTTTTTTATGATTGACTCAATTGGTTTATATATTCATATTCCGTTTTGTAAAAGTAAGTGTCCATATTGCGACTTTTTCAGCGAATGTAAGAGTGATATTGATTATGAGAGATACACATGTATCCTTATAGATAAAATTAAATATTGGGGCAAAAAAAACGATTTGCCGGTTTCAAGCATATACTTCGGCGGAGGCACTCCGAGCATTATAGGAGCAGAACGATTATGCCGTATTCTAAATGCGGTAAAATCTTCGTTTATAATTACTGAAAATGCTGAAATTACTGCTGAAATTAATCCCGATACTGGAAAAAGCATAGATTTTGAAGTGATGCAAAAATCAGGCTTTAACAGAATTTCTGTGGGTATTCAAAGTGCCGTAACAAAAGAATTAAAAGCATTGGGACGAATACACTCAGCAGAAGACGCAAAGCTTACTGTAAACAGAGCAAAAAAATCAGGTATTAATAACATCTCTCTGGATTTAATGCTCGGTATTCCCTATCAGACAATTGACAGTCTTAAAAAATCAATTGAATTTTGCAGTGAATGTGGAGTTACGCACATTTCATCGTATATATTAAAAATAGAAAAAGACACTAAATTTTATTCTCTGAAAGACAAGCTCCCTTTACCCAATGATGACCAGCAGGCGGAACTTTATTTATATGCGGTTAATTTGCTTGAAAGTCTTGGTTACAAACAATACGAAATCTCGAATTTTGCAAAAGATGGATTTGAGAGCAGGCACAATATAAATTATTGGAATTGCGGAGAGTACATAGGAATAGGACTATCTGCACATTCATTTTTTAAGGGTAAAAGATTTTACTATAGTAACAGTATTACCGATTTTGAAAATGACATAACGGTATTTGACTGTGAAGGAGGAAATGAAGAAGAATTTATTATGCTGTCTTTAAGATTGAAAAAAGGTCTTATATTTAATGAATATCAAAAAAGATTTGGAAAAGTAATATCTGAGTATTTTTTGGATAAAGTTAAAAAATACTGTGAATTAGGATATATGGAAGCTGATGATAAAAGCGTGCATTTTACGTCTAAAGGTTTTCTTGTTTCAAATACAATATTAAGCGAGCTGATTTAAAAACAGCAGTTGAGAAGCTATTACACTCAACTGCTGTTTATGTTTTATTAAATTAACAATAAGTTTAAGCAAAATACAATTTAAAAGACAATAGAATAAACGGAACAATTATTAAAATGTTCAGAATAAGAAGTCCATGGTCGTATTTTGCAAATACTCCGCTTTCAATTAAATCAATTTTCTTATTAAAGCGAGGATAATTGAGTACCAAAATCAGAATTGCCGTAACAACATACACTGCCGCAAATGCAAGTTTCAGATAAGTCATAGCTGAATCCTCATATTTAAGCATATAGCTTGGCAAGTTAGAATACGCAAGTTCAGGACTTACACCTCCGTTGAATAGAGTTTCAAACAAGGAGTGTTTAATAAATCTTGGAGCCAAAAAATATTTACTGTTTACGGTAAGCATTGCCAAGAAAGAAAATTGGTAGGTTGCAAGCAAGGCGAGATTTAAGCGGAATTTTTTGAAATTCATTGCAAATAATATTGCCGCAAAAGGCATAATTACCAGACTTCGGTAATATTCAGTATATGACAAACAGCACTGAATAAAGTATACTGCTGTTGGAATATAAATAAGAAATTTTGATCTTTCCTCATCATCTTTAGCCTTTACTACATAAGCAATAAAGCATATTATTAAGAATCCGATAATATATAAGGATGCCGAACCCTTTGAAACATCAATACCGGGTGAAAATAAATGTTTGATAACAGATGTTGTAGGTCCGCTATCCAAGGATTCCTTATACATTGGCATTGCAGAAAAAATAATTCTGTTTCCAACATACAGTGAAGCAGCACCGACAATTTTTGCAAATATTCTGAAAATATTTTTATCTGTAAACAGAACAAGAGGGATATATGCAAAAAGGAAAAACGGCTTAATTGATATAGAAAGAGCGGCATATATAATAAACCATGCTGTCTTTTTATTAATAAGTGCATTAACCGACAACAAGCTTAAAAATACGAAAAATATATCGTTCTGTCCGGCAAAGCCTACCCCTGCTACACATGAAGCATTTGAAAATGTAAGAATAGCTGTCCATACTGAGCAATCTTTATTATCAGTAAGCTTTTTTGCAATTCTGTAGGCAACATATGACATTGTAGCCAAGCAAAGTATTAAACCGAGCTTTGACCAACTCAGGAGTATATAATTTCCTGAAATCTCCTTACCGAAAAAGCGCTGAGCAATCCAGATGGGAATGTTCCATATTGAAAGCGGAAGAATACTGATTATATCGCTTCCCATTAATTCATGAGGTGCGCCGTGTATATTTTGCGAAGTGTATAAGTAAAAATCGAACGGACGTCCTTCCCAGATAACATCCCAAAGATTTGTGCTCCATATAGTAAGACTTCTTGTATCTACGAAAACAAAAGAAAATAAAACAACAAGGAAAATAATTGCAGCAAGTATCCATTCGGACAGATAAACTTTTGAAGAGTGATATTTTCTTAAAAAACCTTCTTTACTAAGCAACATATGCACCTCCTATTGAAACGACTGCAATCCCAATTAATATTAACCCCATGCCGATAATTTGCCTTTTTTTGAGTTTTTCCTTTAAGAACAGATAACTCAGCACTGCAACAAAAATATATCCGGCAGACTCCAACACAGGACCGAGTGACAGCGAAACATTCTTATATGCAAAAACGGTTATCAGCGTTGAAAGAAAAAACATACCGTATGCTATTATAACACGCAGATTAAAATACTCTTTCAGCACGCTTGAATAGCTTTTATTTGCGCTCTTTTTTAATAAAACCTGAGAAATAGATGATATTAAAACCGAACATATAAAAATTATCATAAATATTCCGCTTTTATCCATCTTCTCGTACCACCAAATAAACTCCAATAACTATAATTACTGAACCTAAAATAATCGGCCACGTTATTTTTTCCTGAAAAAACAAAGAACCTGCAATCATACCCCATATAATTACTACTGATTTATTTGCATATGCAACCGTAAGCGGCATTTTTTTAAGTATTTGCTGCCAGAGAACTGCAAAAATCATCAGACATAAAACAACACATCCGTAAAGTAATACGAACGGTAATGACAAAAATTCCTGAGAAGCAGCAAGCTTTGAACAAATGCTGCTGCCTGAATATAAAAGCAGTATTATATGCAGGAATATTATATCTTTTACTGCAATTTTATTTGAAGAATTAAGCATTGCTGTCCTCCGAGTTTTTTTCTATGTTAACTGACTGACGAATAACATATTGAGGAGCTTTGTTAAGACTTATATAAATTCTGCCTACATATTCTCCGATAAGACCCAACATAAGCATAATTATGCCGCCTACAAAAAGGAAAACAGCCATCATAGAGCTGTAACCTAATGGTGCCAGCGGATTAATAAACTTATTAATTATAATATATATTCCGTATAAAAAACCAACTCCAGCGCATAAAACACCCAAAAGTGTTGCTATTCTAAGAGGCCGCACAGAAAAAGCCGTGAAGCCGTTAACCCAAAGAGAAAAAAGCTTTTTAAAGTTGTAACCGGAAGAGCCGGATTCTCTCTCTCGGTGATCAACCTCTACATTTGCAATATTTTTGGTAGATCTCAGCAAAAGGCCGGACATATAGGGATATGGCTTATCATATCTCATCACTTCATCGGCAATGTATCTCTTGCAGGCAAAAAAACTCATAATTTGTAAATTTTTAGGCTTATTAAGCAATGAACGCGCCATATGATCATTTATCTTGCTGCCTAAGTTTCTGAAGAAAGAATGCTTTTTATGAGAATAGCTTGCGAAAACAACGTCACAGTCATCATCAAGTCGGTTAATAAGCCTGAACATCTGGTTAGCCGGTGACTGGCCATCGTCGTCAAGACAAATAATTATATCGCCGGTTACGTGATTAAACCCTGCCATTAATGCAGCATGCTGACCAAAATTACGTGCAAGGTCAATTCCTTTGATTTTATTATCTTCCTTGGCAAGTTTACATATAACCGAATAAACTTTATCGGGAGAATGGTCATTTACTAAAATGATTTCATAGTCATATTCTGCACCCTCATTGCGAAGGGTAGTTTTAATTTCATCTACAACATTTGCTATAGTTTTTTCAGAGCCATAGCAGGGAATAATAAACGACAGCTTTTTTTTCATCATTTCTACTCCCCATTCTCACAATACACTTTTAGAAATTAAAAGCATATGAAGAGGATGGGTATTCCTCCTCTTCTTTTATTTGTTTTCCATATATTCGGACTTCAGAACAGACATAAAAATCAAATCTTCCTTTACTCCGTCTATAATAACGTCCTCACGGAATAAACCCTCCTGAATAAATCCGGCTTTTTTATATGCCTTTACAGCGCCGATATTTCGTGCAAAAACTCTCAAAAATATTCGGTTAAGATTTAATTTTTCAAATCCGTACTGAAGTGTCAGCAGAGTTGCCTTAGAACCTATTCCCTGTCCTCTGGCGTCAGCTTCTCCTATAAAAATACCGAACTCAGCTTTTTGATTTTTGCAGTCAATGTCTCTCAAATATACTGAACCCACATCACGGTCCAGTTTTTCGGAATGAATCATAAATTGCGCAACTTCTCCGGTCTGAACACGATTCTTGAACCAATTTAGATGAGCTTCATTTGTAAAAGGCGTGCGATAAATAAAATTATTCTGAACATCCGAAGTATTTCTCCAAAAAACAATTTTTTCGGTATCTTCTACTGTGATAGGACGAATTGAAACGTCAAAATCACTCATATATCTGACCTCCTGATTCATCTTATCTGTCTTTATAGAAAGTATGTATTTGTTCAATAATATAGTCAACTTCTTCAGTCTTTAAGCCATAGTACATTGGAAGTCTGAGCAAGCGTTCGCTTTCTTTTGTAGTGTAACGGTCTTCACCTGAAAAACGTCCGAATTTCTTTCCGGCAGGTGAAGAATGTAATGGAATATAGTGGAATACTGTAAGAATATCTTTTTCCTTTAAAAATGAAATCAATTTTGTACGTTCATCAATATCTTTGCATTTAATATAATACATATGCGCGTTATGTGTACATTCCTCAGGAATGTAAGGCAAGTCAATAAGCGACTTTTCAGCTAAATCCGAAAGACCGTCATTGTATTGATTCCATATTTTTAATCTGGCGTTATTAATTTTATCAGCTTTTTCAAGCTGTGCATATAAATAAGCGGCGTTCATATCGCTCGGCAAATATGAAGAACCCAAATCAACCCATGTATATTTGTCTATCTGTCCCCTCAAAAAGCGGCTTCTGTTTGTACCTTTTTCGCGGATTATTTCAGCACGATCTGCTGATTGCGGAGATTTAATAAGTATTGCGCCGCCCTCTCCCATACTGTAATTCTTGGTTTCATGAAATGAATAGCAGCCATAATCTCCAATAGAACCAAGCTGTCTGCCTTTATATGATGCCATAACTCCCTGAGCAGCATCTTCCACAACAACAAGATTATGTCTGTGGGCTATATCGCAGATAGTATCCATTTCACATGCAACGCCTGCATAATGCACAGGAACAATCGCTTTTGTTTTTGGAGTAATAGCCTGTTCTATTAATTTTTCATCTATATTCATTGTATCCGGTCTGATATCAACAAATACGATAGTTGCACCTCTTAGCACAAAAGCATCAGCAGTAGATACAAATGTATATGAGGGCATAATTACTTCATCGCCGGGTTTTATATCCGCAAGTAATGCAGCAAGCTCCAAAGCGTGTGTACATGATGTGGTAAGTAAAACTTTTTGGCAATTTGTTTTTTCTTCGAGCAATATATGACATTTTTTTGAATATTCACCATCGCCGCAAATTTTATGATTTTGAATGGATTTACGTATGTAATCCAACTCCGAACCAATAAATGGAGGAACATTAAAAGGAATCATAATTAGCCTCTTTTCGTTATTATTTTTGTGTGCTACAGCCATTATAAGACCATTTACTACAATTATTTATTATACATTTATTTCCTATTATTGTCAACCCGCAAAGGATAACAAAGCTATGAAAATTGGAAACGTGAAATAAAAATCTTATATTATGAAACAATTTGTAATTGAGAATAATAATATACAATAATCATTAAATGCAGATAAAGAAAAATTCACGAAAATTCAATTTGTTAAATAAAATATTTATTAATGATTTTTTAATCTTTATTACATACTATTTTAATCTTACTTGTACTTGCTTGACTCTGTATATCATTAACCTTATTTAAAATAGCATCATATGTTCCGTTTGGTGACTTGACATATTGGGTAAATGAAGTATATGGGGATAAACTGTAACAAATTATATCATTTTCATAAATTGCAAACATTCCAACTGTGTCTTTAAAGGTTGCTTGATCAGTATAAAACCAAAGATTAAAATAATTCCATTTTAAGTTCTCATAATCAAAATCTTTATTAATTATTATTTCCTTACATGAAGATATATTTAAAATAGAATACAATTCTATTGCCTGACTATGTGTAAATTCTATACCCTCATCAGAATATCTTGAAGTGTATTGAACGATCATCTTATCTTTGACGCTGTTTTCAGTAACAAATTCGTCGACAGTTTTCTCAGTCATCGTATATATTTGTTGTTGAGAACATCCACAAAGAAAGGATAACAAAGATATGACAATAAACAGCAAATAAATTTTCGTTTTCATCATTTCCTCCTTAAAAATAAAATCCGCAAGAGTTTTCTTGCGGATTTTATTTTGTGCGGACAAAGCGCGTTTGGCGGAGACGGCGAGATTCGAACTCAATATTTATTTAGGTTTTATCGCATAAACGGCCTATACTGTGTAATTTATGTGTTAATAAGTATAAAACTAAAATAAAATATCCCTATTGTTTTCTGGTACACATCACATACTCGAAAGTATGTGATATGTACGAGTTCATATATCAAAATATGATAGGTAAAATTTTTATAAATTTTACCATATATCAGATGAATTAATTATTATACAACCTTTTGGCGACTTTCCTTCTCTGCTAATAGTTTTTGTTTAATCGAATCTCCACCCGATACAATATTATCAAGATATTTCGCTAATTCTCTCATATGTTCCATTAAATATGGCACTGTATTGCATTCTCCTCTTCCTATTCTTAAATAATAATTAATCAATGATTTATACCAAATAAAATTTTCTTTGTTTTGTATTAATCTGCAAAATTCTCTATATGTTATAATTCTATTATTTTGGTCAATATAGCAATCCTTTACTATGTTCATTTGAATAACATAAAATATATTTAAATTTTTACTAAAATCAACTACTATCTTATTTATCAGACCTATTAATTTAGCATCTTGTCTCCGTGAAATTTTTAAAAACGGTATATCCCTGCGGAGATTTTCAATATATGCCATTAAACATGCCGTAAAATAGCATGACGAAATTAAAAAACACCCACATTCAACATACCAACTTTCATCTTTATCAATAACCTCTTCAGCTTCATCAATAAATAAAATTCTTTCGTCTTTACCATTTTTTTCTATATGGTTTAAAATTTCTTTCATTCGATAATAATTTTCTGATAACATAAATCTTATTGGGTTTATATAATTATCTCTATCTTTTTCTAATACTTGCTTTCTTTCATTTTGTCTGATTAAAACATGCGATATAATAACCACTAAAAAAGAAGTAATCGCAGAAATTATAGCACTTGCCAAGTCAATATTCATTAATCTCATTCCCTATTGTATAATTAGTATATTGTAGAACAAATACAGTCCCATTACGCATATTCCATAGTTTATCGTAATATATTGTAATTTCACAAATTCATCCAACCGAAATACTGTAAAATTTTATCACAGTTTTTTATTATTGTTAATATGTATCACTAATTTTCTCCATTATGCAACAAATATCATCATATATTTTGTCTGTTTCGACAACAATTGGTCTTTTTGCAAAAGAAAAGTCTCTAAAATGGTATAGATAAAAGGCGTACCATATATGGCATGCATATCTAACATCCGCACCGCTTGTTGAAACATTTGTCAGTGTTCCATTGCCCGATTGAGTTACGTTACATTAACAGTAGATTTAAGCTCTTTTTTATTGGATTTTTCTTCGTTTTCAGTTTCTCTCAGTTTTGCCTTATAAACGTTGAGTTTTCCTGACAAAACCTCTAATTTTTTCTTCTTTTCAGCATATTCGGCAGTATCTTTGCCGGTGACATTCGATTCAGCGGATTTTACTTGTTTTAACTCACGCTCGTATCTCTGTAATTTTGCTTCTGTATCTTCAATTTGCTTTTGTACTTTGTTCCAATTTTCATCTTGCGACAACATATTGTCAAGATATTCGGTACCAAAGCCTATGCTTTTTTGTTTCAGAATCAGGATTCATTTCAATGTTATATTCCTCAAGGTCCTGCCCCAGCCGGATATAATTTTCCG
>CANQMH010000003.1 GCA_947624865.1 uncultured Clostridia bacterium | reverse complement strand
CAACTGAAAGAGTACCCTTTACATAACGCATAACAAGCGGCTGTGCATTTTCCAGCACAGAGCCGCCTGCCGTTGAATAACGAACATGGGAAATTCCCATTTGACCGTTTAATGAATCGAGTATGCTGTTATTGAAAACCTCTGTTACGAGACCCATATTTTTATGATAATCTATTACACCTTCGTCAGATACGGCAATTCCGCAGCTTTCCTGTCCTCTGTGCTGTAAAGCAAGAAGTCCGTTGTAGCATGCATATGCAGGATTGATTGTGCCGTCGCTGAATATTCCGAAAACTCCGCATTCCTCATGCAGACCCTCTTTTGCAAAATTATCGAAAGAAAAACTCAAAATAACACCATCCGATTTATTTATTATTTCTGTTAATTAACGAATGTGATTTATTTATTATGCAAGTCCGATACGCTTCATCATTTCGGCATAAGCTTCTTCTACTCCGCCCATATCGCGGCGGAAACGGTCCTTATCGAGTTTTTCCTGAGTGTCAATATCCCAGAAACGGCAAGTATCAGGAGAAATTTCATCAGCAAGCAAAATCTGACCTTTATATCTTCCAAATTCAATTTTAAAGTCAATAAGGTCAACTTTACATTCTTTGAAAAATTCAACCATTAATTCGTTTATTCTTAAAGCCATTTTTGATATGGCGTCTATCTCTTCCTTAGTTGCAAATCCTGCTGCAAGAATATGATACTCGTTTACCATCGGGTCGCCAAGGTCGTCGTCTTTGTAGCAAAACTCAAGCACAGGAGTTTTCATTGGCGTACCCTCGGGAAGTCCAAGTCTTTTTGAAAGACTTCCTGCCGCCTTGTTTCTTACAATTACTTCAAGAGGTACGATTTCAACTTTTTTGAGAACAGTCTCTCTGTCGCTGAGTTCTTCAACAAAGTCAGTTGGTATTCCGTCTTTTTCAAGCAATTTAAACATAAAATTGCTCATACGGTTGTTTACAACACCTTTACCGATGATTGAACCCTTTTTCTCTCCATTAAATGCTGTTGCGTCATCCTTGTAGGAAACGATGCAGTAATCCGGATTCTCGGTTGCGAAAACCTTTTTTGCTTTTCCTTCGTAAAGAAGTTCTTTCTTTTCCATTATAATTCCTCCATAACACAGCTTATAGCTATTACAAAAAATAAAAATACAGATATATTATAATATAAATTTATAAAATAAGCAACCGTATTAGAATTAAAAATAAATTTGTACGAAAAAAATAAAATTAATAACGTATTTAGTAAAATATTGGAAGATTATTATATTTTTTAATTGTAAAAAAGAGTTTTTTAAATTGTAATAAATTTTTCTTGATTTTTTAATATTGTTATTGTATAATATTTATTGCATTTGCCGGTGTGATGGAATTGGCAGACGTAGCGGACTCAAAATCCGCCGGTAGCGATACCGTACCGGTTCAAGTCCGGTCACCGGCACCATATAATCAAGGGATAACTTTATATGTTATCCCTTGATTTTTTGTTTTTTAATGAATTAAATTCTTAAATATTAATTGTTATTGAAATAATTTACAGAATATGGTAATATGGTTTTAATAAATCATAATTAAAATGTGTATTTTATAAAATAAATTTTAAATTACATTTATGAAAAAATTATTTATTTTAATAACAACAGCCGTCTTTATATTAATATCAATAACTAATGTTTCTGCAAGTGAAAGTGTCAGTTTTGAACTGACAGACTGCAACTGTAATAAAAACAGACTGTTTACGGTTGAAATGGTTGCAACTTGCAGTTCTCCTCTGAGCGCTGCTTCGTTTGAATTTACTTATGATAAAAGTATGTTTGAATACAGAAGTTCAAAGGTAACCGATGTTGATTCGCAAATCGCAGTCAATGAAATAGATGACAAGATAAAGGCTGTATATCTTAATACTTACGGTAAAAACATTAAAAACGGAGAAGTTATTTTTACAATCACGTTTAAGGCAGTTAAATCAGGCGTGGGATATATTGACTTTAATGTCAGTGACTGTGTAAATTCAGATGTAAAATCAATTAGCGCAGGAAAATGTACATCTGCAAAAATCACAGTAAGCGGCAATTCATCTGATGAAGATGAGAACAGCAACAATAAGACATCAAAATCTAAAAATAATAGCTCGGACTCTGAAAACAAAGCAGCTAAAAAAAGTTCCCGTGACAAAGACGAAGCAATTGAAGCCGCCGCAACTGCTGACGAATTCGGGGCTTTAAATCCAATTGATGATAAAAGCACACGATTTTTATTTATCGGCATTTGCATTGGCGTTTCAATTCTCGCTTTGTTTTTGCTCGCTTTTTACATTGGCAGACATACAATTAAGAAAAATAAAAATGATGATGATTCAGATGAAATAAACGATAAAAACACAGAAAATAATGAAAGCTCCGAATAAATCGGAGCTTTTTACTATATAAACACTAATTAAAAAAGAAAATTAACAGTAAAGATTTTTATTATGCCCTTTTGCCTTGTGTTACGTTTTTATCCTTGAATATTTTATTAATAGTATTCAGCACCCGTTTTTTGTCTGCACTCCAGAGAGGAGCAACAAGGAGTTTTTTGTCGCCGTCACCGGTAAGCCTGTGTATAACAACATTTTTCGGAAGTGCTTCTATGCAGTCACATAGAATATCTGCATACTCTTCCAAGGTCAAGGTTTTAAACAAGCCTTTTTCATAATCTTTTTGCAAATCCGTACCTTTCAGCACGTGAAGCAATTGCAGCTTAATTCCGTCCGTTCTGTTTCCAACATATTTAACGCTTTGAAGCATCATTTCTTTTGTTTCAAACGGAAGCCCAAGAATAATATGCGTAATGACATTTATTCCGATAGAATGAAGGTTTTCGACTGCCGTATCATAAACGTCAAGCTCGTAACAGCGGCGTATATAATCCGAAGTGGATTTATGAATAGTCTGCAACCCAAGTTCAATCCATACGGGTTTGATTTTATTCAGCTCTGAAAGCAAACTCAGAACATCTTCTCCCAGACAATCGGGCCGTGTGGCAATTGACAATGCCGCAACCTCACAATGATTTATTGCCTCATAAAAAATCTTTTTCAAATATTTTACATCTGAATAAGTATTGGTAAAAGGCTGAAAATATGCAATAAACTTCTTGCAGTCGGATTTTGATTTTATTCTGAGCTTTGCCTGTTCAATCTGCTCAGAAACAGAAAGCAATTTATCGGCGGAAAATTCTCCGGAGCCTCCCCTGCTGCAAAAAATACAGCCTTTATCGCTCAAAGTTCCGTCACGGTTCGGACATATCATTCCCCCATTCAGCGAAATCTTATACACCTTTTCTCCAAAGGTACTTTTTAAATACTCATTTAACGAATAATAATTCATTTCTAACTCCAAGCGTTATCTAAGAATTTCCTAATACAGTAAAAAAGACCGACTTTCAGCGGTCGGTCTATTTTTATGTCTTACGACAATTGAAGAATATTACTAAAACTTCTTTATATATTCAATGAATTTTCCATAAAGACAATCCTCAATTTCTTCAAGGTCATTATCTATTCCGCCGTTAAAAAACATTTTTGTGTGCATCTGAAGAGAAAGATATGCTCCGATGAGATTTTTCCTCACTTCATTCTGAAGGTCATCACTGAGAGTTTTTCCGCATGATAAACCGAGATAAATATTGTTATCAACAATCTGGGTGGATATTGAGGAATTTTTCAGTTCAAATGAATTCATCTTATTCAGTCCATTTGAAAATTCTCTAAGAGAAAATTCCTCTTTCTCTCGCTCATATTCATTTTTATTTTTTAAAATTTCATTTTCACAAACCTCAAGTGAAAATTCCGGCTTAGTAATGTATGAGTGCATATAATCAGGGTTTAAAGCGAGAATATGATATAATCTCATAGAATTTACTGCTGTTTCAAGACAGGAAAATGCCGCAAACTGCATATTGCTCTCATTCAGCTTTAAAAAACTGTATAAATTCTGGAATACAGATTTATTGATGACTATTAAAATTAATCTTTCGTTCTCTCTGTAATCTGCTAAAATAGGATTTGTAATGTACTTCATTGTAAATTGGTACGATTTATTTACATAATCGGAAAACAAATTTTTAAATTCGTTTAAAAAATCACTTTCTTTAATCGTAAAACTAAACATATTTTCACCTTATCTAAATACTTCCATATTAGAATTAAAGAGTTCATTTCTTGTTATATCAAAATCATAACAGACAGAAAAATATTTTTCAAGAGCCGCTAAAATCAAATTCGGGTTAACATTATCTGTACTTCCGGCAGTTAGCGTAATATTAAGCTCGGCAAAATCAAATTTTTCTTCTATCCTGAAATTTTTAATACTCGGCTTTATATCAACTGTTTTTAAGCCTTTTTTTGATTTTTTCTCAATTTCAATTGTATCAAGCGCAAAAAGTTCGCTCAGTTGCTTGCAAATGACTGCTGAACTCGTTTTATCATCACTGATTTTTATTGTGAAATTAGCAAAGGCTATTTTTCCTGCTTTCATCAAAGGTTCGGTAACCTTAAATATCTGTAATCCCCTTGGCAAACATTGATTAAGTCTTAAAATTATTTCTTCAAAAAAATAATCATCATCTTCAAGCTTAACATCCATACACTCGTTAATTCCTCTGAATCCCAGAGAAAGCGGCAAAGGAAATGTTGCAAAAGGATGCGGATTAAACCCCTCTGTATGCCATACGGGAATTTTGCTTTTATGCAGTGCTCTCAACATACATCGGTTCAGGTCCAGATGAGAAATGTATCGGCACTCATAATCCTTTTTAAACCAAATTCTTACGTTTTTCAAAACATACTCCCTCCCCGTACTTAGCCGCACCGCAGTTATTGCACTTTAAGCGGCAATGCGGAGTTGTTGTATTTTCATACGCTTTTTTACATTCTTTGATGAGGTAATCTTTTGTAACACCGTAATCAATATGGTCCCAAGGGAGAATTTCATCAAATGAACGTCTGCGATTTGCATAAAAAGCCGGGTCAATGCCGCATTCTTCAAATAATTCAAGCCATTTTCCCAGGCTAAAACAATCATTCCAGCCGTCAAAATGGAAACCGCGTTCACAGGCAAGCTCCATTACTCTGCAAAGCTTTCTGTCACCTCTGGCGAAAACAGCTTCAAGAAAGCTTGTATCGGCGTCATGGTAATTAAACTGAATTTTTTTGGTAGTAATACTATCCTTTATGTGCTGCTGTTTGCCGTGAAGAACAGGTATCGTATCCTGCGGTTCCCATTGAAACGGAGTAAAGGGCTTTGGCACAAAAGAAGAAGCCGAAACCGTTACTCTTACTGATTTCCCTTTAGGCTTATTGGGGCATTTATAGTAGGTATCCACAACAGCTTGTCCGAGTTTTGCTATAGCTTCAACATCATCAATTGTTTCCGTGGGCAGACCTATCATAAAGTAAAGCTTTACGGTTGTCCAGCCTCCCTCAAAAGCAGTTGAACAGGTATTCAAAAGCTCGTCCTCACGGACATTTTTATTAATAACGTCACGCATACGCTGGCTTCCTGCTTCGGGAGCAAAGGTAAGTCCGCTTTTGCGAACGGTTTTAATTTTATTCATTATGTCATCGGTAAATCCGTCAACTCGCAGCGACGGCAAAGAAATGCTGATTTTTTCGTCTTTGCTCCACTCGGTAAGCTTTTCGAGTAACGGAACAATTCGGCTGTAGTCACTTGAACTTAGCGATGAAAGAGAAACTTCGTCATATCCAGTATTTTCGCAAAGAGCTCTGCATTGAGCATTAATGATCTCAGGTGATTTTTCACGCACCGGACGATAGATAAAACCTGCCTGACAAAATCGGCATCCTCTTATACAGCCTCTGAAAATTTCCTGTACAGCTCTGTCGTGAACAATTTCAACAAGCGGTACAACAAAGTTTTCGGGATAATATGACTTATCCATATCTTTCATCAGGCGCTTGTGAACAACAGCAGGAGCATTGCTTTTGGGAGTAAAGCTTTTTATTGTTCCGTCATCATTATATTGCACATCATAAAGCGACGGAACATAAACGCCCTCTATCTGCGTGCATAATTCAAGAAATTCCTGTTTTGTTTTATTTTCACTGCGGCATTTTCTAAAAAGCTCAATAACCTCTAAATCGACCTCTTCCCCCTCACCAATAAAAAAGATGTCAACAAAATCCGCAATCGGTTCAGGATTACAGGCGCACGGTCCGCCGGCAACAACAATCTGCTTTAAATCCTTACGGTCAGAGCTTTTTATAGGCACATTCGCAAGCTTTAGCATATTAAGCATATTAGTAAAGCTAAGTTCATACTGCAAAGTAAAACCGATAAAATCAAAATCAGACACCGGATCGCCGCTTTCAAGGGCATAGAGAGGAATATTATTCTTTATCATTTCCTCTTCCATATCGATCCAGGGTGCAAAAACTCGCTCGCACCAGATATAGTCATACTCATTAAACAAACTGTAAAGAATTTTCATTCCCAAGTGTGACATTCCGACTTCATAAGTATCGGGAAAACAAAACGCAAATCTGACATCTATATCCTTTTTATTTTTAATTACCTCATTAAGCTCGCCGCCTACATAACGTCCGGGCTTTTGAACCTTTAAAAGGAGTTTTTCAACTTCCCTGCTGACCATTTCAACCTCCGTCAGTAATATCTGTTATTCCTGCATACAAGAGAAAATATAAGATACACGCAAATAAACAATAATGAAAAATTATATTTTGAACTGAATAAAAGTAAAAATCCGAGTGCTGCAAGCGGAAAAAGAAATATAAAGGTTACCGCACTTATTATCTTTTCAGAAATCCTGTCAGATAAATGTCTGCTTAATATAAGATAAAGAAGCTGTCCGCCGTCCAGCGACATTACCGGCAATAAATTAAACAGACAAACTGACAGATTTGCAAACGCAAACGGCATAAAAATTTTATTACTAAATAAGTATAACAGATAAAACGGAATAAAACAAATAAAATTAGCAAACGGTCCCGAAAAAATTATTATCAGGTTTTCTTTAAATGTTCTCTTTTCCCTGTATTTATCAAAAATTGAAATTTCAAAAAGCGTAATTGTAATTTTGTCGGGGGAATAACCATACAGGTACATCGGGATAAGATGTCCGGTTTCGTGAATAATTACTGCAAACAGACAGCAAATGTATTCTTTTAGTATCCCCATAATAATACAGATTGCAGACAAGCAAATAAGCAGATACGAAATTATTACTTCTGTTGATAATAATTTAAACCTCATCTTTAGTTGATGCACCGAACAGACTGTTTAAATCAAAATCATTGTTCCCGTCAAAAATAACTGAATTATTTAGATTGGTATAATACCACTCACGTGCTGCTGCATATAAATCTCCGCCTACTCCTTTGATTATAAACGCCGCCAATGCAATAATAAGACAAACAATAAGCTGAATTGTTATGAGAAGCTGCTTTGGAGAATCTTTTTTCTTTTTCTCTCTTATACTTTCCGTCTGTTCTTCAATTTCATACTCGTCATCATCAATTTCGGACGTCTTTGGATACTCATAATTTGTTGCCGACTGCCAGCCCTCGTCATATGTGATTCTGTTTTTGTTTTCGTCCATAAAATTATCACCTCAATGCAATATATGCATTGAGGCGGACAAATTTAACCGAGTTTTTTGAAATCACCTTTTACAAGATTAATAAAGAATAGTATAGCCAATATAAGAGAACCTGCCTCCGCAATTGGGAACGCATACCATACGGCGGAAAGACCAAACAGATTTGAAAGTAATAATGCAATTGGAAGAATAAGCACAAGCTGACGGCAGAATGACATAAGCAGACTGCGTATTCCCTTGCCTACTGCCTGGAACAGAGTTGTAAATAATATACCTCCTGCGGCAGGAATAAAACAAAGACTGATGGTTCTGAATGCCGGAACTCCCATAGTCATAATATCGTCCGTGCCGCCGAATAATGAAATAAGCACATCTGGGATTGTCCACATTAATACAGTACCTATTGACATAATTATTACGGCAATTATTATTCCGCGCTTAAGCGCAGAATAAAGTCTTTTTCTGTTTCTTGCGCCGTAGTTGTAGCCTAAAATAGGCATTACTCCCTGATTCAGTCCAAAACACGGCATAAACACAAAGCTCTGAAGCTTGTAATAAATACCCAGAACCGTTACAGCAGCTTCAGATACGGCAAGGATGGCATTGAGTCCGATTATCATAACTGAACCTATCGACTGCATAATAATTGAGGGGAAACCTACCGCATAAATATTTTTTAATGTTGAAAAATTAATTCTGAAATTTTTAAAAGTAATCTTAACTTCATGCTTTAAGCAGAACAATACTATAAGAGAAAATACCATTCCGCAGAACTGACCGAATACCGTTGCAATTGCCGCTCCGAGCACGCCAAGCTCAGGGAATATGCCTATACCGAAAATCAGCAGTGGATCAAAAATTATATTAACAATGGCTCCTGTCAGCTGAAAAAGCATAGGAAATATCATATTTCCGGTTGCCTGCAAAGTTTTTTCAATCATAACCTGAATAATTGAAAACACCGAAAAACAAAGAACTACAGTAAGATACTGTACCCCGTATTCAACAATTTTTTCATTGCTGCTGTATGCATTCATAAATGGTGATACAACAAATAATCCCAATAACAAAAAAATTACATAACTAAGAACACAGGTAAGCAATCCGTGTGTAGCCGCGTCATTTGCTTCTTTAAAGTTTTTTTCGCCCAGTTTTCGTGAAACAAGCGAATTTACGCCTACAGCTGTACCGACCGTAACCGCAATCAAAAGCATTTGTAAAGGAAATGCAAATGATATTGCAGTAAGACCGTTCTGGTCATACCGACCAATAAAAATACTGTCAACTATGTTATACATAGCCTGAATCGTCATTGAAAAAATCGCAGGCACTGACATAGATAAAATCAGCTTTGTCATTGGCATAGTACCCATTTTGTTTTCTTTTATTACTTCCATTTCTTTTTCCACATAATCCCTCTTATTCACAATTAATTAAACATACTAAAGCAGCAGAATTCCTGTTTTTTTGAAAATCTACCGACGTATTACCGTATTACATAATTTTTCGTATTCGTTTATATAATGAAAATATAAAAAACATTATCAATGCGCCTGTTACCACTCCTGAAAAATCGAGCAGTACATCGCTTATCTGTCCCGAACGTCCGATTACATTAAGCTGAATAGTTTCATCAATAACCGCAGCGGCAAGTCCTGAAAATAAAATCTGAGAATAATATTTATAAGGTTTTATTCTGTTCAACGAATAGGCACAGCTCATCAGCAACATTCCTATTGCAGTAAATTCAGCAAAATGAGCCGATTTTCGCACAATATAATCTGTGAGTTCAGCATTAAGTCTGAAAAATAATAATATTTTCTGCAAAAAAGACATTACGTTGTCACTTTCTTCTGCCGATATATTAGCAGGCATGGAAGAATGAATGAATGCAAAAGCTATCATACATAAAGTAAGTGTAAATATTATTATTCTGAAGCGCAGTGAAGCAGAGTTTCTTTTCATTAAATCACTCCTGTGTATATTTTACAGCAAATATATTCAAAGTCAATGCAGTTATGCGTAATTTATCAATATGTCTAAATATAACGGCAGAATGTGTTAATAAAATATAAAGTTTTATGTTCCGTTTGTATTGAAAAAAACGGTTAATTCTGTTATACTATTTTGGAATTATAAATTAAAGAACAAATCAAGGAGTTATTATGTGGTATTTAATTATATTTTTAATCTCAATGGTTCCCATTGTTGAACTAAGAGGCGCAATACCCGTTGCTGTTGCCAACGACCTCAATATGGTATGGGCATATATAATTTGCATTGTGGGCAATATGCTTCCCGTACCGTTTATTTATCTGTTTGCAAGAAAGGTACTTATTTGGGGCAAAGATAAAAAATATATCGGCAAATTCTTTACATTCTGCATTGAAAAAGGTGAAAAAGGCGGTAAAAAGCTTCAGGCAAAGGCAGGAAAAGGACTTTTTGTTGCTCTGATGCTTTTTGTAGGAATTCCCCTTCCCGGTACAGGAGCGTGGACAGGAACTCTTGCCGCAAGCTTTCTGGATATGGGATTTAAGAAAAGTGTAATTGCCGTTACTCTCGGTGTAATAATGGCAGGTATTATAATGGGACTTGCAAGTATGGGTGTGTTCGGCGGACTTGGCGCGCTGTTTGCTCCGAAAGGCTAAATATTATAATCAATAAAACGGGCAGCATAAGCTGCCTTATTTATTAGGTGAACAAGTATGGATAATATTAAAAAGTTTGACGCTGTTATAATCGGCGGCGGCGCAGCAGGACTAATGTGTGCAATTGCCGCAAAAAAGAAAAATAAAAGTATTTCCGTGGCAATTATTGAAAAAAATGACCGCGTCGGCAAAAAATTGCTGTCAACAGGCAACGGAAGATGCAATCTTACAAACAAAAACATATCTTCACTAAAATACACAGGCTCGTTTAAAAATCAAAGCAAATATATTTTTTCAAAATATGACACAAATCGTCTGCTTGAAATTTTTAAAAATCTCGGTTTATTGACCTTTTCTGACGACAGCGGACGATATTATCCCGTCTGCAAACAGGCAAGCGCAGTTCTTGATGTTCTAAGATTTGCAAGTGAAAGACTTGGTGCGGAAATTTTCTGCAAAGAAAATATAAGAAGTATCAGAAAAAACGAAAACGGTTTTGTCATTAAAACAGATGAACACGAATTTATTTCAAAAAAGCTTGTTATCGCAAACGGCTCCAAGGCCGCTCCAAAGCTCGGAGGCAGCGGAAGCGCCGCAGATTATTTAAAGAACTTCGGGCATAAATTTACTCCTTTCTCCCCTGCTTTATGTCCTGTTAAAGTAAAATCGGATATTTTAAAATCTCTTAAAGGAATGAGGGTTACAGGCAATGCGTCTCTAATTGACAAAAACGGCAATAAAATTAAATCCGAAAGCGGCGAAATTCAGTTTACCGATACCGCGCTTTCGGGAATTTGCATTTTTAATTTATCGCTCTATACTAAAAAGGATTTTATGATTTCTCTCGATTTGCTTCCTGATATTTCTAAAAACGAATTATTATTAATAATTAACAGCAACAAATCTTTATTTAGTAATTTAGAAATAGAAAATCTTTTTACTGGGATTTTTCATAAAAGAATCGGACAGGCTATACTGAAAATGAGCGGTATTAAGGACTTTTCACGGAGATGCTCGTCTCTTTCTGAAAAGGAAATAAATGAAATATCACATACTGTAAAAAATATGGAGTTTACGGTTATTGAAAACTGCGGATTTGACCATGCACAATGCGCATTAGGCGGAGTATGCGGCACTGAAATTAATGAGAAAACCATGGAAAGCAAACTTGTAAAGGGACTTTATATCTGCGGAGAAGCAATTGACATCTGCGGAGAGTGCGGAGGATATAATCTTCATTTTGCATTTTCAAGCGGACATCTGGCAGGTGAAAATTTATGATAAGAATTAATAATGTACACATTCCTCTGGATTATGATGATGAAACAATAAAAAAAAGCGCCGCAAAAGAACTTAGAATAAATCAGAACGTAATTAAAAGCACATCAATTTTCAGGCGCTCTGTTGACGCACGAAAAAAGGATAATATATTCTTTTTATGCTCAATTGACGTTGAGCTGAATGTAAATGAAGATAAAATACTTAAAAAAAGCAAAAATGCTGTAAAGGCTGTTCCGTACAAATATGAGATAAAACAATGGAAAGGTCATACACCGCCTGTTGTTGCAGGAATGGGTCCCGCAGGACTTTTTGCAGCATTAATTCTTGCACAAAGCGGCGCTGAGCCGATTGTAATTGAGCGCGGACGTGATGTTGACAGAAGAACGGAAGATGTCCGCAAATTCTGGCTGAGCGGAAAGCTCGATACATCATCAAACGTTCAGTTCGGCGAGGGCGGCGCAGGAACATTCTCGGACGGAAAGCTGAACACAGGCACAAAAGATTTCAGACAGCGCAAAGTGCTGTGTGAATTTGTTAAGCACGGCGCGCCGGACGAAATTCTTTACAATGCAAAACCGCACATCGGTACAGACAAGCTGAAAACAACTGTCAAAAATATTCGTGAGGAAATTATATCGCTTGGCGGGAAGGTACTTTTTGAAACTAAATTAATCGGTTTCAACACAAAAGACGGTATGATTACATCTGCAATTGTCGAAAGAAACGGTCAAAAGGATGTTATTGAAACAGACAATATTATTCTTGCAGTCGGACACAGTGCAAGAGATACATTTGAAATGCTGTATGACAAAAAAATCCCGATCGAGGCAAAATCATTTTCAGTCGGCGCAAGAATTGAGCATTTAAGAGAGAACATAGACAAATCGCAGTACGGAAAATTTTGCGGCAGCAAACATCTTGGTGCCGCAAGCTATAAAATGAATGTACATCTTGAAAACGGCAGAGGAGTTTACACATTCTGTATGTGTCCGGGCGGCAAAGTTGTAAATGCCTCAAGCGAAGAAAATATGCTTGTAACCAACGGAATGAGCGAATTTGCACGAAATGACGTAAATTCAAATTCCGCCTTGCTTGTGGGAGTAAATCCCGATGATTTCAAAAGTGACAGTCCGCTTGCAGGAATGTATTTTCAAAGAGAGATTGAGAAAAAAGCATTTGTTTGCGGAGGAAATAATTACAATGCCCCTGTTCAAAGGGTCGAGGATTTTTTGAAAAGCAGAAAAAGCACTCATATAGGTGAAGTCGTACCGAGCATTGGGCCTGACTATACTCTGACGGACATAAATGAAATTTTCCCTGAGTTTGTGAGCGAATCAATGAAGCTGGGCATTACGGCTATGGGCAAAAAACTCAAAGGCTTTGACAGCGGCGACGCAGTTCTTACTGCCGCAGAAACAAGAAGCTCCTCCCCTGTCAGGATATTGCGAAACAGTGAAACAATGCAGTCCGTTGCAGTAAACGGGCTTTATCCCTGCGGAGAAGGTGCAGGATATGCAGGAGGAATTATATCCGCCGCAGTTGACGGGATAAAGTGCGCTGAAAAGATTATTGACGGAAATTATTAAAAAGCGGCGTGACGCCGCACACAATTCGGGAAAACAGGTTCAACAAATTAGATGTCTTTTTTGCCCGAGCATCACCGAGCAATTTCTCATAAAATTGAAACACGCCCTGTAACATAAGTTACAGGGCTTTATTACGACTGCATCTGTAAGCCGGGTTCTGTCGTGAACAGCCATCTATCTTGGCAGTCCGTTGCCGAAACTGCTCGATGCCACCTCCTAAGGACACGCCGAGCAAGCGTAAAAGTCCTACCACGGTGTTGCTTCAAATAGGGTTTACACGGCAGGTTAGTCTCCTAACCTCCGGTGAGCTCTTACCTCACCTTTCCATCCTTACCGAATAAACGGCGGTAATTTTCTGTTGCACTATCCCTGGAGTCGCCTCCGGCGGCCGTTAGCCGTTATTATTGCTCTGTGAAGCCCGGACTTTCCTCACGCAAATCCTTTCGGATTCTGCGCGCAACTGTTCAATGCACTCGCAGTAATAATAATAAATGAAAAGCACATAAAAGTCAAATAAAATTATGCAAATAACTTGATATAAAAGATAATTCGTTATATAATAATTATACTTTTTTAGGAATATTTGTAAAAAGGAGTATTAATATGGATATTAGAAAAGAATCACTAAAAAAGCACTATTATTGGAACGGAAAAATACAAGTACTTTCCAGAGTGCCTATTTTAACATCTGAGGATCTGGCATTAGCCTACACACCCGGCGTAGCAGAGCCTTGTCTGGAAATTCAGAAGGATTACGATAAATCATTTGAGCTTACAAGAAGAAACAATCTTGTAGCAGTTGTAACCGACGGAACAGCAGTACTCGGACTGGGAGATATAGGACCTGAGGCCGGTATGCCCGTTATGGAGGGAAAATGCGCATTGTTTAAAGAATTTGGCAATGTTGACGCGTTTCCCATTTGCATAAGGAGCAAAGATGTTGATGAAATCGTAAACACAATATATTTAATAAGCGGATCATTTGGAGGTATAAATCTTGAGGATATATCTGCACCGCGATGCTTTGAAATTGAAAGAAAGCTTAAAGAGAAATGCGACATTCCGATTTTCCATGACGATCAGCACGGAACGGCGGTAATTGTAGCCGCAGGACTTATAAATGCGCTTAAAATAGTTAACAAGAAGTTTGAGGAAATCAAGGTAGTAATGAACGGAGCAGGCGCCGCAGGAGTAGCCATTGCAAAGCATTTGCTTAATATGGGAGTAAAAGACATTACGCTGTGTGACAGCAAGGGCATAATCTGCAAGGGCGATCCACGACTTAATTCAGTAAAGCAGGAAATGGCGGAAATTACGAATCTTGACCGCATTACAGGTACGCTTGCCGACGCAGTAAAAGACGCTGACGTATTCTTAGGAATTTCAGCCGCAGGCTGTTTAACAGAAGATATGGTAAAAACAATGGCAAAAGACCCGATAATTTTTGCTATGGCGAATCCAACACCCGAAATTATGCCTGACCTTGCCAAAAAAGCAGGTGCGGCAGTTGTAGGCACAGGCAGAAGTGATTTTCCGAATCAAATCAACAATGTGCTTGCATTTCCAGGAATTTTCAGAGGAGCGCTTGATTGCAGAGCAAAGGATATTAACGAGGAGATGAAGATAGCCGCGTCGTTTGCAATTGCATCACTTGTTGATGACGACAAACTAAATCCCGACTACATACTCCCCCATGCTTTTGACAGCAGACTCGGACGGACGGTTGCCAACGCAGTTAAGGACGCCGCAGTTAAGACAGGCGTTGCAAGAATTTAGCATTTAACATATGATAAAAAGAAAAAAGAAACACCGCAGATTTTCTGCGGTGTTTTTATTGTGTAAAAATATGAAAAATAAAATTTTAGCAAAATTGCATATAACAATGCAATTTTTAAATTTTTAAGAGCATAGATGAAAGGTTATGATTAATGTTAGCGTAACGCATTTTATAATTTTATAATTAAATTTAAAAAAACAAAAAAGCAATAGCTTTTAATATAAAACTATCACTTATTTCCGCACTTGCAGTAAGTGCGTTTTTACACCGCGAAAATCCGCATTTAATCGGACTTTCGCGGTTTTTTGACTTTCTATTTGACGATTTTTGATATTATAATGAATTTAATTTGTTCATCTGTTTGCGTTTCTGTTCCATACTGCTGTGAACATATCTTTCAAGTAATATCTGTATGCTTGTGTGTCCCATAAGCTCGCTCAGTGTTTTTACATCAAATCCGCTTTCTATTGCTCTTGTTGCAAACGTGTGCCTTAATGCGTGAAAATTTATATGTTCTATTCCTGCTTCTTCCAAATATTTTTTAAACTTGTACCTATACGACCTTGGTTCAATACATTCATAATCACCTGTTAAAAAATATTCGGTTGTTTTATGTTTTTCTAATAGATTTAACATCTTATCTGTTAACGGTATTATTCTTTCTGAACTTTCTGTTTTTGGTGTACCGATTATTAATTTTGTTTTTTCAATGCTGTCTTTTTCTATGATTTTTACTCTTTGCAATGTCTTGTTTATTCTTATGGTTTTTTCTTCAAAATTTATATCTTCCCATTTTAATGCGCATATTTCTCCAATTCGCAGTCCTGTATTCAAACAAAGCAATATACCCAATTTCGGCAAATCTGTTTCTTTCATTAAATATTCTTCAAGCTTCTTTTGTTCTAAAACCGACAATACTCTTATATTTTTGCTGTTTTTAGCCTTTAAATTACATCTTTTTAATTGTATATTTAAGTTGTATTGTTCATTTGCAAATTTAATTATTGCTTTAAATACTGACATAATATCTCTTAAAGTTAATGTTGCAAGTCTGCTGTATTTATTTATAAACACATCTGTATAGTTATTGTCTATTTCATATAACTTGATATTTCCTATACAGGGAATAATATAATTTTTAACTATATACACATATTTTGCATAAGTAGATTCTTTAATATTTATTTTTGTTGTTTCAAGCCATTCATAGCAAACATCTTTTAATTTAACTTTAGCATTTTTTAAATAGGTTTTAGGGTTATTCAAAATACCTAATTTAATTTTTTCAAGTTTATCTTTAACCTCGGTATATGTTTTGCCATATATCGAATTGTACTTAATTTTGCCGTCAGCACCATACTCTTTAAAATACCTGCCCTCCCAGCGACCGTCTTTTCTTTTATATATATTTCTTTGTGTTCTCATATTAATAATCACCTGTTTTTATTTATATAGTTATGACCATGTTTTGACAAGAAATAATTTAATAAAAAGTTAAATAATATTAAAAAAATTAAAAAAATTACAAAATTTTTCAATTTTTTTTAAAAAAGGTATTGACAAAATAAAAATAATGCGATATTATATACTTGTAAATTAAATAAACCTTATCGCGCACTTACTGCAAGTGCGGAAAACAATTATTGATTTATCAATTATTTACCTTTATTTTTTATTATTAATTAAAAGTTTATGTTTATTCAACATACTTTTAAATTTAATAAATTATATCATTAAATTTAATAATTGTCAATATTTTTGTTTTCTGTTTATTTCCATAATGATTTTGCCTCCCTTTTTATCCTTATCTGTTAAGAAGAATTGATAATGGACAAATTTCATTCACTTTTTCATTCCATACATTATTATACTAACTTTCTGTTTCAGAGAATACTTCAAAAAAATAATATATGTTAAAAATTGATTATTTTGTGATAATGATTTGTTATTGTCTGTTAGAAGTTTTTCTTAATACCAAATAAGCGGCGGCCAACCCAGAGTCTGCCGCTTATTTGGAAACATATCATTATTTTGATTTTCCATCCATTTTCCTATATTCCCATCGCAGAGAAAGGATTTGATACTTATTTTTTCTCCTGCAAATAGGCGGCAGTAACTTTGCTGTCGCCTGTTTGCCAAAATTAATCAGTCTTTAGATTTCATTATATAGTTATCCAATTTAGGTAGAACTCATAGGGATAAAAATATTGATTAGGTTTTGTGATTTTCGCCTAATTTCTGCTCTCTCAATTCCTTATGTTTATCTATGAAATATTTTTTCTGAAATGGGTAGGAGGCAGTTATTCATAACTGCCTCTTACTCTTTATAACATTTTAATTCATTGTGTTTTGTGACTTGTTTCTTTTGCCTTATCAAGCAAAGCAGGTTTTGTATTTTCGATTTTTTCATCTATTACAAGGCTCAGTATTAAATTCAAAATTTTGCCTATCTCCCTGCCGTCCGATATTCCAATATTAATTAGGTCATTGCCGTTTATTGCAAGCTGTTTTAACGTATAGCAGTCATTCTCTTCTAATATTTTTTCAAAAACATTGCTGGCATTATCAAGTTTTTTAAGTTTTTCTTTTTGCTTGTACTCAGACTGTGCCATTATATCGGCTCGCTGAACTTTTAACAACAGCCTTACGTTCTCCTCGCCTATTTCACTCATAACGTGCTTTAACTGTCGTTTTGTGCCGTTGAAACGCACATCATGGTATTTTATCAACAATAAACAGTCACTTATAAAATCTGATGGATATTTTAGTCTGTGCAAAATTACATCTGCCTTTTCTGCACTGATTTTCTGATGTCCTTTAAAATGACAGGTTCCGTCAGCATCACGCCTGCAGGCTTCGGGCTTTCCGATGTCGTGCAGAAGCATTGTCATTCTGAGCATGGGTGCTGAATCTATTGATTTTACGGAAAATGTGGTATGATGCCATAAATCTCGGTTATGATGCTTTGTGTTCTGTTCATAATCAAACATAGGCTTAATTTCGGGTATGAATACGGCAAAAACTTCTCTGTAATAGTTTAATATTTGTTCAGCGCTTTCTCCGCACAACAGCTTATCAAATTCGGAAGAAATGCGCTCTGCTGCAATGTTTGACAGCAAATTTGCTTTTTTTATAATGGATTTAGAAGTCTTTTCCTCAATTTTGAGGTTATATACAGATGCAAACCTAAGCGCACGGATAATCCGCAGAGCATCTTCATTAAAACGTTCATCAGGATCACCGACGCATCTGATTAATCCGTTTTTTAAGTCCGTCATACCTCCAAACGGGTCAATAATTCCTTGCGTTTCATTATATGCAATTGCATTGATTGTAAAGTCACGTCTTGCAAGGTCTTTTGTTATATCATTTGTAAAAATTACGCTTTTGGGATGTCGATTATCCGCATACTCACCGTCAATTCGGTAGGTTGTAATTTCATATATCTCTTTGCCTATCACAACCGAAATTGTTCCGTGCTTTATGCCTGAATCAAACGTATTATACTCAGTAAAACAGCTCTTTACCTGCTCAGGTTCGGCATTTGTGCAGATGTCCCAGTCGTTTGGCGTTATTCCGCACACAGAATCACGCACACAGCCGCCAACTGCAAATGCCTCAAAATTATTATTATTTAGTGATTGTATAATTGTTTTTACGTTATTTGGTAATATTATCTTCAAATTATACCGCCTGATTTTTACATCTGTTTTTATATTTATTTATGAGATTTTCTGCTATATTGTATAAAACATTGAAAACTACTATCGTTCCTGCCGCAAATAGCATAAGTACAAGCAGTCCTTCAAAACTCAGAGCTGTGAGCGAGAAAAACTGTCCGAAAAACAAACTTCCGATTATAACTCCTCCTATGCTCAATATCAGCATTATGCTTCTGAGCAAATTGAGCGGAATGGATAATCTTATGACAAGCAACAGGCACGAAAGCGCTGTCATATAGACTGATATTGTTGAAAATTCACCCATTGTTAGTGAAAATAAATGTCCTGTTAATGCTATGAGGACAATATTAATTATTACGCATATCGCCGCAGGCAATGCGCGTGCAATTATATTAAATGTAAAATTGCCCTTGATTATATTTTTGTTCGGCTGAAGAGCAAGCGTAAATGACGGCAGGGCTACGGTAAAAACTCCGATAAGCGTCAGATGTATCGGCTGAAATGGATATTCCATACTGAAAAATATAAAAAATATCGACAGTATAATTGAATAAATCGTCTTGACAAGATACAGCGATGAGCTTTGCTCAAGATTATTTATTGTACGTCTGCCCTCTGCTACCACTTCGGGCATTGATGCAAAATCGTTGTTTACAAGAACAAGCTGTGATACATTGCGCGCCGCCTCGCTTCCGGACGCCATTGCTACCGAGCAGTCGGCTTCCTTTAGCGCAAGCACGTCGTTTACTCCGTCGCCTGTCATTGCTACAGAGTGTCCGTGAGCTTTGAGTGCAAGTACAAGCTGTTTTTTCTGTGCAGGCGTAACCCTGCCGAATACATTGTATTTTTCCGCCGCCTCATACAGCTCTTCGTCAGTGGTTATTGTTGTCATATCTACGGCATTTTCAGCTCCCTCAATGCCTGTGTCTGCTGCAATGTTTCTTACCGTTTTTACACTGTCGCCTGAGATGACTTTTAACGTCACTCCCTGCTCTTTAAAATAATTTACCGTTTCGTTCACATTATCACGCAATTGGTCTTTTATCAGGATAAGCGCCATTGGTGTTAAATCGTCTGAGAGACACGAACCGTCAATCGGTACTCGGCTTGACGCAAGTGCAAGTATGCGCACGGTCTGATGAACTGCGTTTATTTTTTTAAATACGTCACTGTACTTTTGCTTATCTTTAAAAATAAATTCAGCGGCGCCTATTACATACGACGTTCCGTTTTCAAAATTACCGCCCGACCACTTTGTTTCGGACGAGAATGGAATGAATTTACTGCATTTTAAAGGAGAACAGTCTTTTATGTAATCCTTTATTGCATACAATGTGGCGTTGATTTCATCAGACGACGCTACTATTGACGAAAGCGCAGTTTTAATCTCATCTTCCCTGCTGCCAAGATTGATTACATCAGTTACGTTCATTTTGTCGGCTGTCAGCGTTCCCGTTTTATCAAGGCACAAAACATCTACCCTTGCAAGGGTTTCTATACAGTACATCTCCTGCACAAGTACCTTTTTTGACGATAATCTCACTATCGATACCGCAAGAACAGAGCTTGTAAGTAAAATCATTCCTTTTGGTATCATTCCTGCAAGCGCCGCTACCGTACTGACTACAGTTCCCTGAATGTTTCCGTCCTGTATTCCAAACTGGCGTATAAAGAAAAATACTCCAACAGGAAAAAGTATAAATGTGCAAAGCTTTATTATGAAATTAAAGGAATTTAAAATCTGTGAATTAACCTTTTTTATATATTTAGCTTCATTGTTGATTTTTGCCGCATAGCAGTCTGCACCAACCTTTGTAACTCTGGCGCAGCACTTTCCCGCGGCGATAAAACTTCCTGAGAGTAACTCGTCCTTATTCTTTTTTGTAATTAAATCAGATTCACCTGTAAGCAGACTTTCATTTACTTTACATTCTCCGTCGCATACAACGCAGTCAGCCGGGATCTGGCTTCCTCTTGACAAAACCAATATATCGTCAAGAACAATTTCTTCTTTGCTGATTTCCGTAATTTTTCCGTCGCGGAGAACGCTTATTTTTTTTTCGGATAAAATTGTAAGTTTATCAACGCTTATTTTGGAACGTATCTCCTGAAATATACCTATTACAACATTTGCTACAACTACTCCTATAAAAAGCGTATTTTTATACGAGCCGACCAAAATAAGTGCCGCAAGAAGTATTACATTTATTAAATTGAAAAGTGTAAAAATATTATCGTAAAAAATTTGTTTAATTGATTTTGTTTTTAAATTTGATGAAATATTTACCTTTCCATCACTAATTCGCTTTGATACCTCTTTTTGCGTTAAGCCGGTAAGTTTTGTTTTAATTTCAGCCATATAAACCTCAAAAATGAAAATGATTTAATTTATAGAAAATTATTTGAAAAATGAACGAATAAATCTTAATTTTTTAATTTTTAAATTCCAACTTATTTTTTAATAATTGAAAATCCCTTTTATCTCATATTATAAATGCAAACTATAATAAAGGCAACGGAAAGAAGGTGATTTTTTGAAAAATTTTAAAAAAATACTCTCAGTTGCCTTGTCGGGAGTGATGCTTTTGAGTTTTTCTTCAATCACTGCAAACTCAAAAGATACTTCTGATTTCGTTTATCTTGGCGGTCAGTCGTTCGGTGTAAAATTTTATAATAACGGCGTAATCATAACAAAACTCGAAAGTTATTACGACGGCAGCAAATATATCTGCCCTGCAAAAGATGGCGGATTAAAAGAAAATGATATAATAAAAGAAGCCGACGGCATTGTTATATCCACCAACGAAGACCTGCAAACAATTACAAAAAAATCAAACGGTAACACAATTAAGTTTAAAATTCAGAGAAACGGAAAAGAAATTGAAAAAAAAGTAACTCCCTATAAAAATACAGTTGGCGTTTATCTTATGGGTGCTTGGGTTCGTGACAGCTGCGCAGGTATAGGTACAGTCACTTACTATGATGATAACAATAATTATTTTGCTGCACTCGGACACGGAATATGCGATGTTGATACATCTGCGCTTCTTCCGCTCGGTTACGGAGAGGTTATGCATGCAAGTATCAGCGGAGTAACTAAAAGTACAGCAGGTAAAGCAGGAAGTCTGAATGGATATTTTACCGACAGCAGCATAGGTAATCTGACAAAAAATACCGAAACAGGTATTTACGGAACAATAAGCGATAATTTTTACAAATGCAATAAAAAAATTGAAGTTGCCGATTATAATGAAATAAAAGCAGGAAAAGCACAGCTATATACAACAATTAAAGACGATAAAACAGAAAGCTATGATATTGAAATCACTAAAATTTGCAACTTCTCTGAAAAATCAAATGAAAATTTTGTTATAAAGATTACAAATAACGAACTGCTTGATGAATGTGGTGGAATTGTTCAGGGAATGAGCGGAAGCCCAATAGTTCAAAACGGCAAACTCGTAGGAGCAGTTACCCATGTATTTTTAAATAAACCGAATGAGGGATACGGCGTAATGGTGCAAAATATGGTGGCGAATTATAGAAAATAACACAAAATATTGCGGTTTTATGATTGTCGAAAATTATTATTAAAAATATTTTTCCCTTTTTATAAAAAAATTTATTGGAAACTATTGCCAAGTTTACCATTTTGTGGTAATATTTAATTAAAGATTAATTTTAATGGAGGTTTCCAATAATGGATAACGCTATCAAACTTATTATTACTGAAGATGCAGTAGAATTTTCTCAGGAAAACATGAAAATATTACAAAGTTTTAATATTTCATCTGCCTTTTGTTCAAAAGACGGAGAAGAGCTTTGTGACCGCATAAGACATGAACAACCAGATGTTGTTTTTATGGACTCTTTTATGACCAGACTTGATGCAATAGGAGTTATGCGCAATATTAAAAGACAAAATATCAAATCTCCGTTGTTTATTGTTT
Source organism: uncultured Clostridia bacterium (assembly GCA_947624865.1). Lineage (GTDB taxonomy): Bacteria > Bacillota > Clostridia > Oscillospirales > Acutalibacteraceae > Ruminococcoides. The sequence continues at coordinate 29,091 of CANQMH010000003.1, read as the reverse complement.
TCTCATCTTTCCACAGTCCTGTTCTTGAAAGAGAGATTATGAGCTGTGGTGCTTCCTATTTCGTACTTAAGCCTTATAATGTTACCGAACTGTGTGAAAACATTGTTGGAATGCTTAAAAAAAGCAAGGATAACGCTTTAAATAATCCGATTATGTTTGACACCTTCGGAATTGAGCTTAAAGTAACCGAAATTTTGCACGAAATAGGTGTTCCTGCTCATATTAAGGGTTATCATTATTTGAGAGATTCTATTATTATGTCGGTTGAGAAACCTGAAATCATAAATGCCGTTACAAAACAGCTTTATCCTTCAGTAGCTAAAAAGTATGAAACTACTTCATCCAGAGTAGAACGTGCCATTCGCCACGCAATTGAAGTTGCATGGGACAGAGGAGACATTGATGTGCTGAATTCTTATTTCGGATATACTATTCACAATGACAGAGGAAAACCAACTAACAGCGAATTTATCGCTATGATTTCCGACAGACTAAGACTTCAAATCAAAAACGCCAGCTAAATTGCAACGCCGCATTTCATAATGAAGTGCGGCGTTAATTTTTAAAAATTATTTTGTCTTTCCTATATCGTGCCTGTAATGAGCACCGTCAAATTTAATCCTATCAACTGCATTATATGCTTTGGTTAACGCTTCCTCAAGCGAATCAGCCGTTGCTGTGACGCCGAGTACACGTCCGCCGTTTGTATAGAACTTTCCGTTCTCATACTTTGTTCCTGCATGATATACAATTGCGCCGTCAACCTGACCGTTATCATCAAGACCAAACATCTCTATTCCCTTTTTGTATGACACGGGATAACCTCCGCTTGCCATTACCACGCAGGCAGCTGCTCCGTCATACCACTGAATATCAACTTCCGACAGTCTTTCGTCAATAACCGCTTCACATATGTCAACCAAATCGGTTTTGAGTCTTGGAAGCACAACCTGAGCTTCGGGGTCACCGAAACGGGCATTGTATTCAATTACCTTAGGTCCGTTTGGTGTAATCATAAGACCAAAGTAAAGACATCCCTTAAACGGTCTTCCCTCTTTGTTCATAGCCTCAATTGTAGGCTTGAAAATTGTCTGCATACAGGTCTGGGCAATCTCGTCCGTATAATACGGATTTGGGCTGACTGTTCCCATTCCGCCTGTATTAAGACCTTCATCATTGTCAAATGCACGCTTATGGTCTTTTGAGCTTACCATGGGCTTAACGCATTTGCCGTCTGTGAACGCAAGTACAGAAACCTCAGGGCCTGTCAAAAATTCTTCGATAACTATTTTATTGCCCGAATCTCCAAATTTCTTATCCTCCATAATTGACTTTATGGCATTTACTGCTTCGTCAATTGTCTGAGCAATTATAACACCCTTGCCAAGCGCAAGACCGTCTGCCTTGACTACAACAGGAGTAATATTTTCATTCTTTACACACTCTATAGCTTTCTGAGCGTCATCAAAAACTTCGTATTTTGCTGTAGGAATGTTATATTTTTTCATAAGATTTTTTGAGAAAACCTTAGATGCTTCAATTATTGCGGCATTTGCATTCGGACCGAAAGCTCGGATTCCCTCAGCCTGCATAGCGTCAACCATACCATCGGCAAGCGGATCATCGGGAGCTACAAATACAAGGTCGATTGAGTTTTCCTTTGCAAACTTCACCATATTTTCTTTGTCCATTACACCTATATTCACAACTTCGGCATCTCTGGAAATACCTCCGTTGCCTGGTGCGCAATACAGCTTGGTACATTTTGGACTTTCGAGAAGCTTTTTAATAAGAGCGTGCTCACGGCCGCCCGAACCAATCATCAGAATTTTCATAAAATCACCTCAAATTAGTGGTGGAATAATCTGATACCGGTAAATGACATAGTCATATTGTATTTATTACAGGTATCAATTACATTATCATCGCGGATCGAACCGCCGGGCTGTGCAACATACTGTACTCCTGAACGCTTTGCTCTTTCAATATTGTCGCCAAACGGGAAGAAAGCGTCAGAACCGAGAGAAACACCCGAAAATGTTGAAAGCCATTCTTTCTTTTCTTCTCTTGTAAGAGGCTCTGGCTTTGTTTTGAAGAACTGCTGCCATACGCCGTCAGCAAGAACATCTTCATAGTCATCTGAAATATAAACATCAATTGTGTTATCTCTGTCAGGACGTCTTATATCATCAACAAAGGGTAAATTCATTACCTTCGGATGCTGCCTTAAATACCATATGTCAGCCTTGTTTCCTGCAAGACGCGTACAGTGAATCCTTGACTGCTGACCTGCGCCTACGCCGATAGCCTGTCCGCCCTTTGCATAGCAAACAGAATTGGACTGAGTGTATTTAAGTGTGATGAGAGCAATAAGCAAATCACGTTTTGCTTCATCTGTAAGCTCTTTATTCTCTGTTACGATATTCTGCATAAGCATATCTTCATCAATTTTAAGCTCATTTCTGCCCTGCTCAAATGTAATTCCAAACACATCTTTATGCTCAATCGGTGCGGGAATATAATCAGGATTAATTTTTACAATATTATATGTTCCTTTTCTCTTTGATTTTAGAACTTCAAGAGCCTCAGGAGTGTAATCGGGAGCGATAATTCCGTCCGAAACCTCTCTTTTTAAAAGAATTGCTGTCTGCACATCACAGGTATCCGAAAGAGCAACCCAGTCTCCGTAAGATGACATTCTGTCTGCGCCTCTCGCCATTGCGTATGCTGACGCAATAGGAGAAAGCTCCAAATCGTCAACAAAATATATCTTTTTAAGTGTGTCTGACAGTTCGGTCGCTACAGCAGCACCGGCAGGACTTACGTGCTTGAAAGAAGCTGCGGCAGGAAGTCCTGTAGCGGCTTTAAGTTCCTTTACAAGCTGCCACGAGTTAAAAGCGTCAAGAAAGTTAATGTAACCCGGCTTGCCGTTAAGAACCTCTACAGGAAGCTCTTTGCCGTCCTGCATAAAAATCCTTGAGGGCTTCTGATTTGGATTACAGCCGTATTTTAAGGCAAGTTCATTCATTGGAATATCGTCCTTTCGTACAAATTACTTGTTTTTATTTATAATTCTTGAATCTGATTTATTAGTTAAAATGTCTATGTAACGGACAAAAAGCGAAACCTTATTCTCTTCATTGAGTGAATTCCAGATTTTTTCAGCAAATGTATCAATATCATCATTTCCGATTTCAACCAAAGTCGGCTCACCCTCAAAGCTTGGAAGAGGATTACCGTCACCCATATAGGTGTGGATAAATCTGCCGAGTCCCGCAAGCGGAGAATCATATGTGAAAGTATATCTCTCGCAGCAGTCAGGATTGCCGTCGGCACTTTTGATAATTGACATTGCATAGTTCATCTTTCCGTCGCTGCATTTAACTATGCCTGAAATTCTTGGAGTATAGTTAGGGGCGTCGGGTTCAAATTCACGTGTGCGCAGCGACTGCTCAAATGTCATCTGCTGATTCATAAGCTCATAGATTGTATCCGTCTGGTCTCCGTTTGTAACGATCGTTTTGTTGCCGAGAGTACGAACAGGTGCATAGATGATGAGCGACGGGTCAACAAGCTTTGACGGGTCAAATGCCTGAGTTTTAATACCGTCATCAGTTTCAACAAAAATTCTGTTTCTGCTGTTTTCGCTTCTTCCCATAATAAAGTAAGCAATAACAGCCTTTGTACCGTCGGCGCTTTTGCCGATTACAATACCTCTGCCGGGATAAGTTGTTGAAGCAATATCTTTTTCAAGAGAAATAGGTTTCATATTTTACCTCCGTTTAATCAATAATTTCGGTTTTATTGTCTTTTACTATTATTCTATCTTCGCAAAACAGCGATACAGCCTTTGGAAGTATTTTCCATTCTGCCTGTTCCATTACTCTTTTTTGCAGGATCTCAGGAGTATCTCCGTTTTGAATTTCAACAGCTTTCTGAATTATTATAGGGCCTCCGTCACATATTTCATTTACAAAATGTGCAGTAGCGCCCGTTATCTTTACGCCTTTTTTAAGAGCTTCTTCGTGAACTTTCAAACCGTAAAAGCCCTCTCCGCAGAACGACGGAATAAGCGAAGGATGAATATTGATAATTCTGTTTTCAAAGGCATTGATAACAATCTTTCCGAGAATTGTCATAAATCCTGCAAGCACAACTACATCAATATTTTTGCTTTTTAAAAGCTCTGTAAGCGCATTGTCATATTCGATAAACTCCGAATAATCTTTGCGCCTTATTATTTCAGCAGGAATGTTATTTTTTTCGGCACGTATCAGAGCATACGCATTTGGATTTGATGAAATTACACAGGTGATTTTGCCGTTTTTTATCTCTCCCCTGTTCTGAGCATCAATAAGCGCCTGAAGATTTGTTCCTCCGCCCGACACGAGAACTGCAATATTTTTCATTATTCAAATATCACTCCGTCTTCGCCTTCAATAACTTCACCGAGAATTACAGCTTCCTCTCCGTTTGCTTTGAGAACCTCAATTGCTTTATCTGCATCTTCTTTTGCGACAGCGGCAATCATTCCTATTCCCATATTAAACGTATTGAACATATCGTGCTCAGGAATATTGCCGACTCTCTGCATAAGCTTGAAAATCGGAAGAACCGGAACTGCGTCTTTATTGATTTTTGCAGTAAGACCGCTTTTGAGCATACGCGGAATGTTTTCATAGAAGCCGCCTCCCGTAATGTGAGAAACAGCTTTCACTTCAACCTCTTTCATAAGAGCAAGTATCGGTTTTACATATATTTTTGTAGGAGTGAGCAGTGTTTCGCCAAGCGGCTTGTCAAGTTCGGGATATTCGGCGTTAATTGTATTTTCATCAATTCCGAATATTTTTCTTACCAGAGAAAATCCATTGGAGTGTACGCCAGACGAGCGAAGTCCGATAAGCACATCTCCGCTTTTAAGCTTTGAACCGTCAATCATCTTCGGCTTGTCAGCCATACCTACGCAGAAACCTGCAACATCATATTCGTCAACAGGATAAAATCCCGGCATTTCAGCTGTTTCACCACCGACAAGAGCGCATCCCGACTGCACACATCCCTCAGCAATACCTGATACTATTTCAGCGACCTTTTCGGGTACATTCTTTCCTACGGCTATATAGTCAAGGAAAAATAACGGCTGAGCACCGCAGCATACAACGTCGTTTACACACATTGCAACCGCGTCAATACCTATTGTGTCGTGCTTATCAAGCAGAAAGGCAAGTTTGAGCTTTGTTCCGACTCCGTCTGTACCGCTTACCAGGATCGGCTCTTCCATACCCTTTATATTGGGTGCGAAAAGACCTCCAAAGCCTCCGATTCCTGAAACAACGCCGTCAATTTTGGTGCGCGCAACATGTTTTTTCATCAGTTCAACAGCCTTGTATCCTGCTGTAACATCAACGCCTGCCGCCTTGTAACTTTCTGAAAAGCTGTTCATTGTAATCACTCCGTTATGTTATTTTTTATTTATTTTCTTAGCATACTTATCTACAAATATTTCTCTCGGAATTTCAGCATTATAATTTCCGCTGAAGCATCCGTCACATAAATCTATGTCTGCGCCTTCCGCTATTTTTCTTACGCTTTCAAGACTTAAATAGCCGAGAGAATCTGCGCCTATTGTTTCTCTTATTTCATCAACGCTCATCTTATTTGCAATAAGGCTTTCTTTGTCGTGAATATCAATTCCAAAATAGCATGGACATACAAAAGGCGGAGAGCTTATGAGCATATGTACCTCTTTTGCACCTGCATTACGCATTAACTTTATGATATGCCTTGAGGTATCGCCCCGCATAATTGAGTCGTCTATAATGACAACACGCTTTCCATTTACATTAGATTTAAGTGCCGTAAGGCGTGTTTTAAGCAAACGCGCCATCTTATCTTTGCCTGTACCGACAGTTCTTCCTATGTATTTATTCTTGACAAACCCTGTGCCATACGGAATTCCTGAGGCTTTTGCATATCCTTCGGCCGCAACAAGACCCGAATCGGGAATTCCGCAAACCATATCGGCTTCAATAGGAAATTCCTTATAAAGCAGTTCACCCGCCTTAAAACGTGCCTGATGAACGCTTACGCCGTTTACTACGCTGTCGGGACGTGCAACATAAACATATTCAAAAATACAGAAAGATGTTTTGTCTGCCGTTGTTTTTGATTTGTAGCTGTGAAATCCGGTTTCATCAATAACTATCATTTCCCCCGGTTCAACATCGCGGATAAATTCTCCGCCGATACTTTCTATTACACAGCTTTCAGAAGAAATAACATAACTGTTTTTGATTTTTCCTATGCAAAGCGGACGAAATCCGTACATATCACGAAAGCCAATAAGACGCGATGGAGCGCATATCACGGTAGAATACGCTCCTTTGAGCTTTTCCATTGAATTTAAAACAGCATCCTCAAGATTATCTGTCGAGCATCTTTCGGTTGCTATTACATATCCCATTAATTCAGCATTTGAGTTTGACTGAAAGATTGCTCCGCCGCGTTCAAGCTCTTTTCGGATTTCAGGAAAATTTGTTATTGAGCCGTTGCTCGCAATTGCAATTGACCCCTCTTTGTAACGGAGTACAAGAGGCTGATTGGAAGCGCGGTCAAGACTTTCGCTTGAAGTATATCTTACGTGACCCACGGCTATTTTGCCGTTTTTGAGTCTGGACAGAGATTTTTCATTAAAAACCTCAGATACCATTCCAAGCTCTTTTACGGTTAAAAACTCACCGTCAGCATTTACGGTTATGCCCGCGCTTTCCTGTCCTCTGTGCTGCAAACCGAAAAGAGCATCATTTGTAAGCTGAACGCTATCCAAGTCGTCGTCATTTCTGTAAACGCCGAAAACTCCGCATTCATCGTTCACTTTATCAAGTTTAGCATCTATGTCAACATAATTTTTAATCAAAGCTCTGCCACCTTAATCTGCATTGCCTTATCTTTTTCGGCAACGCCTTTTTCCATATCCGATTTCATATCTTCAAGCTTCTGAGCAAGCGTATCGTCTGAAAGTGCAAGAATTTCAACTGCCAAAATTGCCGCATTTGCCGCGCCGTCAACTGCAACGGTCGCAACCGGAATACCTGTTGGCATCATGACTGTGGCAAGAAGTGCGTCCATTCCGTCAAGCTGTGCCGATTTGCAGGGGATCCCGATTACCGGAAGCGTGGTTTTTGCCGCAAGCACACCTGCAAGATGAGCCGCCATACCGGCTGCTGCAATAATTACTCCGAATCCGTTTTTCTTTGCATTTGCCGAGAATTCAATTGCCGCGTCGGGAGTTCTGTGTGCGCTCATAACGTGTACTTCGTACCCAACGCCAAATTCCTTTAGCTTTTTGACAGCCTTTGAAACTACGGGAAAATCACTGTCCGAACCCATTATTATTGCAACTTTCTTCATAATCTGCTCCTTATCCAGAGCGCGTCATATACTTTTCGGATGCGCCCAAATTATAATTCTTAACTTATATATTATATAAAATAAACTGATAAAATTCAATAGAATACGATAATTATTTTAAAATATGAAATATCCGCAAAAAGTTAAATTCTCAATAACTTTATTTGTCTGTATGAGCTACGGTTTCATCAGGCGTCGCAGTTACATCTAAATACGGACGTTCAGATGATATTGTTCCATTTGTTGTTACTCCTGTTTCATCAGCATCTTTCATATTAGGAAACAGGAAATTCATATGTTCATCATCAAATGCTTTGTCAAGATATTTTTCAAAATTGCTTGAGGCAGGTATTCCTGCATCGCGCTTTGTCCATCTGTATGTTGCGCATACCGACATAAACGCGTTGAAAACCATAAAAATTATGAGAAATGTTGTAATTATTGAACCGGCACGTTTTGGCATTTTTTCAATGAGCTTTGACGCCCACGGGTAGAGATAGCGCACCCAGACAAGTCCGAGAAATCCCCATATGAGAGCATACATCAGGTTTGTTCTGCCGTCAAGATTGAAAGGCGTGTCACTGTAGTCCCACGAGACAGTTCCGAAAAGCGTTTCCTGAAACCACGAGCAAAAATATTCAAATCCCGCGCCTACAACTGCGCTTATTACAAAAATCATTGTATCGCTCAGCTTATAAAGCTTGTAAAGCACCGCGGTAAGAAAGCAGGCTCCTCCTCCGTAAACGGGAATGAACGGACCGTAGACCATTCCTACGCGGATTTCAAACTGTCCTTCGGTGAGCAGTGCCCATATAGTTTCAAAAATTGTTCCCAAAAAAGAACCTATTACAAAGAGGTAAAAGAGTTTTGTAAAGCAAAAACCAAACGCAAAAGGCTTTTCGTCCTTGTTTTCATACACCAGTGTGTATTCTTTCATATTATCAGCTTTGATTTCCTCAATTTTTGCGGCTATCTGTTTTACATAAGCTGTCTTTTTCAAATCGGGAAATGCGGACGCCAATCTTTTTCTTAATATACTTTCTGTAAAAAGTTTATTGTAGTTTTTCTCAAGTTCTTCAATCTTTTCCTGTGGAACATCGCTTCCCAACAAGCTTGAAACTCCGTTTAGCTTTTTGATTTTTCGCTGTAATTTAAGAGTAGTAATAATTGCAAAAACATAGTCAATCAATATTACTGCGCAAATAGAAAGAACAACAATCAGATTTACGGTGAACGGAATAAGCTCAATTACTGTGTTAAGTACAGGAATAAGCACGCCTACCAGTATAAGTCCAAGCAATCCCAAAAACAAAGCATACGGCAAGGTGATGTAACTGCTTATATTAAGTTTCATATCTGAAAAATCCCAAGGTTTGAATCCAAGCAATTTTTTAGTTATATAACCTATGATTACTACAAGAAACGACAGCAAAATACTGCTTCCGAAAAAAAGTATTAATTTATTGGAAGTAAAAGGATTTAATACAAGATAGCATATTACGGAACAAAAACCGTAGGACGGACAAAACGGAGAAGTAAGCAGACCTTTATTATAAAACTTTTTCTCCGCAAAAAGTGTGCGGATACCGTTTGACAACCATCCGAAAAACGAAAAAATCACAAAATACCAAAGCAAGTCCAGAATCAACATTTTATACCCCTTAAACAATTTCACTTATCTGCTTAATTAAAAATTCTAAGGCGCAGTTAAATAAACTGCGCCTGTATTTTAATATCTATATCATGACTGTTCTTTTGAAACGCTATCATTCCAAAGCTCCTTAATAGCCGTAACATTGCCTGCAAGTCCCTGAATATCTGACGGAATTATTATTTTTGTAGCCTTTCCGTCAGCCGCCTTGCCAAACGCCTCAAGCGATTTAAGCTGAATAATACGGTCGGTCGGAGCCGCTTCGTTTAACATTCTGAGAGCATCAGCATTAGCCTTTTGTACTGTGAGAATAGCCTCTGCTTCACCCTGCGCCTCTCTGATTTTTTGCTCTTTAACTGCGTCTGCTTTAAGAATAGCTGACTCTTTCATACCCTCTGCAACAAGAATCTGGCTTCTTTTTTCACCCTCTGCGTCAAGAATTCTTGCACGGCGTTCACGCTCAGCCTTCATCTGCTTTTCCATTGCGTCCTGGATTTCACGCGGAGGAAGAATATTCTTCAGTTCAACACGAATAACCTTAATACCCCAAGCGTCTGTTGCTTCGTCAAGAATAATTCTGATTTTGTCGTTAATTGTATCTCTTGACGTAAGCGTATTATCAAGCTCAAGGTCACCGATTATATTACGCAAAGTTGTTGCGGTAAGATTTTCAATGGCGCTCAGCGGACGCTCAACGCCATAGCAATAAAGCTTCGGATCTGTAATTTCAAAGTAAACTACAGTATCTATCTGCATTGTAACATTATCGCGAGTGATAACAGGCTGAGGCGGAAAATCAACAACCTGCTCCTTTAACGATACCTTTTTTGAAATCTTATCAATAAACGGGATTTTTATGTGAAGTCCAGTATCCCATGTGGCATAATATGCTCCCAGACGCTCCAATACGTATGCATGAGCCTGCGGAACGATTTTTACGTTGCTTATGATGATGATTAAAAATATAAAAATAATTATTGCGAGTATAACAAAACCAATAATTCCTTCCATTATTAACTCCTCCTAAATTTATTGTATCGGCTTAACAATGAGCTTTACGCCCTCAATTGCAAGCACTGTTACTTTGCTGTCCTTTTCAATCGGTGTAAAGTCCGATTTTGCAGTCCAGATCTCACCCTCAACTCTAACCTGACCGACCGACTGAGGATCTGAAATATCAGTCAAAAGAACTCCTGTCTTCCCAATTAATCTGTCAGCATTAGTGCTTATATTTGTTCTTTTTTTCTTAAATCTTCTTACCAGCGGTCTGGTAATTATCAATGCAATAAGAGAAACCAAAAGGAACACCGCTGACTGAATCGGTATTGACGGAGTGAAAATTGTTGTAATCGCGGCGCATATCGAACCGAACACGAACCATATTGAAACAAGCTGTGTCGTGAATGCTTCGCATACCGCCATAATTATTGCAAATCCTATCCAAATAAACGGCATATATTGCTCCATATTCTATCCCCTTTCTTCGTTTAATTCTATCATAATAAGACTTAATAGTCAATTTATTTATATAATAATCTACACATTTTATTTATTATGTGCTATAATATAAATAATATTAAACGGCAGGTGATTTTATGGCTTTTGATACATTTGACGAGGGCATAGTTCCGGGCGGAATGAGAAGCAAAAATGAAATTAGAACACTGATTTGTTATCTTTTTAATTCCGTTAAGGAAAATATGGACAAAGATTTAATTATTCAGTCAATACTGAAACAAGGTCTTGCCAATTATTTTGAAACAAGCTCATCTTTTGATGACTTGATTGTAAACGGAAACCTTGCCGAAAGCGAATGTGTTGACGGCGTAATGACATATAAACTGACAGATAACGGTAAAATGATTGCTAATCAACTTGAAACCACTCTTGCTTACACCGTAAAAGAAAAAGCATATGCCTGCGCGGTAAAGCTTCTTGCAGAGAAAAAAACCGAGCGTGAAAACTCGGTTGAGATTAACAAAACAGACAACGGCTTTAACGTATTTTGCAGAATTTCAGGCGGCGAAACCGACTTGCTTTCATTTACTTTGTATGCGCCAAGCTTTGAACAGGCTATGCTTATAAAAAAGAATTTTTATGACAGTCCGTCAACCGTTTACAAGGTTATGCTTGCACTTATGACAAAGGATAAGGACAATGTGGGAGAAGCGCTCGAAGAGCTATACAGCGTGCTTTAATTAAAAATATAAATTCAGAGCCAGCATAAGTGTTACTCCGGGTACTCCACCGATTAACGACACGAGTATTGACAGCAGACTCACAGGAAGATATACCCCGGTTATGCCTCCGGTAAGATTTACCGCAAGCAAAGTTAATGCTCCAAAACAAAGCGATATAAGCGACCGTTTAAACGGCCGCTTGTTTTTTCCTGCATAATGTATAACGGCAAAAATTATAAATGCTGAAAATAATATTAAACCTATTCCCCATAAAGGCATATTGAACAACTCCGCAAAGAAAAATAGACCGTCGGTTATCCGACGGTCTATAATTATGCTGAAAAAATAAAAAATATGACTTATACAATATTACAGTATGTCAAAATGCGCAAGCACATTAAGTGCAATTACAAAGAGAACAAATATTGCAGCAAAAACCTTTGTCCAGCGGGAAAGGAAAGCATCAATTGAACGGGCCTTGTTTTTTGAAAAATAAGAGTCAGCTACACCTGTTACTACTCCAAGACCCTGCTGATTACCTTCCTGAAGAATAATTACAACAATAATTGCGATTGATACTACACCAAGTAAAATACCGAGAACAATACCCCAAACGCTCATTTTATATCATCCTTTCATAGAATTGTAAAATTACATTATTTAACTAATTCATAATAACATACAAATCAGCTTTTTTCAAGCATTTTTTTAATTTTTATTTTATAATAATATTTTATAACAGTGAAAGCTGTTCATCTGCTGTATCTTCATTTGACAAAAGCGCTCCCAATGCAGGGAGAGAACGCGTCCTGTAGCGCTGAGGTTTTGAAAAAGTGCCTTCTTTGTACTCTTGTATTTCAAATAATCTTTGACCCTTTTTGAGTTTCATCACGGCTACTCCCTGAGTGGAACGTGTTGATTTGAGAGCAAGAGCACCCGAATGCACAAGCAGCATTCTGCCAGAAGATGATTTTAAGAGAATCTCTTTGTCTTCATCAATAAACAAAACTCCCGTAAGAGGAGATTTGTCTGAATATGCTCCCGTGAGTTTTTTGCGGTTTGTTTTTGTTTCATAGGAACTAAGCGGCACTTTTGCAATTTTGCCGTTTTCAAAAGCAAATATGATTATTCCCTTATAATCCTTTGTAGCAATCATTTTTATAGCGTTTTCGTTTTCATCCATTGAAAGCTTGGCCGCAACGTAATCGCCGAGAACGCTTGCCTTTGTATCTGAAAAATCAAAGGCTTTTGCTTTATACACCTGACATTTGTCGGTAAAGAACAGCAGATCGCAGTTATTTGAAAATTCAATTTCCTGTATAATCTCATCGCCGTCTTTAAGCTTGTGCGCCCCGCTCATTCTGAGGGACTGAGGCGTGATTTTTTTGAAATATCCTTCCTTGGTAAAGAATAAAGTTACGGGATAATCGGGAACTTCCTCAATTTCCTCCTCGTACTTTGTATTGTCATTATAGATTATAATACTTCTGCGCGGCTGACCGTATTTTTCTCCAATGTCCTTTAATTCTTTTACTATAATCGTCTTTACTCTTGACTTGCTTTTAAGTATTTCATCAAGCTCGGCAATTTCTTTTTCCAAATCTTCAATATCTTTTGTGCGCTTTAAAATATACTCCCTGTTGAGGTGGCGCAGCTTTATTTCAGCCACATATTCAGCCTGAGTTTTATCTATGCCGAATCCTATCATAAGATTGGGAACGACCTCTGCCTCTTCATCTGTTTCACGGATTATTTTAATTGCCTTGTCAATATCAAGCAGAATTTTTTCAAGTCCTTTGAGCAAATGAAGTTTGTCTGCCTTTTTGCTTCTGTCATAATATGTTCTGCGTTTTACGCACTCGATTCTGAAAGATATCCACTCTTCAAGAAGTTCTTTAACTCCAAGCACCATAGGCACTCCGCCTATAAGCACGTTAAAGTTGCAGGCATAGGAATCCTCAAGTGTGGTAAAACGGCAGAGCTTGGTCATAAGCTTGTCGGGGTCAACTCCGCGCTTTAAGTCGATTGTTATTTTCAGTCCGTTTATACCGGTTTCATCACGTACATCGGAAATCTCTTTTAATTTTCCCTGTTTTACAAGGTCTATTATTTTCTCAATTATGACTTCACACGTAGTAGTAGATGGGATTGCAAGAATATCAATGCAGTTTGCAGATTTGTCATAGTCATACTTTGCACGAAGCTTAATACTGCCCCTGCCTGTTTCATATACCTGGTCAATAACCTTTTCGTCATAAATAATCTGACAGCCACCGACAAAATCAGGTGCAGGCAGAGTTGACTTTACATCGTGGTTCGGGTCTCGGATAAGTGCGGCAGTTGTTTCGCAGGCCTCCTTTAAATTAAATGAGCATATATTAGAAGCCATACCTACGGCTATTCCCGTATTTGCATTTACAAGTACAGACGGAAAAACAGCCGGAAGTAATGACGGCTCTTTCATTGTATTGTCATAGTTGTCAACAAAATCCACGGTATCTTTATCTATGTCGCGAAACAGCTCGTTACATATGGGCGCAAGCTTTGCTTCGGTATATCTTGAAGCCGCCCATGCCATATCTCGGCTGTAAAACTTTCCGAAATTTCCCTTTGAGTCAACATACGGGTGAAGCAAAGCCTCATATCCGCGTGAAAGACGTACCATAGTATCGTATATTGCGGAATCGCCGTGAGGATTAAGCTTCATTGTTGCACCAACAATATTAGCGGATTTTGTTCTTGCTCCGTTTAACAATCCCATTTTATACATAGTATAAAGAAGCTTTCTGTGAGACGGCTTAAAGCCGTCAATTTCGGGAATTGCTCTGGACATAATTACGCTCATTGCATAGGGCATATAGTTTTCACGGATTGTGGAAACTATGGGCTGTTCAACTACGTCGCCTGCACCGTTGATGACGCCGTGTGTTTTCATTGCAGCAGGATTTTTAGGCGTTTTCTTTTTTGAAGCCATTGCTTTCCGCCTCCAATCAGCTTACATCAAGATTATCTATATATTCATTACCGTGCTCTACAATATAATCCTTTCTGCCCTGAAGATTATCGCCGAGCAGAATATCAAAAATTTCGGCTGTCTGAGCCGCATCATCAGGCATAACCTTGATAAGGCGGCGGGTATCAGGATTCATTGTCGTTAGGTTCATCATATCGGGTTCGTTTTCTCCAAGGCCCTTGCTTCTCTGAATTGTAAACTTTTCATTGCCGATTTGAGCAATAAATTTGTCCTTTTCAATCTCATCATAAGCAAAATAAACATCATTTTTTGAGGTTATTTCATAAAGAGGCGATTCTGCTATGAAAACCTTTCCCTCTTCAATAAGAGTAGGCGTAAGCCTGTAAAGCATTGTTAGAAGAAGAGTTCTTATCTGAAATCCGTCAACGTCGGCATCGGTACAGAGGATTACTTTGTTCCAGCGCAGAGCGTCCATATCAAAGCTTGACAGATTTTTATTTGCCTTGGATTTAACCTCTACTCCGCATCCGAGAACTTTGAGCAAATCGGTAATAATCTCACTCTTGAAAATTTTATCGTAATCTGCCTTTAAGCAGTTAAGTATCTTACCTCTAATTGGCATAATCGCCTGAAAATCAGGGTCGCGCGCCTGTTTGCAGGCACCGAGCGCAGAGTCACCCTCTACTATGAAAAGCTCGCGCACGGAAACATCCTTGCTGCGGCAGTCAACAAACTTTGCAACGCGGTTTGTTATGTCAAGATTTCCTGAAAGCTTTTTCTTTATGTTCAGGCGGGTTTTCTCGGCATTTTCACGGCTTCTCTTATTTACAAGCACCTGTTCGGCTATTTTTTCTGCCTCGAGCGGATTTTCAATAAAATAAACCTCAAGACTTTGCCTTAAAAATGCTGTCATTGCATCCTGAATACCCTTATTTGTAACAGCTTTTTTGGTCTGGTTTTCATAAGAAGATACGCTTGAAAATGACGAAATAACACATATTAAGCTATCTTCAACATCATCATATTTTATTTTGCTTTCTGTCTTGTTATATTTATTGTTCTGTTTTAAGTAATTGTCAATCTGATATACAAAAGCGCTTCTCACCGCTTTATCGGGCGCTCCCCCATGCTCAAGCCAGCTTGAATTGTGATAATACTCCGTAAGATTCACCTTGTTTGAAAACGCAACGGCAATATCCATTTTGCATTTGTATTCAGGCTTATCTTCACGGTCACGGGTTTTGCACTCTGTTTCCCAATGCTGAATAGATGTTAGACCGTCCTCGCCGATTATCTCGGCAACGTGGTCAACAACCCCGTTTGCATAGTTGAAACTTGTGGTATCATATGACTTTCCGTTCTGGTTTCTAAATATAAATTCAACGCCTGCATTTACAATTGCCTGTCGTTTCATTATATCTAAAAAATATTCGGGCTGAACCGCTATATCGGTAAACACCTCAAAGTCAGGCTTCCAATGGATTTTTGTACCCGTATCCTTTTTGCTGTAGGGTTCTTTTTTTAGTCCTCCTATATTCTCGCCCTTTTCAAAGTGAAGCGTATAACGGAATCCGTCACGGCGAATGTCAACATCCATATACTCGGAGCTGTACTGCGTAGAGCAAAGTCCGAGTCCGTTCATACCAAGCGAAAACTCGTAGCTTTCTCCCTCGTTGTTGTTATATTTGCCGCCGGCATACATTTCACAGAACACAAGCTCCCAATTGAACATCTTTTCTTTTTCGTTGTAATCTACAGGGATGCCTCGTCCGTGGTCCTCAACTTCAATTGAACCATCGGCGTATCTGGTTACGGAAATCTGCTTGCCGTATCCCTCTCTTGCCTCGTCAATGGAGTTTGAAAGAATTTCAAATACAGAATGCTGGCAGCCGTCAATTCCGTCCGAACCGAAAATTACCGCGGGTCTTTTGCGGACACGGTCGGCACCTTTGAGGGTCGTGATGCTGGTATTATCGTATTCGTTGGTTTTCTTTCTTGGCATTGTACTTTTCCTCTGTTTCTTTATCATTTATCACCGCGCAGCTTCTTGATTTTATCACGCAAATATGCGGCGTGCTCAAATTCAAGCAGCTTTGCGGCAGCTTTCATTTCTTTTGTAAGACTTTCTATCAACTGCTGTTTCTGGGCTTTTGAAAGCTTTTTTGTATTTTTAAACTCTTTGTCGGTATGAGTTGAAATTTCAAGTATATCGCTTACTTTTTTGACTATTGTCTTTGGTACTATGCCGTGTTCCTCATTATATTTCTGCTGAATTTCACGGCGGCGTTCGGTTTCGGTAATTGCTACTTTCATAGATTCGGTAACGCTGTCTGCGTACATAATTACCATACCCTCGCTGTTTCTGGCGGCACGTCCAGTAATCTGAATAAGAGAACGCGTACTGCGCAGAAATCCCTCTTTGTCGGCGTCAAGCACCGCTACAAGCGAAACTTCGGGAATATCAAGTCCCTCTCTGAGCAGATTGATTCCCACAAGCACGTCAAATTCACCAAGACGTAAATCACGTACTATTTCCATGCGCTCAACGGTATCTATATCGTGGTGCATATAGCGCACCTTTATTCCCATTGTTTCAAGATATGCGGTCAAATCCTCAGCCATTTTCATAGTCAGAGTAGTAACAAGCGTTCGCTGTTTTTTAGCTGTTCTGATATTGATTTCAGATACCAGGTCGTCGAGCTGTCCCTCTGTCGGACGAACGGAGATCTCAGGGTCAAGAAGTCCTGTAGGTCTGATGATCTGCTCTGCAACAACCTTTGATTTCTCCATTTCAAGGTCGCCCGGAGTTGCGCTTACAAACACAGCCTGATTAATTCTTTCATAAAATTCGTCAAAATTAAGCGGACGGTTATCATAAGCTGACGGAAGTCTGAAACCGTAGTCAACAAGGCTTTTTTTGCGGGCATGGTCGCCTGCATACATTCCTCTTACCTGAGGGAGAGTAACGTGCGACTCGTCAACAAACAAAAGAAAATCCTTAGGAAAATAGTCAAGCAATGTAAACGGTGACGAGCCGGGTTCTCTGCCTGACAAAATTCTTGAATAGTTTTCTATTCCTGTACAAAAACCGATTTCCTGAAGCATTTCCATATCATAATGAGTGCGCTGTTCAATTCGCTGTGCTTCAAGTAATTTGCCGTTTTCTCTGAAATATTCAAGACGTTCCTGCAATTCTCTTTCAATTTCCGCAAGCGCGGTTTTCATCTTATCCTTCGACACAATATAATGCGAGGCAGGATATATTGCCGAGTGCTTTAAAAATGCCTTTAACTCACCTGTAAGAGGATTTATTTCTGAAATGCGGTCTATTTCATCTCCGAAAAATTCAACACGAATTACTGAATCACTTGATGCGGCAGGAAAAATCTCAACCACATCCCCCCGTACTCTGAACTTGTTGCGGATAAAGTTTACATCGTTTCTCTCATATTGAAGCTCAACCAGTTTTTTTACGAGGTCGTCACGGCTTTTCTGCATACCTGGTCTGAGAGAAATTACCATATTTCGGTAGTCAATCGGGTCGCCCAAGCTGTAAATACAGGAAACGGATGCAACTATAATAACGTCGCGGCGCTCAGACAAGGCAAGCGTTGCGCTGTGACGGAGCTTGTCTATTTCATCATTTATTGAGCTGTCTTTTTCAATATAGGTATCGGTCTGAGCAACATACGCTTCCGGCTGATAGTAATCATAATAGGACACAAAATATTCAACGGCGTTTTCGGGAAAGAATTCTTTAAACTCACTGCAAAGCTGTGCGGCAAGTGTTTTATTGTGAGCCAGCACAAGCGTAGGTCTCTGAATCTGCTCGATAACATTTGCCATTGTAAAGGTTTTTCCCGAGCCTGTTACACCGAGCAGGGTCTGCTCTTTATTGCCTGAATTAATGCTTTTTACGAGTTTTTCTATTGTCTGAGGCTGGTCACCCGTAGGCCTGTATTTTGAATGTATTTTAAAATTCATTACACATCACTTGTTTTAAACTGTCTATGACAAACTTATTTTTGTTTGCATACACGATACTGCGTTTTACTTCAAATGCTTTCGTAAATAATTATTCGTAATAGAAAATGTTGCCTGCCATTCCGCTTTCTCTGAGCGAAACAAAATCCTCATCGGTAACAATATAATGGTCTATCAAATCCACTCCGATACTCAGCAGAGTTTCACGTATAACCCTTGTCGTCGTAAGGTCGTTCTGCGATGGCAGAGCCGTACCGCTGGGATGATTATGAGCAAGAAACGCCGTTTTTGCATTATGACGAAGCGCAAGGTCAACTATTTTGCGAACAGGCATATCGGAAGAATTAATCGAACCCTTTGAAATTATGTTAAAATATATCATCTTGCCTTTGGCATCACCAAGCATAAGGGCGACGGCTTCGCTTGTTCTTCCGATAAATTTGGCTTTGAACTTTTCACCTAAATTCTCATAATCTATTACATTATCATCCGACATTTTTGATTCATTATACAGCCTTGACATCTCCGGAAGCATTTTAAGAAATACAGCCGCAGATTCAGACAGACCGAACTCATTTTCAAGCTCGTCAATAGGCGCGTCGCACACACCGCCGATATTCAGATACCTGTCGAGCAGTCTGTGAGCCAGCGGATTTGTATCTTTTCTGGGAATTGCATAGAACAAATACATTTCCAGCGCTTCATGAGGCTCAAAAACATCAAATCCGTTTTCTATGAATTTTTTCTTTAACCGCTGTCTGTGTCCTGAATGTTCATGTCCGTTTGATGAAGCCATAAGATAACCTCTTTTGTCAGAATATCAGTTGATTATTTTACTCCGTACTGCTCATAATATGCGTCAATTGCCGCTTTCAGCTTATCATCAATTATAACCTTACCTTTGTATTCTTTGTTGTAAAGATGTTCTACAACCTCTGCCATTGTAACAATTGCAGTTGTTTTAAGTCCGTATTTTTCTTCAATCTCTGAGAGCGCGCTCTTTTCGCCCTTTCCTCTTTCCATACGGTCAACAGAAACTACAAGTCCTATCGGACTTACGTCGCCCTGAGCCTTTATAATCGGTAAAGTTTCTTCTATTGAAGTGCCTGCGGTCGTAACGTCCTCAATAATTACCACCTTGTCGCCGTCATTTATGGGACTTCCAAGCAAAATACCCTTGTCGCCGTGGTCTTTTACTTCTTTTCTGTTTGAGCAATAGCGTATATCCTTGCCGTATTTTTCGCTGATAGCGATTGTTGCCGCTACTGAAAGCGGAATTCCTTTATATGCAGGTCCGAAAAGAACGTCAAAATCCAAGCCGAACTTTTCTTCAATAGCCGCAGCATAATACTGTCCGAGTCTTCTTAGCTGTGCGCCTGTTCTGTAAAAACCCGTATTTACAAAAAACGGTGTTTTTCTTCCGCTTTTAGTTACAAAATCTCCAAACTTCAAAACCTGACAGTCTACCATAAATTCAATGAATTCCTGTTTGTAAGCTTCCATAGTTAACCTCCGATTATAAATTTACATAATATAACATTTTAGATTTTAACACAATATCTTGTTTTTGTAAATGAGAATTACACAGATGTAATCAATATACAGTGTGTTCTGTTTTTAATACAACTCATAACCGTACAAAATTTCAATTATTTCAAGATATTGCTTATTGACAAATCAGAACAGATGTTCTATAATTAATTAAAACATTTGTTCGAGATGATGTTATGAATATTTTAAATGCAGTTGACCAAAACAAATATAAAAAAGACAGGGTAATTCTTCACAGCGACTGCAACGGATTTTACGCAAGCGTTGAATGTCTGCACAATCCAAAACTCAGGAACAAACCTGTAGCGGTAAGCGGCGATGCGGAAAACCGCCACGGAATTATTCTTGCCAAAAATGAAATCGCCAAAAAATACGGCGTAAAAACAGGTGAAGCAATATGGCAGGCAAAACAGAAATGTCCCGAGCTTGAAACCCTTTCGCCTCATTTTGATCTTTACAAACGATTTTCAAAGATGGCGCGTCGTATCTACAGCGATTACACAGACAGAATAGAATCATTCGGTCTTGATGAAGCGTGGCTTGACGTTACCCACAACATCGGCAAAAACGGATATGAAACCGCCATTGAAATAAACAGGAGAATTAAGGAAGAACTGGGAATTACGGTAAGCATAGGCGTGAGTTTTAACAAGATATTTGCAAAATTCGGAAGCGACTATAAAAAGCCTGACGCAATAACTCTCATTACAAGAGATAACTATAAAGACATTGTGTGGAACTCACCTGCCGAGGATTTGCTTTACGTAGGCAGAGCAACAAAGAAAAAACTGAATAAACTCGGCATATACACGATTGGAGATATTGCAAATACACCTTTGGGATTTCTCAGGAAACATCTTGGTAAATGGGGAGATTTAATTTACGGCTTTGCTAACGGATATGACTCCTCCCCCGTTGCCCATATGAACGAAAACAGCGATGTAAAATCCATAGGAAATTCAACTACTACTCCAAGAGATATGAAAACCTTTGAAGATGTAAAAATAGTTATGTATGTTCTTTGCGACAGTGTTTGCAGACGTATGCGCGAACAGGGATTTATGTCACGCACCGTAGGAATAAGCGTGCGTGATAACGAGCTAAGTTCATTTACACGGCAGTACACTATGGATGAATATACCAATCTGACAAAGGATATTACAACAGCCGCAATAAATTTATTTAAAAAAAGCTGTAAAATGCAGCGCCCGCTGAGAAGCATCGGTGTTTCGGTGACCGATTTTGTCCATGACAACATTCCTCATCAGATGAGTATTCTGAACAATGAGGAACGTCTTATGCAGAATAGAGAGCTTGACAAAACTATTGACAGACTAAAAAAAAGGTTTGGCAATTATATAGTTCGTCCTGCCGTGCTTATTGGTGACAACGGACTTTCTGCATTTAATCCCAAGGATGACCACACAGTTCATCCTATAAGTTATCTGTAATATTAAATAACGCAGTACGGCGAAAATTTGCTCGAAAATTTTTTAAGAGGTCTTTTATATGAAAAAATACATTAAAGTAACCGCCACCTTTGACTGTGACGGAAATTTAATTCCCGAATATATATACTGGGACGATAACAGAAAATATCCCATTGACAGAATAACAGATGTAAGATATGCCGCTTCTCTGAAAGCAGGAGGCGCAGGAATACGATATACCTGTATGATACTCGGAAAAGAACGCTTTTTGTTTTTGGAAGAAAACAGATGGTTTGTTGATGCAAAAGAAACCAAATGAGATATTTTAATATTTTCATAAATATGGAAGAAAAGAAAAATAACTCAGCCTATTTGAGTTGTAATACCAATTTTGAATAGAATTGCTCTCCAATAAAACTGACCCCCGACTTTTAATCGGAGGTCAGTTTTATTTTTATACTTCAAATTTATCCTTAACTGCAATTATTCCTTTTTAAAGTAAACCTCATAGTTGTCATAGCTGACAACAACATACTGTATTTCATCATTATTGCGTTCCAGTTTGAATGAAGTGACTGTTCCTTCATCAAAGACAACATCAACTGTAGAATCATCTTTCACAGTATATTGTCCGCTGTGCGTGCCGTCGTCAGGGTCACCAGGAGAAAGCCATAATAAAAACGTGCCGTCATCTTTAAATTCAAGAGCTCCTTTATATGTTGAATATTTCGTATTATATACCTCGCTCAGCTCAACCTCATCACCGCTTGAATTCACGGCAGAAGATGCAGTCCAACGGCAGTTTGTAAGCTGGGATGTTTTTGACATAAAGGAAAAAGGATTTACGGAAACGACTACTATTATCGCCGCGATAATTACAGCTGTAACTATTGCAATAATAATCGGTGCCTTTTTAACCTTCTTTTTCTTATTGACGTTTTTATTATTTTGAGATGATTTCTTCTTATTTTTGCTCATACAATCACCATATTATAAGCTGAAATACACATCATATCCGCCGTAATTGATTATAAGCTCCGACGGAGTATCGCCGTCCCACTGCGTAACGGTTACAGACATATTTTTATCGTTTGTATAAGTTGCAATAATAGAGTCGCCCTCAACTGCATACGCACCTGAGTTAACCGAAGACGAAGCAAATGACTCGGAAAAGCTTCCGTCGCTGTTAAATGTGATAACACCTCCGCCGTAGGAGCTTCCAAAAACCTCTTTAAGCGTACACTCATCTCCTGTTAATGTATCAACAGCCTTATAAGGAGCATATGTGGCGTTAAAATATTTGACCTCTTCCTCACTGTTTGTAGGAACAACAACATTTTGAGTTTCTGAGTTCTGAGCCTCAGAAGTTTCACCCTGTGATTCAGCATTTGATTCAGCACTCGTCTGCTGCTGGATTTCAGAAGAATATACATTAGCATCAGTTTCCTGCTGCGTCATAACCTGTGATGTTGTGCTTTGAGTGGTAACTGCAGGTGTTTCGGACTTTTTGCCGACATTTAAAAATATTATTACACATACTACCGCAATAATAACTGCCGCAGCAATACAGATTATAATTACAGGTTTTTTTGAAGATTTCACACTGTGACTGCCGTTCATTTAATTATTCTCCTTTTCTTCAGCATCTTTTTTCAGCTTAACAAGAACGCTGCGCTTAACCATTTTTCCGTTATAATAAATATATTCATCACCGTCACGCGACTCATCAACTTCCAATTCGGAAAAGCTGTCAGTAAGGCTTGATTTTTCCTTATCATCAAAAAAATTGCCCTTTTTTCTGTTTTCCATTTTTTCATCAATTGTTTTGATTTTTTCATCTTTGCCAACAATCATTGTGTACATGGTTTTATATACTGCTGAATTGGTGACATACGAGATAACAGACGGAACAAAAAACAGTGCAAGAATAATTGTTGCAATAATTACGGCAACTGCATTATAACAACAGAAAAGTATGGTTGCACAAACAAGAAAAATTACCAAAAGTCCGAAAGTTGCAAAAATATTATGCTTTAGCTCTCCAAAAGTCATAAGCGCACTGTTTTTATAAATATTTTTCATCGAAATGTCAAAGGTTACCGTCATCGGAGGAATATAAAAAAATGCAAAAAGGAAAAAAACTGCTACAACAATACTAAATGCAAGCAAACAATAAAACATCCCGTTATATTTTCCAAAGCTTGAATACATTACTATTGAATAATAACTGAAGAATATTGCTGCATATAATACGACTCCGTGAAATAAAAATCTCAGGAAGTTTTCCTTTACTCCGGCAATAAAATTACTAAGTACGTTCACATCCTTTTCTCCGCGAACCATATGTGATGTTACCTGAGTAACTCCCGCATAAAAAGGAAATAACGGAATTACCGTAAGAAAGAGGACAAAATTAGAATTTATTCCCGTAAGTATATTTATTGTCTGAAAAATTCCGCCAAAAACCGCAAATGGTATTGCAAACAAAAGATTTGTAAGCAGCAGCTTAGGAAAATTTTTGAATAAAGATGAAAAAAAGTTTGCAAGAGCAATAGAGTTTTTCTCTGATGACATAGAGAACCTCCGAGTTTTAAAAATTAAAAGCTCCTGCAAACAGCGTCCATAAAACCGCATCTATCAATGCCGCGCAAAACGTCATTATCAGTGATGACATAAGACGTGAGCAAAAGCTGATTACTCCCTGTCTCAAAGGGTGTTTCGGCAATGCATTGCCAACCGTGTAAAAAAACATTCTTTTTGAAAAATAAAAAGCATGTGCCGTCAGCATAACAAGTGCAATGCAAAACAAAAATGTTCCCGGAAGCAATACAAGCAGATAAAAGCCTACTCCCATAAGTGAATTAGTCAAAAACAAATAACCTGCTGTAATGCCTGTTCCAAAACCCTTGAACAAAATAACAAAGGGCATTACAGGGATTCCCCACGGAGTAAGACCAAGCAAAAATACAGTAAATAAAAATATGAAATCAGACGCAAAGCAAGCGCTGAATATACCAACAATATTTTGTGACATACGTGCGTCGAGATTTGTTGTAAAAAGGAAATCAAGCGAATTTAACATCGGTGTGTCAGCGTTCTGCGCATATGCCGAACCTGAAGCAAGTCCGATAAACAACAGCAATACAAATATAATTTTTATTCGGTACCGCTTTGCAATGTATCGAATGTCGCCAAAAGTTATTTGCCTTACGCGACGTTTTCCTTTTCCGAATTCTGATTTTTTAAATGAAAATACTACACCTTTCATAAAAACATTCCTTTCGTTTTACGGTTGTCCCATTAAAACTTATGCGGAATGTTTTATTATTATGAAAAGTTATTTGCCGAGTTCTTCGGCTCTTTTGGTACAGGCTTCCATTGCATCCTGAACAGCCTCATAAAAGCCGTGTTCTCTGAGTTTTTCAAGTGCCGCAATAGTTGTGCCGCCTTTTGAGCTTACCTTTTCAATCAGTACATCTGCACTGTCGCCGCTTTCTCTGAGCATAGCCGCAGAGCCTTCAAGCGCCGCACAGACAAGATTCATAGCCTTATCATAGTCAATACCCTGATTCTGTGCATAATCTGCCATAGCCTTTGCAAAAAGATAGATATACGCAGGACTGCTTCCGTTTACTGCGATAATCTCATTCATATGTTCTTCTGAAATATATTCACATATACCGCTTCCTGCAAACATATCATAGACAATAATTTTATCATCTTCACTGATATTGTCTGACGGACAAAGCGCAGTTGCTCCCTTTTTAAGCAAAAGCGGAGTGTTCGGCATAACGCGTACAACAGGACATTTACAGCCAAGACCGTTTTGCACATATGCAATTGAAATTCCTGCCGCAATAGAAACAAATGTTTTGCTTTCATTTACAACACTTTTAAGCGAATCCAAAACTTCCGAATAATTCTGAGGTTTTACCGCAAGAACAATAATATCGCAGTTTTCCGCAGCCTCTGCTGACGATTTGCATATATTAACTCCCATCTTGCACATAGCGCTGCGTTTCTCATCGCTTATATCATATACGCTGATAAAATCTGCTTTACCGTTATTTTGTGCCAGCAAGCCCTTAATTATTGCCGTTGCCATATTGCCTGCGCCTATAAAACCTATTTTTTTCATTTCAATACCTTCTTTAATTGATTAGCCAATGCCAAAACTGCTGTTCACCTGACAAGTAAAATCAAAGCCTTTTTTGTTATATTCGCCGTCGCGGCTGTAGTCGCCGTAGAAGAATACCTCAGCTTCATCAATACGTCTGTACAGCAGTCCCCAATAGCATGAACCTGCGGCATGATGATATTGCAGGAAGTTGTTCAAAAAGCTCTGCTTGCTGACATTATTCAAATCTCTTGAACTGCTTGAAACAGAAGCATAAGAACTGTAAATATATCCCGTAGTTCCGTTCGAAAGTTTAATTTTATACCAGTTTGAATTGTAAATTTTGCCGTCAACAAATGTAAACTTCGTGTTTTTAGCCATACACGTCAGAACAGAGTATCCTGTTCCCGCACCGCTTCTGAGGTTTACGTCGCTTGCGTTTACATAACCGCTTGAACCTGCTTTTACAGAGCTGCTTCCTGAACCGGTATTCAACAATACAGACTGTAAATCAGAATCATTGTAAATTGCACTTGCTCCGACATTGTATGTAAAGCAAACAAGAGCGTCGAACTGTCTCTGATTGAATTTTATGCCGTTGTCTATTAAAAATGAATTGGTTCTTGATGTGTAACCGCCCTTGTTTACGGTCTGGCAAAGATAAGCATATGCCTCATTTTTGGTCAAATTATTATAAAACTGCTCATTCGTAGTTACAACCTTGCCGTATCCGAGAGTGGGGTCAGACGTGATACTGTCGGCTGTGACGCTTGATAAAAATCCCTCATAGTTTGCAATAAGATTTATTACTTCGTCGCTTGCTCTTCTTTCACCGCAAACTGTTGTAGTTTTATCTGTTGATGAAGTAACAAATACTTCACCTTCTCCGTTACCCGATGTTGTAAGGAACTGGTCGGAAGTTTTATATTTAGAATATGCCTTTAACGTCCACTTACCTGACTTTGAAAGCTTTTGTGTTCCTGACCAAATGTAATTGTTGCCGTCTTTTACTTTGCTTGTTGCATTAACCGTATATGATGTTGAACCGTTTGAAACAACGAAACGTACGGCTACTCTGTCGGTGTCGGTAATAGCTTTAAAAGTAACATTGGAGTTTAACGGGGCAGAGTTTGGAGAAGCATAGGTGAATCTTATATTATCCCTGCCGATTACAGAAATCAAACACGTTGCCGCACCGCTTGAAGTATAGGCAGATATGGTAACATTACCAGTATTCTTTGCCTCCACAATACCGTTATTTACTGTAGCAACAGAAGTATTTGATGATTTCCACTTTACACCGCTTGTGTTAGACCTAAGAAGAACAGATTTTCCCCTTCTGAAATTGTTAATACTCGTACTTGAAATATGTACATTGGTACCTGATTTAACCGTAATCGTACAAGAAGCCGACAATGAACCTGAATATGCTTTGATTGTAGATGTGCCGCTCTTCTTTGCAGTTACTACACCACTTGAATTTACTGTTGCAACCGAAGTATTTGAGCTGCTCCATTTTATTGAACTTGCACCGGATGCTGTAAGAGCATAATTATTGCCGACATAAATTGTCTCGCTTGTATCTGAAATTTTTATGCTGCCATTATTATTGTTGTTATTATTGCCGTTATTATTATTGTTGTTATTATTGTTGCTATTATTAGGTTTTGTAGTTGTAGTAGAATCTATAGTTGCATATTGTTTATAAATATAACCTGTTTTACCGTCAGAAAGTTTTATGTTAAACCAGCTTGTATTATATAGTTCGGTGCTGATAAAGGTAAACTTTGTATTCTTTCTCATACAGGTTACAACAGAATAATTTGTACCTGCACCCTTACGCAGATTTACATAATCATCGTTTACATGACCGGTTGTAGTTGTAGTTGTAGTTGAATTTTTACCGGAATTATTGCCGGAATTATTATTCGTTGATGTTATTTTTGCATAATCTTTATGTATATATCCGGTTGTTGAAGAAGAAGCAAGCTTTACTTTATACCAGTTTGTATTATAAAGCTTGGTATCAAGAAATGTCAGTTTTGTGTTCTTACGCAGATTAGCCACTACAGCGTAGTTTGTACCTGCACCTTTGCGCAGATTTACATAATCACCGCTTACATAACCCGATGCAGTCGCAGTTGTATTTGAATTATTATTGGAATTACTATTTGAGGTAATTTTTGCATAATCTTTATGTATATATCCTGTCGTTGAAGAAGAAGCAAGCTTTACTTTATACCAGTTTGTATTATAAAGCTTGGTATCAAGAAATGTCAGTTTTGTGTTCTGACGCAGATTAGTCACTATAGCGTAGTTTGTACCTGCACCTTTGCGCAGATTTACATAATCACCGCTTACATAACCCGATGCAGTACCGGTTGTGTTTGATGTTGTCGTGTTCGATGACGAAAGCTTGGCATAATCTTTATGAACATAACCTGTAACAGAAGATGAAGTAAGTTTTATTTTATACCAGTTAGAATTATACAGCTTTCCGTCAACATATGTAAATTTAGTATTAATTCTCATACAAGTTAAAACAGTATAGCTTGTACCTGCGCCTTTGCGCAGATTTACATAGTCTCCGCTGATATATCCGCTTGCACCCGATGATGGAGCGGCACTCGCTGATTTCTGCAATGCTGTACCTGCCGTTGCAACAAAATCGCTTTTCATGGAATTTGCGCTTGAAGCAGCTTGATCCTGTTTTTTATTGTCAGTACCGACGGAGATCTGAACGGCATTTGTATTTATAGCGGGAATTGCTGTCAATAACAACGAAGCTGTTAAAGCAATAGATATAACGGTACAAATTGCCCTGGCAAAAGTCTTCTTTTTCATCTTAAAACACCTTAATCCTTTCTTCAAAACTTCTTATATTTTACATTTCTTACTGTTTAAATACAAATAAATTTTACATACAAGTCTGTATTTAAAATAATTATACCATAAAACGGGAAAATTCGCAACAGTATCAGACTATCTTTTACCAAAAATCTTACCGCGCAGGCGACAGATATATTGAGTTATAAATACCGTAACTGCAAAATCATAAAGAATAAAAAATAAATTTCCAACCGCCAAAAATACTAACGGAATATACATACCAAATATCGTATATTCCTCAGGCTTGATTGACAGCAAAAACATTCCTGCATAAAACGATAATACTGCCGCTGCATTGAAAACAGCAAATTTCAGAATATACTGAACAGCCTTATTTTTGATTTTTCCCTCAATTAATCCTTTTATAACTGGATAATACCCGAAAAGCATTATAAAATAAAGAACAGCCTCTTTGTCGCCTGCAAGAAATGCCGAAAGAACAGATACCACAATAAAAACTCCGATTGCCCACTTAAATCCGTATTCAATTACTATAGCCGAAATAAAAATTCCTGCAAAACACGGAAAAGCATATGTTCCTATCGGCACTATTGATGTAATCATCATTAAAGCAAGGCCAAGTGCGGCAATAACACCGCAAAGCGCAATTCTGAGAGTATGACTTTTAATACCGTTTTTCATAATCAGCAGCCCATTCTGCAACAATCGCAAAGGCAATCGGCACACATCATAGCCGTACATACGTCGCAGCATGTACACGAGGACTGATTGCCGACATTTGTCTGATTGTAACCGCCGTAATTGTAAGCGCGCTGATTTTGCATATTATTAAGAGCCGCGCGATATTCCTGATTGTTCGGGTCCATATTGCAGGCAGTTGTAAAATTATTAAAAGCCTGCTCACTCCAGCCGCGTCTGTAGGCGCACATACCCCTTAAATAATA
>CANQMH010000002.1 GCA_947624865.1 uncultured Clostridia bacterium | reverse complement strand
GTTCTGATAATAATCAACTCCAATCTATAAAATAAAACAAATCAGACCATATTATGACAAACTATAACTTTAAAAAAGTAAAAAAAGAGCAAATTAATAAAAATGAAGCACAAATTTAGCGAAACATATCATAAAAAATAATATATTCTGCACAGTTATATGGGCGAAAATTTAATAAATACCTGTAAATTAATTAGTTTAATTAAGGAAATTTTGGATCATTTTTAAATTAAAAACATTATTTTTTACATATTACTCCACCTATATATACAAAAACTTAAAAAATTGCATTATTATACGCAATTTTCCAAAAAATTTTATTTTTCATATGTTTTACGCAAAAAAAGACACCGCAGTATTTCTGCGGTGTCTCATATTTTCCTTTATTAAAACAGCTCACTGTCCGGTGATTCGCTGTCATCCGCTACATCAGCTTCGGTATCATCAGATAAGCTCTCATCAATTTTTTCTGCTTCATCTTTTACCTCTGCGGAAACATTCTCCTCTTCCGACTTTTCTGTGCTGTCAAACGGAGAGGATTCGTACTCGTTTTCATTTGAGCAGGCAACGGTAATATCAACAACGTCGGTTGTCTTGTAATCGCTGCTTTCAGATACTCCGTAAATAAAATCATTCTGGCTGTCAACAATTTTTCTGTAGCAATCGCGCGCCTTTGCAATCTTTGCCTTTGATTTTTCAATAACCTCAAAAAGCTGTTGCTGATTTTCGTCAGGCTGAACCTCACCTTTTTTCTGTGTTTCATAATAATGCTTTCCAAGCGCAATGTAAGCTCTGTTCATTAGTTCGCTTTCGCTTTTCATAACAAGCCTTAATCTGTTGAGCTTAGCATTTGTTCTGTTTTTTTCCACAATAGTCTGTGCAACTGCCGAAATAGTATCGACAGCAGTATTTACAGTTCCTTTTACGGACTCGAATAATGTCATAGCAATTCTCCTTAATTTTTTAATTCAAAAAAGCCGTGTGCAATACTAATCTAATTTTAAAAACCCAAAAATTTTATTCTTCGGATTGCAATATAAAGTTTAGGATGTATATTTACTCTTGTTATTATTATGACAGATATTTTTAATAAAATCAACATTTTTTTAAAATTTACTTGTTAAAGCTGACTTCAATTGCTATAATATTTTAAAGAGGTGTTATTTATGCCCGATAACAAGGTTATTAAGGCTATAGTTTGCCCGATGTGCGGAGAACTGAGCAAAGCTGAAATATATACAAGCGTAAATCCGACTGTAAACAAAAGCATAAGAGATAAAGTTCTTGACGGCGGACTGTTTGCATGGTCGTGTCCGTCGTGCAGTCACAGCGCGCGCCTTACATATCCTATTCTTTACAACGATATGAAAAACAGGTTTATGGTCTATCTTATTCCAAAAATAGAGCGTTTTCAGTTATGCGATAACAGCCTTGAAAGCAAGTACATCAACTTAAGAAATATCAGCAAACGCATTGTACCTACGTTTAACTCGTTTAAAGAAAAGATTTTTATTTTTGAATCGGGACTTGATGATATGGCGGTTGAACTTACAAAGCTCGCAATCGGACAAACTGTTTCAAAAAAACTTGACGGTGCAGAGATTTTTGAAGGTTATTTATCTATGTATGACCGCGAAAGCAACACCATGGGTTTTACATATTTTACAGGTGACGACCGAATTCCGTATGTTCAGACGGCGCGTCTTGAAATTTACGGAAAATCCAAAGATATTATTGACAGAATTGCAGTTAAGGACAAAAAGCTGAAAGGTTTTATTAAAATTGATGAAGAATGGGCGGAAAATATTCTTTATCGCTATAAGCGTGCAAAGCATATTGAAAAGCTTAATAAATTAAAGGAAGATTAATTAATACTAAATTAAAATGAACAGGTATAAACTTTAAGCCGCAGGAAAAATTCAAACCTGCGGCTTTGCTTTTTTTAATAGCTTATATAATTTTATATTTTTCTAAATATATCTTTGTTAAACGCTGATTTTATTTTAAATCCAACCATCCTTAAATACAAAATTAAAGAAAGAAAAACAGGAATCATACACACCCATATACTTGCTAATCCCATAAATACACCGGCTGCACAGGATAATGCAGCTCCCAAATAAAAGCTTAAAAGCGCAGACCAGTAAAATTTAGATCTATCAAGCTGTTTTTTATCTCTGTCAATTATGTATTTTGTCAGGGAAATTACCGCTTGGCACAGATTGTTCGTTGAGAAGATTGAAGAACATATATATTCGCCTGTAATTCTGTATGCATACCACTGAACAGGCATTGCGAAAAATATCGGTAAAAGCGCTGTATAATCATTCGTGACATCAGGAATTACGCCAACGAGGATAACTGCGATGAAACTTATTGCAATACTTATTGCACGCAAGTCTGCTTTTATAAATTTATCTGCTATCGTGCAAAACACAATTCCTGCAACATAAATTACCAATGCCGCTGAAAGAAAAATCAAGCCTGTAAAATCTGCACTGAAAATTTTACAAATCATTTGTATTAAATTACAGGTCTGTGCATTTGCAAAAATACCGCAGTGGTTTAATATGGCATAGCCTCCCATAAAGCCGCCAATTGAACTTACTGCAAAATGAAGCATCTGCTGCCTTTTTGCTTCCCTATCCATTTAAAAACTTCCTTAAATACTTGCCCTAAAATCTATTTTACTATTATTTATTATAGCACATTGGTTTAACATAATAAAATACTTATAGTATATGAATTTTGTCCGTCATATTTTTGATTTTTTATTTAAGGAAGATAAAAACCCTTACTTCCATTTTCGAAAAGTAAGGGTTTTAGTTTTTACTTTTATAATTGCAGAACAAATTATTTATCCGTCCTCATGTGTAATGACAGTCACAATATTACAAAAATTAATTCCTATAATTACCTGTTTTCAAGCGGAACATAGTTTTTCTCTTTCGAAATGCTCATATAAGCAGGCCTAATAATTTTTCCTGCGTTTATCAGCTCCTCCATACGGTGAGCGCTCCAACCTGCAATACGCGCTGTGGCAAACAGAGGCGTATATAGCTCACACGGAATATTCAGCATACTGTAGAGCAAGCCGCTGTAGAAATCAACATTAGCCGCAACACCCTTATAAATTTTACGCTTGCGGCCAATAACTTCTGGAGCAAGCCGCTCAACCTTTTCATAAAGCTTGAACTCGTCTTCATAACCCTCTGCCTCAGCAAGCTTTTGAACCGAACCTTTAAGAATTTGCTGGCGCGGGTCGGAAATTGTATAAACCGCATGTCCCATACCATATATAAGTCCCTTTTGGTCAAACGCCTGCTTGTCAAGCAGTTTTTCAAGATAATCCGTAACCGCCTCGTCATCTGTCCAGTCGCTGACGTGCTTTTTCAAATCCTCAAACATATAATAAACCTTAACATTTGCACCGCCGTGCTTAGGACCTTTGAGTGATGCAAGTGCTGCCGCCATCGTTGAATATGTATCTGTACCCGATGAGGTTACTACATGAGTTGTAAATGTTGAATTGTTACCACCGCCGTGCTCCATATGAAGAATTAAAGCCATATCAAGCACTTTAGCCTCAAGCGGAGTATATTTGCGGTCAGGTCTGAGAAGAGAAAGTATTACCTCTGCTGTTGACATTGACGGGTCTGCACGGTGAATATAAAGACTTTTGTCGCGCAAATAATGATTATATGCATGGTAACCGTAAACCGACAAAAGCGGAAATACGGAAACCAGCTGTATGCACTGTCTTAAAACATTGTTAATCGACGTATCGTTAGGATTTTTATCATAGCAAAACAATGTGAGTACACTTCTTGCAATTGAGTTCATCATATCTTCACTTGGCGCTTTAAGAATAACGTCACGGACAAAGTTTTGCGGAAGAGTTCTGTACTGCACAAGAAGTTCTTTAAAGCTGTTAAGCTCCTGTGCATTTGGCATTTCGCCAAAGAAAAGAAGATAAGTAACCTCTTCAAATCCAAACCGATTATCCTGACTTATGCCTTTTATAATATCTTTTACATTATATCCTCTATAATAAAGTTCACCTTCGCACGGTACAAGTTTTCCGTCAACCATTTTATTCTGCTTAATTGTAGAGATGTCGGTAAGTCCAGTAAGAACGCCTTTGCCGTCAAGGTCGCGCAGGCCTCTTTTTACATCATGTTTTCTGTACAACTCAGTATCAATTATGGAGTTAGCCGCCATCTTTTGGGCGAGAATCTTAATCTCCTGTGTAATATCTGAATAGTCCCCGTTAATATGCGTCATAAAATCACTCCTTTTTTATGTTAGAAGTATATTATAACATATTTTTATATAAAAGAAAAGATACAATAAAGGAATTAATGTCATTGTTTCCATATGAAATTTTTATTCTTATACGACAATTTTATTCATAAATTTACTTATCAATTCAAATCTGCATTTATATATTTTACAACGGTTCTTGTAGTCTGTCTTTATTTATCTATTCATATCTAAAACACGAACCGGGCAGCCCTACAGGTTGCCCGGTTTCTTTTTGAGGCAGTTAATGAAACATCCTCTTTTTATAAATCAGCTTTTAAATTATTTTTTAAGATATGTACCGTTTGTTCCGATTTGACCTTTAATTCCGGTATAATTCGGTTCACAGCATACATATACTCTCATATTTGCAGTACCGATTGATGGTACATTAAGAGTTCCGTTTGTAACATACTGAGTATCACCTGTAACAGCATCAATATATTTACCGTCAGGAATTCCCTTAAATGTTGCGCCTCCTGAGATTGTAACGCAAGCAAGGCTGTCGGTGCTGCTATCTGTATAGCGGCGAATAAATGCCATATTTCCGCTTGTTACATATTGATTTGATACCGTATACTGACCCTTCTGGAGAGCAGGAATAGCTCTTCTTATCTGGTTGAGCTGCTGTAAGTGAACAGCAAGAGGTTTGCTAAGAGTTTCCTTAACTTTGCCGTTTGCAGTATATTGACCGAAATCAGTTGCATTTACAACACCTTCAATGTTATCGCCGTAGTAAGCACGTCCTGATTCAGCCAAAGGAGTGCTTGCTCCCGGATCAATCTTTGCGCCTTTCTTAAATTCAATTTCACTGCCATAATATACGCATGGGATTCCGCGGAATGTAAACATAAGATCCATATTCTCAGCCCATGACTGTGCACTGCCTGTGTAGCGGAAATCCTGACATTCATTAGGTGAATAGTCGTGTGAATCTACATAAACAACATTCCAAGTCGAATCATTAAATGCAAAATCCTCTTCCTTTGCAACTCTGAACGCTTCTGATGCTCTATAGAAATTCCAATGCATTGTGAAGTCAATTACACCCGTTCCGTTTGACTTGCTGTAATTAGGTGCATGATATGTAATACCTTTGAGGAATGCGTTGTCGCTCGATTCTAATTGAGATGCATCCTTAAACATATGATCATCATAGTGTTTTTTGGAATTTTCATTATTTGTATTCCAATCAGCCGGATTGTTGCTCCAATTATTCATCCACTCGCTTTCAGTTTCTTTCCATGTAAAGAAGAAAGGTGAGTCAGAAGCGCCGCCCTCGTTAATATACTGATTCCATCTTGCACAAACTTCACCGAAAATGTAGAAGTTGTCTACGCCTGAGAATTTAGGGAAGTATGCACTGTTAAGAGTCCATCTGTTAATGTGTTTCTCCGTATCGAGTCGGAAAGCATCAACGCCCATATTTGCATAATCAAGGTATGTGTTTGTTATATATTCTGCTACCGCAGGATTCTCAGTATTAAGGTCAACGCAGTCGCCTGCCATAGAACCCTGCTGCTCAATATGTGTGCCATAACCCATATTTCTTTCTCTGTGATAATAATTATTGAGGTCATGGTCACCGTTAACTCTATGCAGGTTTTTCAGAATATCAAGTCTTGCCTGGAACTGAGCATCACCGCTGAGAGAATTGTAGCCAGGATAAGATTTGTCAAGGTCTGAACCCTCTACAACTTTCATACAGTCAACTGACTCAAGATCTTTAAGATTATTGTATTCCTTCGTAAACATCTCTCCAAGGAAAGCTTCACCAAAGTTACCTGTATGATTCCATACTACGTCCTGAATAATTTTCATTCCCTTGTCGTGTACAGCATCGATAAGGTCTTGGAATGTTGCACCTTCGCTTTCATAGCGGGGGTCAACAGTTGAAAAATCAAATGCGTGATATCCGTGGTAGTCCATACCAGAAGCATTTGTAACAACAGGAGTTATCCAGATTGCTGTAAATCCGAGTGCCTTAATGTAGTCAAGCTTTTCGATAAGACCCTTAAAGTCACCGCGCCATGCAGGATCATCATCAGAGTTGTTGGCATTCTTGTCGTCCCAGCAATGCACGTTATTTCCCTTGTCTCCGTCATAAAAACGTGTTGTAATTACAAAATAAATTGAATCCTCACGCAAGTCTGTTCTTGTCCAGTCATCAACCTGTGACGGGTCCTTACTGTACCACCTCTTGTTTTTGTACCACCACTCACCTGTATTTCTGGTAAGCTCGGCAGACTGTTCCCCGTTTGTAACAAACAACATATTGATTTTTGTCACATCGTTGAAAGTATAACCGTAGTAGTTATTTCCTTCGGAAACCATTGTTTCGCCGGGATAATCCTTGCACACAATGTTTTTCGGAAGGCTGTTCCAATAGTAAATTTTCGGTACACCCTCTTCACAATAATAATGTACCTTAATGCCGCTTGATGCCGCTGCGTTGCTGTTGGCGTCAGTTGAAACTGCACTTACTGACACGATTCCAACAGTGCATACAACACATACAGCTAAAATCAAAGCAAGAATTTTTTTGATTTTTGCCATAGATTCTCCTCCTAATGACATATAATAATACAATAATATTATAAAATAGGGCTCAATACATATTTTTCTTTTACGGAATAATTTTCTTAAATCCGCATACAAATATTAATCAATTAATTTATGTATTATCTACAAAAACAGCTGTGTTCTCCTAACAAATACAAAATCAGGACAATAAACACAGCTTGTTTTTCAATATTTTAATATAAATTTTTCAATAGTTTTTGCAATTCCGTCATTATCATTTGACTCGCAAATATAATCAGCAATTTTTTTAATATCATTTTCCGCATTGTACATTGCAACGCCAAATCCTGCATAACCAATCATAGTCATATCATTGTAGTGGTCGCCGAATGCAGCAAGCTCTTCGCGCTTAATATCAAGCTTATGCAGCAAAAGAGGCAGCATTGATCCCTTTGTCACTCCAAACGGCATAATTTCAAGAAAATACGGCGCGCTTTTATAAACATCAAGCAAACCGTCATAACGGTGTGACAATACAGTCTGATAATTATCAATTTCATCAGGCTCTCCGGCAAGCAAAATTTTATTTATGTCAAACTTTACTGCTGAGACAAAGTCATCAACAACAACCATATCTGTTTTGATTATATCCTTCTCCACATAGGTATAATCATTCACCTTATTGTCAGCTATAATTCGTTTGTCGTCATATGTGTTTATTGTTATGTTCGACTCTTTTAACACACCGACTATATCCGGAAGGTACTCAAGCGGAAAAATTCTGCTGACTATAGTTTCGCCGGTTTCACAGCTTATGATTTTTCCTCCGTTAAATGCCATAATATACCCGCCATAGCGGTCGAGCATTAAATCCCTTGCAATCGGATAAATTCCAACAGGGTGCCTGCCTGACGCAAGAATAACTTTTTTGCCCTGGCTTTGTGCCTCAAGCAGGGCATACCTTGTACGGGGCGTTATCTCTTTTTTAGAGTTTGTAAGCGTCCCGTCAATGTCAAGCGCTATTAACTTGTAATCCATAAAATTTCACCTTAATTTTCTATTGTGCTTTTTATGCACTTACTCCAAAACTTCCATTAAAACTATATCACATTTACATAAAATTTGCAACATCTGTGCAACTCTATTATTATTAATTTCATACTTATTTTTATCTCATCTGATATTTTTCAAGGTCAACCATATTGTCTTGTACTATAACCCCCTCTGATTCAAGCATCTGCTTTTGCACATTGACTCCGCCAAACGCAAAATGAGGCGCAAGCCTGCCCTTTGCGTTTACTACTCTGTGACACGGAACAACTCCCGGCGACGGATTTTTATGAAGCGCATTGCCAACAGCCCTTGCCGCTCTTCCATTGCCTGCTATCACTGCAATCTGCTCATAGGTTGCTACTTTTCCGCGCGGTATCAAACAAACAGCATTATAAACCCTGCTGTAAAAATTATTATCCCCCATTATTAGAACTTCTTCCCTTTATTTCTTCTACATTTAGTGCTATTATTCTGGTACGTTTCCCACGTAATCATTTTTTATGTTTCGGGTTATACCTATTCTTTCTGTTTCCTTTCTTGTTGTCCTCAAGTTTATTATTCTCCTGCTGTTGCTCAGATTTGTTTTGAGCGTTTTCACGCATAATGCGTTCTATTATATCTTCAATGTTCTCCTCTTCCTCATCAGGATAATTTCCCGATATGATTCGGACTACGTTAACTGCCTCATCAAAAAAAATAATTAACAGCAGCGCTATAAAAACAATTAAACCCCATGGCGACAGAAAAAAAGTATAGAATTTTTCAAGAATATCTACTTTCTGCACAAATACGGATTTAACCATTGTTTCATCAATTTCGTAATCCTCTACGTCGTTAGCATCACCCTTTGTTATAAGGTAATAAACACCGTCTGTACCCTTGCGCGGAGCAACAATTACTCTGTGCGTAACATTATTATAGTCATATTCCTTTCCGCCCTGAAATGTTATTATATCACCAACCTTTAAGGTAGTTACATCATCTACATCTTTATTTAAAATGATATCGCCGACCTTGAAGGCAGGCTCCATGCTTCCGCTTGCAACACGTTGGATTGTGTATCCGAAAATGGACGGAGTTCCGCCATTGATTCGTACAATAAGAAATGAGAGTACAGTAAATGCCAACACCGCAATTAATATCCAGCACATTGTATTCTTTATTATATTAAAAACCCTTAGTCCCTTTGAGAATTTTTCCTGTTTTTCTTCTGGGAGTTTATTCATTATCTTTTTTGTCAGCATTTTTCTCTCCTGATTTTTACTATACTATATATTATACAAAAAAGGGTTGTAAAAACAACCCTTTTAAAAATTTTGTTTAATTATACACCAAGATATATTTTCTTAAGTGTATAAGTCAAATCACCTGAGTCAGCGCCATTCTTAATGAACCAATAAATCTCCTGAACATTCAGGTTTTTTTCGACATTATCATCTGAAGCTGAAGGAATAAGCAAATTGGTTACAATTGGTGCGTCGTCAATAATTTTTTGACCTACACCGTCAACAGCTTTAACCGTAACAGTAGCTGTTTTTGTAACCGTATCACCAAACTGAGATTTTACAGTATAGGTAAGCATCGCAGTACCTTCTGCTTTACCAGTAATAATTCCATTTGCATCTACTGTAAATGTACCTGCATTACTTGATTGGTAAGTAATACTGCTTCCGCTATAATCGGTATCTTTGACCAGAGAAACGTCTATGGTATTATTAGTAGTATTGCCGTTCGCGTTTGAAGCAACGGTTGCCGCCCTATAATAATTAACAATATTAGCACCTGCACATGTTTGTGCATATGCACCTCGGAAATCTTTCCATGTATTATTTCCGATGTTCTCACCGTAATTATAACCGTTCAGCTTAAAAAGCAAACTTTGGGTTTCTGTAAGACCATTTCCTGTGAGGTTTGTAAAGGTCTGGGTCCTTTTTTCATCATCACCGCCCCATAATTGAACTGCAATAAACATTTTATTGTGGTCAGAAGGTATATCAGCATAAAACGTACTGCTGCTGGCATCTCCCGTACCAATTTTAATAAAATCGGTGTATGTGCCTTTAGAGCCTTGTTCATAATTTATATCAACATCATTGGTACTGGAACACACACAATACTTTCCGCCTGTCCATTTGGAGTTTTTATTTTCACCGAGCTGAAAGTATATCCTTTTTGTGTTCTTGCCTGTTGCACTTGTTTTACTCACCTCAGGAATAGTGGCGCCATTATAATAGTAGTTTTTATATGCCTTAATGGGGACGTTAACGCCTACACAGCATTCACCCGATTTGCCGGTATCAAGAGTATCGATATAAAGCGAAACATTCTGAGCACTCGTGGCATTATTATTGGTTAAAACAGTTTTGTAGTAAATTCGCTTACCGGGAGTCAACGTACCGGTTTTTGCAGGGTCGGCAGCAGTTGTGCTGTAGGTTACACCGTCGTCGGTTGACACATATGTCTCCATATTTACATTTGAGCCGTCGTAAACGATTACATTATCCGACTCGCCTATTGAATACGTAAGTGAATTGCCTGTTTGTGACTTTGGACGATCAAACCACGAAAAAGTCGGAGTGCCAATGCTGACAACAGCCAAAACAACAGCTAAACCCGCTACAAGTCCCATCTTGAGCGATATTTTTGATTTTTTCATGGTCTCACCTCCTGTTATCATTTAATCTGACCAACTGCCTGATCCACCGCTACCACTTGGATCCCCCCATGATGTAGGTTTATATCTTGTGTGTCCGTTTCGTGAACCGGCGTTCCAGCTATTCCATGTCTCATTGCTGTTATTAGCGTTAATTCTGTTAAACCAAATTCCTGTAGCGTAGTTAGACGGGACATCAGCGTAATAAGCATTGCCACTCTTTGTCATCGAAGGTACTGTACCCTGATCTGTCACCATTTGGATTCTTGGGTTTTGATCAGAAATTCCGGTCAAACTGCTTATATCAAACCAAATTCTAACCGTCTGTAAACTGGTTCTTGTGATTGTCAAACTCTTAGTGCTTGTGTTAAACGTGAAAGTGTAATTTGCATCATATGTGACTTTAAAGGTCATGTTGTTGCCCGATGTTATGAGTGTCTTATTTGAACATACAACCTTTGAAGTTGTGGGAGAAGATCCATCATCCGTTATTGTCGTACCATCAGTATACCAGCCATTGTCGCCTGCAACCAAATTATGAATTTTAAATACATAACTGCCTGCTTTTAACGCAATTGAGGTCGAGCAATTGCTTCCTGATGTATTTGTAAGTGGATTATTTGTTCCCCATTGGTTGAAATCGCCTTTCAAATACCAAGATACTTGCTTCTTATCAAACTGAGCATAATATGTTACTTTTGTTCCGTTTGCCGGAGCTGTAACCTCATATTCAGCATTTGTTGATTCTACTGTACCACCTGATGCACTATTGTACCAGCCCTTAAATTCATAGCCGTCTTTTGCTTTTGCAGTAAGCATAACCTTTGCTTCGTATTTATCATTAGTATTGCCATCATCTTTATATTGGGTTCCGTCAACTTTAAGTGAAGTGTCGGAGTATCTTGTGCTCGCACCCGAATCAGAATATGCTCCGCTTAGATATGCGTTTACCGTACCATAGCTTGACTGACCTGTTCTTGCCGAAACATTTACGGTTGCATAATCATGTTCCCAATAACCGTAAACCTTGCCATATGTATTATACGGAGCTTTTCTTGATGTTACAATATATGTGTATTCTCCCAGTTCCTGTGGGAAACGAAGATCATAGGTTTGCAGCCATCTGTACTTGTCCCACGCATCATTTCCGGTAAGTGAATTTAAATCCACCTTGGCAGAACTCGGATCCATATAAGCGAAAATTACACTGTTAGCATTACCCTTGTATTCACATTTGTACGCGCTCTTTGAACTATCATAGGTCATGTGATACCATGTTTTCTTGAGTGCACCGTCTTCTGTGCCCCAAATATATGCTGCATAAGCAACACTATCAACTTTGTCATTGTGAAGATACTTTGGCTTTAAATACAAAATGTGTTTGTCAGTAAATTTAGCATACAGAGTAGTATCTGAATTTACTGTGTATTCGTATTCATAATCTCCAGCGGCATTTTTAATATTGGAATTTTTCAAAGGCAACCCTGTCAGCGTGGTTGACCAGCCCAAAAAGGCGTATCCGTTTGTAACATTTGGAGATGCCTTTAATTTAATTCTCTGACCGTATGCAACATATGCTGTTGCCTTTGGACCAAACTCACCGTCATTAATTGCAACTGTACCGCCTGTACTGCCTACTGTGCCGTTCGAAACCGCTATTGCCTCCAACTTTTCAACCGCGACAAGCTTAAAGTTATTGACAGTAACAGTCTTACCTGAGTATCTGGATTCATTAGCGAATGTCGGATCCTGAATCCACATACTGATAGTAACAAGTGTGCTGTCTCCCGTCGTAGAAATTACTCTATTAAAACCTTTTGTATATTTAGAAAAACTGTGTACCTCCGTTGCTTCCTTAGAGCCGTCTTCGGATCCCACAACATTTTCTGTTTGATCCGTGTTGCCATATATATTAAAGGAGTTGTTGTAACCAATTGAAAATCTGACAAGGTTATCCTCTACTTTTTTGCCGCCTATGTTAACTGTAGGCACTTCGTCAAATGCCAAATTAACAGCACTGGTAATCTTAAATGTGAAGCTTATATAATTTACGTTTTTGTCATTAATTGAGCCTTTACGGAAATTGGTTGTATCTCCGCCGTTCCCCTCTGGAAAATAAAAAACATTGCCGTCTGCGCTTGAAGCAGCCGTGAGGTGATAATTACCGGACGGACGGAAGTAATGCGTCAAATCTATTATATTATTTGATGATTTATTTACGTTTGCACGTTGCGAGATAGGCGTTTCAATTGTACCTGATTTACCATTGGTACGCATAACAATTGAAGAAACATTTTCAACCCAAGCGGTTGTTGAAACCAGCATAATTGCTATGATTTCAACAAGTGCCACAACGGAAAGTATAAGACCCTTTTTTGATATATGCTTTGACTTTGAAGCCCTTCTAAATAAAGTCTTTATTTTTCCTTTCATTGTGACACCTCCTGTTCATATTATTATGTTTATGTTAATTGCTCGTTTGTACGGGACCACTCTCTGTTCCCCAATATCCTACACAAGGTGAAAGCCACTTTGCGTGCCTGTCACTGGCATTGTGATCTACAAGACCATGACCGTTTCCGCGGATCGCGTAATAGTGCACATAGTTTCCTCTTGTGCTTGAAGGTTTGCCGAATAGTTTATCAGACCAATCCTTTGCTTTATCTGTCATTTGATCATAGACATTACTATATGTGTGCCAAGAATTATATACTGTACCCTTGTCAACATCTTTGTCATCTGTAGTACTGAGTCGATAGAAAGATATGTCTGTTTTAACATGCATTGGTATGGCTGCCTGATAGAGATAATTCTCACCTTTAACCTTTGACATAACGGTAGTTTTATATGTTTTATCAACTGTGTCATAATACGACATTGCTATAACTACATTATTGCTTAACCAATGTCCGGAAGGCTGACCGTTACCGCCTTTCCAATCTGCTGCTTCTTTATAATTATCCTTAGTGATATTGTCATACTCATCGCCGACAGTATTATCATGAAGATAAATCATTTCCATTTCAGAAACATTTGTTTCAATTTCAACTTCAACAGACATTTTCTTGCCTTCAAAGGCTCTTGCATTTTTATGCGTACCTTCAAGCCATGCTACAATTGTAAAGTTAAGAGATTTTCCTGCTTCAATTGTAAATAACGGATTTTCTGTTCCGTAGTAAAATGATGAGAATGCATCCAGATTAGTCTTCTGTGTTGTCGGTTTGCCCTCTTGGGTTATGTAATAAACAGCGTCAGTGTTTTCAGCATACGACTTAACCAGAGCTGATGGATCTATAACCTTAGGTGTCTCCGCACTGTCTGAAATAATTGCGATACGAACGGGACAGCTGTCGGGAAATTTTTGATTCACAGGTTTGCCGTTTTCATACACAATGTCTATATTATCCTCATAAACATTGTCCCCAATCTCTATTTTGTAACCCTTTATCCAGACATCAGTTTTTCCGCCTGAAGATGTAATGGTTTTGTCCGCATACGCATAGCGAACATTTTTATCACCTGCGTTTGCCTCGCGATATACCATTCCCTCAGTTACAGTTTTTAACTGCAGGTCTGTTATTGTATCGATACCGCTTGATACATCAGATACATTATTAGAAAAAGACGCAGGAAAATAAAGGTTTCTTCCATCAACGCTTGATGCCTCTTCAAGACGAAATTCAGGAATTATAACCTCATCCACAGCCTTACTTGAACTGTCATCACGTATTTCAGACGTGCCTGTCATTTTAAGTATATCAGATGATATATTAGCTCCTTCCCTTGATACGAACCAAGCGGTTGCAGAGCCCACAAGTAGTATAACCACCAAAAAAAGTGAAACATATGATTTTGCTATACCCCTGTAATTCTCTCTCTTTTGCTTTGCTTTAATTAATAAAGCTTTTGCAAGAGTTCTTAACTTCATATGTTTCACCTCCTGTTTATAGATTTAAATTAATTTGCATTTTTAAGGTCAAGGCTCAGCTCAACCTTAAACTCACCGCCAACCTGAGCAGCACGAGATTCAGGATCTTCTCCTTCAATCCATAAATTTACATGAACCTTATCATGATAAAAGCCACCTGACATTTCAGTCAAATCTGCAACACTTACATCCTCGTGCAATGTATAGTCTTTTTTATTGTTGGCCGTTACTATTGAACTTTTATCGGGTACGGTTCCGTATTTTATAATATTTCTTGTTCGGTCGATTGTATAGTATTGATGATTGTAGGTACCATTCTGCCCCTCAGAATAAATCTTCTTATATTGGCTGTCGACAAGACCTTCATCATTATACACATTTACTACATTTGTTTCCAATTTATCATATCGGTAGTAAAGGTGGGGAGCAGGAATCCAAAGAAGTTTTCTTTTATTTTCATTCACAATGGACATTCTTGCAGCACCAATGACACTGTTAGAAGAAATACCATCTTCCGGAGTCATGTCTTCATTAGGCTTAAGCGGACCAAAATATGTCGAACTCTTAAGTACAGCCGTTTTGCCCGAATGCTTTGTCCTTATGTGGAGATCAAAGCTTACATAATCAACGTTTTCATTGACTTTAACCTGTTGCACACTCCATACCCTCGAGGTATCGGCGATTGCAACAGAGCCGCTTTGTTTCAAATAGGGCTTTATAAATAAAATGCCGTCGCCTGTAATTTCAGATATATTAAGGTTTGAAAGAAACGAATATTTGGGATCTGCCGCAGATAATGTTACAGACCCATTAACCCAGTCGGATTCACTCGGCTCAATGCCTGTCTCTTTTATTGCAATTTCAAGACCCTCAGGCACATCTGTTACAATATTTATTCCGCTTGCGGTAGCTGAATTATCGGCTGTAAACCATGACAATACACCAACAATCGTTGCTACAACCAGCACAGCTAAAACTATTAAATTTTTAGCAAGTAATTTCCAAGTCTTGCGACTTAGCTGTTGGCTCTTTTCCATGGCGACCTCGATTTTCTAACTTTATTTTACTCCTTGCAGAAGTAAATTGCAACCATACCGTTTGAATTAATTGATAAGTTTTCAGAAACTGTTACCCTATCTGCACCAGCCGACTTTGCCTGAGCCGCAAAGCTCTCTGCAACCGACCTATTAACGCCTGAATACGTAACGCAAACTGGCTTATTTGAAATTCCGACGATCTGTTTTAAGACATCTGCCAGCGCTATATCAAGAGATGTACTCTTTTTATAAAGCTTAACTTCATTAAAGGTATTGTTTGAATATGTGCAAAGGCTTACACCCTTGCCGCTCTTAGTAACAGCCACCGTTTCAATA
Organism: uncultured Clostridia bacterium; assembly: GCA_947624865.1. Classification (GTDB taxonomy): domain Bacteria; phylum Bacillota; class Clostridia; order Oscillospirales; family Acutalibacteraceae; genus Ruminococcoides. The sequence goes on along the minus strand of CANQMH010000002.1, from coordinate 37,568 downwards.
CTGCGGGCGGTATCAATAATAGCTCCGGTTAAATCATTAATTCCGGAATCTGCCGCCTGCTGAGCATATGCCGAGACAACACTCAAACATCCGTAGTTATAATCACGAATAATAAGATCAGCAGAAGATTTAATTGCACGAATTGCATCTTTCGCGGTGCGAATGTCGCTCTTAGCGTTCTTTTCGGCTTCCTTAACCCTTGCGTTCATACGCTTTTCAGCATCTTTCTCCGCCGCCGCAACACGTTTGTCAACGGACTTTTGAACCTTCCTAATTTCAGACGCATGTTTTGCATCAACTGCTGCGGCTGCAGAAGCATTATTTTTCTTAATTTTATTAATTTGATTTTCAAATTCCTGCTGCTGTGCCGACAAATCATTAATACGCTTTTGCTCTGCGGCATTTGTTTTATCAGCAAAGTCTGCATTCATTTGTGCAACCAACTCCGCATGAGCGGCATCAGCATCGTCAATTGTCTTTTGCATAGACTTGATCTCAGCTGCATGTGCCTGTGCGGCTTCTTCTGTTTTTGCATTAAAGTCAGCCTTCATCTGTGCCTCTCGCTCTTTAGCTTGAGCGCGCTCAGTCTGGAGTGTATCAGTTAATTTATTATTTCTTTCTGTCAAATTGCTGATCTGACGTTCGTCCTCTGCAATTTTTTTCTCACAATTGGCTATATTTTCTGTTAAAGCAGCAATTGTTGCAAGCTGCTCGGCTACCTGAGTTTCAAGACCGTTGATCTTTTCAGTCTGCTCGGCAATAATCTGGTTCTGCTCGGCAATTTTTGCCTTTTGAGCGGCATTCTCCTGGAGAAGAACCTGTACTCTGTCTTTTAAAATATCTATCTGCTTATTGAGTTCCTCTATTGTAGCGTTTAGCTCCTCAATATGCGCTTCAAGCTCTGCGATTTTCGCTTTGAGCTGTTCATTTTCCTCTTCAAGTTCTTTTATACGCTTTTCAGCTTCAAGCAGTTTGAGCTTTGTTTCTTTTAACTCAGCCTTAAGCTCGTTAACCTGATCTTCAAGTGCCGAAACTTTTCCCCTTAAACTGATAATAATGCGTTCTTTTTCTGCCAGCTGATTTTTTAAGTTCTTAACTTCGTTCTGTAAATCAAGAATTTTCTTTTCGCGCTCACGAATCTCCTTGAGGCGAATTTCCATCTCTTCCTTGCGGACTGCATCAAGCTGAGCCTTTAGAACCGACTCTCGTGTTCTTTCAGGCCTTGATGCCTCCTCAGCAATGCGAGCGTTTTCTTCTTCATATTTTTCCTGAAGAAGTCTTCGCAGACCCGGGTTTGTGGCAATGGACATCATAAAATGCTCAAAGCCCATTGTAAAATAAACGTCCTGCTGAACCTGTTCGGACATTTTTCCGTCAAACTTTTCACCGACGATTTCAAATCCCGGCTTTTTGTAACTATCAAGAAAGCTCCATAGTTCCATAGCCTTTTTAAAGTTAGGATTCTTCTTGAGAAGGTTTGTCTGAGTAATAGGAGGCCGAACCTCGGGTTCCTTTGCAATTGCTATCATCAGCGGGGTAGTAAGAAAACTGTTGAGCGTATTTCTTATCTTTCTGATTCTGTCAAAGTCAGAGAGTTCACTTGCATCAATAAGATCAAGGTCATCGGCAAGGGTTTCACGAGCCTCTCTTGAATATTTAAAATTAAATTCCGTTTTTTCTTCATTGAGCGTCAGTACGCGGTTTAATGAAAATTCATTGTAGCTGTCGTCGGGAACATCCTTCATCTTTGTATATTTGTCTGCCACAAAAACAAGTGCCTTGCGGATAAGTGTTAAAAGAACCCTGTTTTCGTAAATTGCAAAGCTCTCTTCACGCTCAGTAACAAGGATCTTATTGGGAGTAACAGAATCTCCTTCAACTTTTGCAATGAAATTGGTGTGCTGGGATAGATGCTTAACAGATTCGGGACCCGTTTTTCTTGCAAGCTCAATTCTGACAACATTTTCAATCTGCTTAATAAAACGGCGCTGTTCATCTATTGCCTTCTGAATATAAGGCAATACCTCCTCGATGGCCTCAACCCAGTCCATATCGATAACTTTTTCATTAGTTTTACCCACAAGCGAATCTTTGCCGTTATCGCCGTCTTTAAGACCTTCGTTTATGTAATTGTAAGTAAAGTCGTTCTGCAGAAGCTCCTGCATATACATATAAGCTCTATAATATTTACTGTAATCGGCCATTGTATTTTTTCCTCACAATTCCAAACAAATTTTTACCGCAATTTCTACAGATTAGTCGAGTAAGTATAGGGCGAACTCGGTTCGCCCTATTTCACTACATTATACCAGCTTTTTGAGCATACGGAGATAATCTTTTGATTCATTCATATTTTGTTCACCAAACAATTCGTCTAGGTAAGCGCAAAGACCGTCAATTTCGTCGCGGATGTACGAAAGGTTAAGTGATTCAAACTTTCTGAATACCTTACGCGCGAGTACATAGTCAAGACCGTCAAGCTCTGTACCGCCGCAGCCAACATAGGCAGGAACAAAATCGCGGAGCTGCTTAACAATACGGTTACCAAAAGCTATGCGAAAATGCTCAATTACATAGTCGTCAAGAAGTCCAACCTTTTTAAGACTTTCCTCTGATACCACAAATTTTGCTTTAGCATCATTGAGAATATCCTCAAAGTGATTGTAATTGATAATTACCGGAGGTGTATCGGGAGCATCAAATGCAACACCCTTTGTATCAATATTAATAGGCATAGCACGGTCATATACCTTATCTGTGATAGCAAAAGTAGAGTCGTCGTTGTTAGCTGTACCAATATACCACATATTGGGCGGAATTCTGAGCTGACCGTTTACAATATGCTTAGGATCGGATTCCCACGCGTTTGGAATAATATCTACAACCCACTCATCGCGTGAGGGCATTTCAAGAATAGACAGCATCTCAGCAAAGTAGTACTCAACGCGGGCAATATTCATCTCATCGAGGATAACAGCGTAGATATTCTCGTTGTAGGAAGCCTCGTACATTGCACGGAGAAGTTCAGTTTCATTAAACTTCTTTGTAAATTCATTAAAGTATCCGAAGAGCTCTGTTCTGTCACGCCATGACGGCTGAACAGATGCGATAATTGATGGATTATTTACAAACTTACCAAAAGCGTATGCCAGTGATGTTTTACCAGTACCGGAAATACCTTGGAGAATAATAAGTCTGGTAGAAGCAAACGATGCAACAAAAAGTCTGATAAGTTTAAGATCGTAGTAAAGTCCAAGTCTGGAGCACGCAAAATTTCTGAAGCGTTCACAGAACTCGGGAAGTGTGATGTCGTTATCATATTCAGGGGGCTGATAATCTGCCCAAAGTTCATCAATTTCTGCAAGTTTGTAGAATCTCTTGTCTGATGTGCCCTCTTCTTCGCCTTCACCGTTAAGTGACTCTATCTCTTCGCCTGTAAGCTCTGCAATCTCATTAGGATTAAGTCCGATCTGCGAAACCTTCATAGAAAGAATTTTATCTTTCTCAAGGTTTAAACGCATAACCTCTTTATTGAGTGCCTGCACCTCTTTAACAAGTGAGTCGGTATCTTTTCTTCTGCGATGCGAACGAATAAACTTTTTTACGGCGACGATAATAAGCCATACAATCAAGCCAAGTACAGCAACAAGAAGTACAATTGCAAGAATGGCAATACCCCAGGCGAGTCCGCCCAACTCGGTAGTGTAGCCGTTTATTATATTGATATAGGCAGGAAAGTCAAAAGCCTTTCCTATTCCTGTAAACAAGCCTGTTATTATTGACCACAATGAGCCAAAAAACTGACCGAGAAATTCAAACAGAAATTTAAATACTGTATCCACGGTACTTCGTCTCCTTAAAAAAATCTATTGCTATTTATTAAATAGATTAATATACTTAATTTTGTAATGTAAACCCTTCATTTTTCAAGACGGTTTTGCCTTGTTATAATTTTTTATCAGGTAATATTACTGCCTGATTTATTAATAATTTGCTGGGGATATAATTGCTAATATGTGATAACAAATAACTAATCGTAAACCTAAAAATGTAACATTATATTTCTTTTCCGCTGTTGCACGGAAAAGAAATATCTACGTTACTTAAAACTGCACCCAAGTGCTTAGGGACAAATTAAAATTTTAAAAACAGCTTTAATCTTCAGAGTTGGAATTATCGCTTTCGGCAGGTGTTTGTACCGTAGGCTCATTTTCCGTTATGCCGCTCTGCTTTTCTCCAATTGACGCAAGGTACTCTTCAATTGCTTTTTTCTTCTGCTCTTCTGTAAGTTCAGAATTACTGACAACCGCCTTTGCCTCTTCAACCGCTTTTTCCTTGTTATAGGCAATGACATTCATTATTACCCTGACTGCCTCATAGACAAAGAAAAAAATCATAGGAAGCAGAACGCAAAGAAAAAATCCGAGCTGAGTTCTGACAAAGCTGAATATATATCCCACTCCCGGAATTCTTTTGCCTGTATATTTGGCAACAATCCTCGAAGAAGTTTGAAGATCATTATCGGGTTCGGGATTTGTTAGTTTATTGTCTCCCTGCGTTCTGTAATAGGTGATGTTTTCGTCCTTAATCACTTCAACAATTCGGTGAGTATTGAGACGATTTTCACCGTTTATCTCAATTGGAAAAGTAACAATGTCACCTTTTTTATATTCATAAAACGGATCATTTGTAACCGTACATAATATGAGATCGTCTACATTAAATGTATCTTCCATTGAGCTTGACTGAACGTTAAGGGGAGCTATGCCGAAAATATTGGGGACCCCTGATGATTTTGATGTTAAAGACAGTGTAACAATAAGAACTGACACTGCTAAAATCAATACAACAATTACATCAATAATTATATTGAATATTCTTTTTAACGCTTGTTTCATAAGGGGTCTCCAATCAATGGGTCTTAATAGGTTAAATTAAATAACATTTGCTATAGTTATGGAGTCTGACTTGCTGTTTCACCTTGTACAGTAAATGTGATATTACCAATTGAAGCACCTGCGTTGTTATCAATACATTCTGCATCCTGACCTTCAAACCATACATAAAGGTTATAATACTGTGTCTGGCCTGGATTTAATGTACCACCTTCACCAAGTGTTACTTCATAAGTAGTTTTTGGTGTAATGTCCTCTGAAAGATTGCTTTGTACATCCGTTCCTGTCAAAGCCTTATATGATGTAGCATCGTTAGCAAAAATATTTTGCATAAAAGTCTCAGCTGATGCTGGATTTGGGAGTTGATCTGTATTCTCTTCAGTATCTGTTACAGGAACTAAAGCAATACGAATATAATCGGGCTTTGTAGCGTCTGACAATGAAAATGTAATTTTAGCATTATTAACAGCTGCCTCACCGCTATTTCTAACGTTGAGCTGTTCACTAAAGTAATAAATGTTTGGCTGTTTAGCACTTACATTTTCAGCAGCCTTTTCTTGATCAGCCAAATAGTTATCCTTTGCTGTAGCGTTAGCAGTAAACCAAGTAGTACCATTATTTGTAGAAACAGGTAAATATACAGCTTGATCTACGCCGTAAGCTACAGTAGTACCCCATACCTTGTTAAGCTTTGAAATCTCAAGCTTTGATGCCTTAATAGTCTTTACATTAATACCGTTTGCTGTAGCAGTTGTGCTTGATGTGAACCAAGCGAATGTTGCTGTTCCAAGAGCAACCATAGCAACTAAAAGCATTGCTATTGAAGAGATTAATAATCTCTTTCTTGATGATTTTTTCATTGAGAAATTCCTCCTAAAATAATTTTTTGTCCCTAAAACACCATAGGGATTTTTTGTTATATATCAGTGCTTTCGCACGTAATACCGATTTTAATATTCTTTTTGCAACTGCCTGACAGTTAATCTGCCGGTGCAGTAGTTTCGTCATCACGCACGCTGAACAACATTCTCATTCTGACATGACCGTTGCGGATGTCATCAATACATTCAGGGTCATTGCCCTCAACCCAGATAACAATTGTATATTTATCAACATCATCTACCTTAAAATCTTCTGTTGACGTTGACATAACCCGTGTGTCAGTCTCAAATTTGGTGCAGTCGGTTTCAGCGGTATTGCGGTCATTGTATTTGCCTTTACCGAATATTGACGGCTTGCCGTTCTTAAAAACCATAACGCGAGTTGCCTCGTCGGCAGATTTTGCAACACCCATAATTTCAAGCGTTGCGTCATAATCAAGAGCAACCTGACCGTTATTTTTACAATAGAATGTGTAAGCTAAATAATTATCGCCGTTGTGTTCGCCGTTTTTGCTTGTGTCAAGGTCGATGGGAAGCCACGAATATGTAATGTTAGTAACGTCGTCAACCTGCTTTGCAGAAAGCGCAGCGCCCTGTGTTTTGAACTCGGGGTCTTCACTGAGTACAATGCCTTTCTTCACCGCAGGAGAATCAACGCTTATAATTAAGTCGCCCCACTGGGTTAAAAGCATTGAAACGAGAAACAAAATCAGCAGAATAATAAGACAAATTGAAAGAATTAAGCTTAAAAGCTTTCTGCGTTTTTTGTATTTTACAATTTCAATTGAGTCATTCTTTACATGAAAATGCTCAATTTCCGCGTCTGCCATCTTCTTATCATTAAGACGACTAAGCTCCTCCGGAGTAATCGGCTGTTCAATTTTAGCTTTCTTTTTTCCGAACAATTTTATCACTCCGCTTTATTGTAGTTTTACTGGGATTTTTAATCAGTTAAGATTTAATTAATAAATGTTGTTTAGTGTGTCTTGATTTTTAAGATATAGGCTGGTTGTTTTCATCACAGCCGATAAAGCCAAGCTGAACTGAAAGCTGTGCGTCCTGAACATCATCGTCGCACTGAGGATCTTCACCGTCGATCCAAAGCCTTATTGTTACCTTTGTAGGGGTGAGTTCTTCCAAATGAAAAATTCTTGTACTGTCGGAATATCGCATTGTTCCCGACGGCAAATCAAACGTACTCTGTCCGTTTACGGGAGTGCCGCGGTTAGGCTCGTAAATAGCGGTTCCGTTTGTTTCGGTTGAGAAATCAACTCTCGTGCAGTTTACTACGTCTGCTTTTGCTCCTGTTGATGTTGTTGTAACCTTGGTTCCGTCATCATTGCCCTGTTTAGTGCTCTCGGTAGTGAGATGAACCCACATTTCTTCCGTAGCTATGAAATAACACTCAAACTCAAGATAAGAACGGTCGTTTGCTTTTCTTACTGTTCCGCGCTGATTGGTAAAACGTGTGCCGTTAGACGTGGTAACAGGGTCAAGCACCATATCCTTAAGTCTTGCATTGTCTTTTGCAAGATAACCGTCAATCATTTCATTTGTGATTACCTTTGTATATCTCTCAAGGTCTTTGCCGTAATTTTCCATTCCCACTTTCAGCTGTGCGCTGACACTGATGTGCATATCAAGGTTGTCAACACCTGCAAATGTATTTACCGTAAACCACGCCACGGTTGCCGTTGTCATAGACAGGAGAGTTATTATGGCAATAAATATAATTAACCGCTTACGTTTTTTTTGGGGAACTTTTTCGTTGATTATACGATCAACGATTTTGTTGTAAAAGCTCATTGCCCAACACTCCTAATCCTTAAAATACTCTCATACAACATTTAAAATCTTTCGACAAAGTTATACTAAAAATTACAAAATTCTTGTAAATGCTATGTTTATTTTATACTTAATTTTATTAAAAATCAATAATAAAACAACTGTGTTTCAAAATTTCGTATAATTCGACAAGATATTTATTCTTCATTTGTGCATAATGCATTGATATGATTACAATGTCCAAATAAATATGTAATTTTTGCAAAACGACTTTTTTGTCCATAATTTTTTTAAAAAACTATTATTGCCTACTATATATAAAAAACCCCCTTAAAACAAAGGGGGTTAGAGTTAAAATGATAAAAAACAATATTTTAATGTTGTTACTTTTACAAAAATTTATATTATATTTTTTAATTCTGCTTTTTTACAATTTTATATTCGTCATATAACTGAAAATAATGACATTGAGTTGCGTTTTGCCTAAGAAATCGCTCCATTTCATCTTCATCAAGGTTTATACTGCAATAATCTCCGAACTCGTCGTCAGCAACATAATGAGCACATAATTCGCAGTTGTCAGCCATTTTTATCTTCCTTTCCCAAACCTGAAAAATCATACTTATTATAAGAATACGGCTTATAATTCTCAAGGTGTTCAAAAATTTCTTTCTCGCTGTATGCAATGGTATATAGCTTATTACATTCCTCACTCATAAAATTCTCTTTTACCGCATTTTTCATCATTGCAATCAATGAATTGTAATATCCGTTTACATTATATATAATTATGGGTTTTGTGTGACGGTGAAGCTGCTTGAGGGTGAGCACCTCAAAAAATTCCTCAAATGTGCCCATTCCGCCTGCGCAAACTACAAAAGCGTCCGATTTGTCCTCCATAATAGCTTTGCGCTCCCGCATTGTTTCGGTGTATATTATTTCGGAGCATTTTTCATATATTACTTCCATTTCAATGAAGAATTTCGGGCTTACTCCTATTAACCTGCCTCCTGCTGATGATACTCCTCGTGCAGCCGCACCCATAACCCCGTATTTTCCTGCGCCAAAAATTACTCCGTACCCTTTTTGTGCGATGGAGTTCCCGAGACTTTCGGCTGTATTAAGGTATTCTTTATCTATTTGTTCACTTGAAGAGCCGAATATGCATATATTCATAGAATTATCCTTTCAATTATAGCTTTGCATAAGAGGTATATAACCTTATATAAATTAGATTATACAACTCAAATTGATTTCGGTCAATAACCCATTATACTGCTAAAAAGCACTTTTTATGCCTGCATCATCATCAATGCTAATGCCCGGCACTAAGCATTACACCGCATTCGTAAAAAAAACTGTTTTAATTGAGCTTTTCCATAAACACATTATTTCCTTATTATATATTTTAATGTAAGCATATAAAAAGGTATGCGGATTTTTGCCGCATACCCCTGCTGTAATTTATATAAACTTATAAGGTTCAGCAACAAGCCTAAACATATTTAATGTAAATTACTCCATATATCTTATTACTGAGATAACCTTGCCAAGAAGCACAACTTCATCGGCAATAATCGGTTCAAAACTGTCGTTTTCGGGCTGTAATCTGAAATGACCGTCCTCTTTATAAAACCTCTTTACGGTTGCTTCATCTCCCACCAACGCAACCACAATTTCTCCGTTTTCCGCGACAGGTGTACGGTTTACAACCACTATATCATCGTCCAATATTCCGGCATTAATCATGCTTTCTCCCTGAACTCTGAGCGCAAAAAGCTCTCTGCCGCGTTTAAGACTTTCAGGAACGGGAACATAACACTCAATATCTTCAACAGCAAGAATAGGATAACCTGCCGCTACTCTGCCAAGCACAGGAACGCCTACAGACTTTTCTTCTCCGCTGATTTGAATACATCTGTTGACACCGTGTTCACGAATTATAAAGCCCTTTTCCTCAAGCGCATTAAGATGATGATGTACCGTTGAGGTAGAGCTGAGTCCTGTTTCGGCGCAAATTTCTCGTACCGAAGGAACTCTGCCGTCAGAGGAACATTTCTTGAGATAATCTAATATTTTCTGCTGGCTTTTACTTAAAGGCTTCATAACGTCACACACCCTTCAAGCAAAGTATATCATATAAACTTTGAAAAATCAAACATTTGTTTTTATTTTTGTAAAATATTTTGTATATTTTCAAAAAGCATAGTAAAAACAGATGTTTTTCAATACATATTCAGCTTAATTTCACACAGTTTTCAAAAAAGTGGTATTTAATATAACTGTACTCATCAGACGGAACCGCAACCGTCCGAGTATGATTGTTCTACCCTCCTCAAAGCGAACCAACTTGGAGGTTCGCACTTGTACCCCTCATTTTTTAAGAACAAGAAAACGCCAAACCTTCCGCAATGGGTTTGGCGTTTTCATTTATATTCATTTGTAATATTTTTTAATTTTCCTTTATCTCATACTCTTCTCAATCTCTTCTGCGGCACCGTCAAGATAGCCTCCCTCAAAGAATTCCACTCTGCCGCTGTCTACACTTTTTGCAAGGTCAGGGTCTATCGGAAGTTTTGCAAGTAACTTTGTATTATATTTTTCGGCAATTTGCTCTAAATGGCTCTCGCCGAACAATGAATATTTTTTTCCGCAGTCAGGACAGGCAAAATAACTCATATTCTCAACAAGTCCCAAAAGCGGTACATTCATCATATTTGCCATTTTTACAGCTTTTTCAACTATCATAGAAACAAGCTCCTGCGGTGACGCCACCACAACAATGCCGTCAATCGGAATGCTTTGGAATACAGTAAGCGGTACGTCGCCTGTTCCCGGAGGCATATCTACGAACATATAGTCAATGTTCTGCCATATAACGTCGCTCCAAAACTGCTTAACCGTTCCAGTAATCATCGGAGAACGCCATACAACCGGGTCGGTTTCGTTTTCAAGCAGAAGATTTATTGATATTATATCAATACCGGCTTCGGTCGAAACGGGTAAAATCCCCTCATCGCTTCCCATACATCTCTCTTTAATTCCAAACGCCTTTGGAATTGACGGTCCTGTTATATCTGCATCAAGAACGGCTGTTTTTTTGCCCATTCTGTTAAAGGTTACCGCAAGCATTGATGTTACAAGACTTTTTCCTACTCCGCCTTTGCCCGAAACAATACCTATAACCTTTTTTACAATGCTGTACTTGTTAAGCTTTTCATGCAAATCAGCAGGCTGCCTGTCCTTGCAGTCTGACGAGCAAGAAGAACAGTCATGATTACAACTCATTAATTCATCCTCATTTCATAATCTTGCTTTTTTTATATTGTATAGTATTATAATATACTCTTCTGTAACATTATAATTATACCACAAAATATATTATATTTAATATTATTCAGGATAAACCTCTTCAACAAGAGGATTTTCCTCGTTTTTATCTGTATTTGTATCAGTATCGGTATTGATGTCGGAATTGTCATCTCCTGCAACCGTCTGCACAGGCTCCTCAATCTGAGTCGGAGCCTCCGTGGCCGTAGGAACTGGCTCTGTTTCAACAGCTTGAGGCTCAGTTACAGCCTCAGTCGGTGCTTCGGTTTCAACAGCAGCCTCGGTTTCAACCTGTTCAGGCTGCGTTTCTGTTTGAAGCTCGGCAGCCTGCCGGATCGTCGCTTCTGTTTCTTTTACAGATGACGAAGCTACAGTAGTTGCAGTTTTTCTTGCTGTTCCGTCAGAACATTGTGTAAGCACAAATATAATCGCCGCAATAATGCATACGACCGCTGCGCAGACAAATATAATCGCTGCATTTCTTTTGCTTTTTTTCCCGGATTTTCTCCCGCCGGAATTTTTTCGTTCTGACGGAGATGTGTTTATGTAATATTCATCTAAGCTGTCATCAAGATTATATTTGAGGTCGTCTGAGGTTTCTCCTATCTGTGAGTTAAAATTATCTCCGTAATCGGAAGCGTCGTTTCCCTTTTCACTGCTGTTTGCAGAAGGCGAAGAAGCTGTAGTTCCGTCGGTATCAAAATTATCCAGCTCATAATCTTTTGAGTTTCTATTGCTGAGCTTATCATTATAATTATCAGCATAATTGTCTTTTTTAGTATCCATGTTTTACCCCTTAATATGTTAATTAAGCAATAATTTGCAACCTTAATGCAATGATAAATCAGCATAACATATTTGTCAAGGCGTTTTATTTTTTTATTATTGCAGAATCAATTTAAATATAAAAAAACTGTCCCGCACAAAAGTACAGGACAGCCATTTACGCCTTTACCAAAAATCAAGCCGGATGAAAATATGATTTGTAAGTAAAAAACGCATAAATGATTGATAATATCCGATAAAATAAAAGGTTGAATGTTTTTAGGGTGTTTACCGAATAATACAATACCTAAGTAAGTTTTCATTTATTATCAGTAAATTCTTATCTATATACATATTATAATATAATTTTATAATTGCGAAAATGTTTGTCCTCCAAAACTACTTGTTTTGTCCTTAAATCAATAGCCAAAATAGCTTCCGAAATTTTTCGGAAGCCCTTTCGCATTTTATTTATCTTTGCTTTCAATCAGGCAGGATGGTGTCTTTGGCTGAAATGACATACCTGTTGATACAGTACCTGCGCCAAACTTTGCAACACTTTCTGCCACGCGTGCAATCATTTTAAGAATTCTCATTTTTTCCACTTCCAATTTACTTTTTCTGTTATCATAAGTATTGAGACTACAACAAGTGCAGCCGATATTGCAGTAAAATATGAAAATACTGCCAAACATCTAAAAAATATAAATCCTATAGTCACTGTAGATGCAAAAACAACGGTCAAAACACGTGAAATATGTTTATTTTTCAGCCTTTTTTTGTCATTCAAAGGATTGTTTGAATTTTCAATTGGAGAATTTATAAAAATATATATTGCTGCGGCGACACCAAAACAAAGAACAAGTAAATTTACTGTCAAATTGGATAGGGGTAAAAGTTTGATGATGAAAAATACACAAGCAGCAATAAAGTTAGTACACAACCAGCAATTTAAATATGTTGAGCAATGGTAGCCGCCGCAAAAAAATCTTAGAAACATCATTACCGCAAGAAACAAAGCTCCGAAAAACAGATTACCAAACAGAGCGGCAATGACAAGCACAGTTATCACAGAGAAGGCAGTGGAAAAAATAAGCATAAAGCCATATGTGTAAACTTCGGAACGCTCATTATCTACTACGTTTTTACGAACCAGATAACCCGACATTTTCTCGCTTATACGGTTTAGCATCAGTCTGCCTCCCAGCTTTTGTTATATTCTATCACAATATAGTGGTTTTCGACACATTTGTCCCCAAAACATTATATTTTTGTCCGCTAATTTTCTTGACATTCCTAATATACACAAAAAAATAAGGACAATCTTAATTGATTGTCCTAAAAATGGATAATAAATTTATATTTCGCTTATTTTTTGGTGTCTGCGCTGTTATTACAATACAAAATAACCTCGGTAACAAACATATCATCGACAAAACTCTGTAATAAATCACCCGAATATTTTTCAAGTGCATTTTTAACTATTGTCAGACCTAAGCCGTGGGCTTGCTTGTCTTCTTTCGTTGTTTTAAGCGTTATTGTTTCATCAAAGGGATTGTTTAGAACCGAATTTTTTATTTTTATAAAAACAATATTATTTGAATAAGAAATTCGAACCATCACCAAGCGCATATTTTTGTCATCTATTTTGAGGCAAGCTTCAATTGCATTGTCAATCAGATTTCCCAAAATGGCGCATATATCTGTCTGCTTTATTCGTGAATCGTTCGGATATGACGCGTTAACGTCCATCTTTATTTTGTTTTTTGCTGCGTCATTTGCCTTAACATTTAAAACGGCGTCAACAATCTCTACACCTGTATATGTTATTATAAGCCTGTCCTTATTTATTTCTGTATATAACTCTTCAAGATATTCTTCGGCATTTTCATATTTTTTGCTGCGTATAAGTCCCTGCAAAACCAGAATGTGATTTCTGTAGTCGTGCATATTTCTTGCGTTTGTTTTATACATTTCATTTAAGCTGAGATAATTTTTTTCAAGAATATTTTTTTGATATTCTGCCATTTTGTAATTGTTCTTCCGCTGTTTTTCATCGCTGTAGTATTTTATGAAAATAATACTTAATACTAAAAATACAATCATAAATAACAATGAAACAATAATAGTATTTTTCACTGTTGTAATATCTTCTGAAATAATACTTCCGATAACAATATTCAAGCACACATAATACAGCACACTGCTGCAGTCAAGAAAAATAAGCATCTTTGTTGAAAAGTCTTTTGCCTTATATTTAAAAAGCTTTTTAAAAATAAAATACAGAGAAACAAGCATAATTTTCGAAAATATTATGTAACAGTTTCTCTCAAAACCTGTAGTAGTTAAAACCAACTCGAAAAAACCATGAATTAAAAGGTATTCAACAATAAAAGCAATTAAAATATCAACTATGGTAATTGCGAGAAAATACATAATTGAAATCGACATAAACTGAATAAGTTTACCGTTGCAAAAAAGCTTTGCCAAAATTGCAGGAATCAGCGACCCTATTATAAGCGTAAGAAAAGAGAACAGAGAAACAGTATTATTCATCCATATTATAAAAGCCGTAACCGCAATTGAAACAATTATTTTTATTGCTGTTTGTCTCAGTTTTCCGTATTTTTTACCGCACAGACTTTCTATTAATGAAAACAACACTATTTCTTCGCAAATTGTTACCCCGATTTCAATGCACCAATTAATCATCAAACATCTTCCTCCCCCAGAATTCCAGCAGTTTTTTCTTTATCTCGGAATATGATGAACGGCTTATTGCAAGTTTTTCGCCGTTTTTACAAATCCAGTTATTCTTGTCAACCCTCATTACATTCATCATATTGGCAATGCACCCGCGATCTATGAAAATAAACTCTTCAGAATTAAGCTCGCTGAATACAACCGAAATCGGCTTGCGTATTTTAACAGGGTCCTCGTTTTCCATGTTAATAACCGAGTTTTTGCCGTTTTTTGAAATATACAGTATATTCTTGTAAGGTATTTTCCCGCACCAATCATACCTTTTAACAAAATAACTCTGCCTGCTTTCTAAATTTATTATTTTTACAGCGTCTCCGATCGCTCGCTCAAGTCTGTTTTCATCATCTTTCGGAACAAACCTGAAAATTTCAAGCTCATATCCGTCAATAGCATAATTAAGATATGACGTCAAAAAAACGATAATACAGTTTTTATACACCTTTTTTGCCATTGCCGCAATTTCAAGTCCTGTCGCTCCGGGCATTTCAATGTCAAGGATAAGCAAATCAAGTTGTCTGGATTCGTCAAAGTCAAAAAGCAGTTGATTGCTGTTGGTATATGTAGATATTTCATAAGCTATGTTTTTTTCTTTAAAAACCTTTTCAGCCCTGGCTTTTGCCGCTTCAACAGCTTTAGGCAAATCATCGCAAATAGCACAATGCAATATCATCTTCATATCTTCTTACACCCCAATATCCTTTACATATAAAATAATAACAATTTTTTTAAAATAATACAAGATATCAGCCGTTATTTTTTAGTAATTTTTAAGTATGTAAATAAACAACCGATTTTTTTAAAAGTCTTTTGATTGCTGTATTTATGTCCCTTAATAATTATAAAAAGAAAATTTTAAAGCTCTGTTATAAAAAATAACAGAGCTTAGCAAGGCTTTATTTATGTGCTCTTAGGTCACATTATAGACTTGATTAAACCACCCTTTTTAATTATATCCTGGATAAATTCAGGGAACGGCTCAGCATTATATGTTTTTCCGGTAGTCTCATTCGTAATTACTCCCGTATTGAAGTCTACAGAAACAGTATCGCCGTCTTTTATATCTGTTGCGGCTTCGTCACATTCAAGAATAGGTAATCCGATATTGATTGCGTTGCGATAAAAAATTCTTGCAAATGTTGAAGCAATCACACAGGAAATTCCGCTTGCCTTTATAGCTATGGGAGCATGCTCACGCGAAGAACCGCATCCAAAGTTCTTTTCTGCAACCATAATGTCGCCGTCCTTAACCTTGCTTACAAAATCCGAATCAATATCCTCCATGCAATGCGCAGCAAGCTCCTTGTGCGAGGATGTGTTAAGATAACGAGCCGGAATAATAACGTCGGTATCTACATTATCGCCGAATTTATGTACTGTACCTTTTGCATTCATATTAAGTACCTAACCTTTCTTCCTTTATTAAAGCTTTTCAGGGTCAGTGATGTAACCTGTTACTGCGCTTGCAGCAGCAACCGCAGGACTTGCAAGGTAAATTTCACTATCGATATGACCCATTCTTCCTACGAAATTACGGTTTGTTGTAGAGATAGCTCTCTCGCCTGCGGCAAGAATACCCATATGACCGCCCAGACAAGGGCCGCAGGTCGGTGTTGAAACAACTGCTCCCGCTTCAACAAAAATATCAAATAGCCCCTCGTGCATTGCCTGAAGCCATATTTGCTGAGTTCCGGGGAAAATTATACATCTTACGTTCTTTGCAAGTTTTCTTCCTTTAAGGACAGAAGCCGCAACTCTCAAATCCGAAATTCTGCCGTTAGTGCATGAACCGATTACGCACTGGTCAATCTTAATTTCTTTTTCTCCGATTTCATCAATCGTTTTTGTATTCTCGGGAAGATGAGGAAAGGCAACCGTTGATTTAAGCGTGCTCAAGTCTATTGTATATTCTTCATCATATACCGCGTCTTCATCGGCGGTGTATTCTACGGGAGTTCCCTGATATCTTCCGTTGCAATATTCACGGGTTATGTCATCAACAGGGAAAATACCGTTTTTGGCGCCTGCTTCTATTGCCATATTTGCAATGCAAAGGCGGTCGTCAATATTGAGATATTTTAAGCCTTCGCCTGAAAACTCCATTGACTTGTAGAGCGCTCCGTCAACGCCTATCTTACCTATAATGTGAAGAATTACGTCCTTGCCGCTGACATAGCCCTGAGGTTTTCCTACAAGATTAAACTTAATTGCAGACGGCACCTTAAACCAGGCCTTTCCGCTTATCATACCTGCCGCCATATCTGTTGAACCTACACCTGTTGAAAATGCACCGAGTGCGCCGTAGGTGCAGGTGTGCGAATCTGCGCCGATGCAAAGACAGCCCGGTCCTACAAGTCCCTGTTCGGGAAGCAATGCGTGCTCGATTCCCATTTGTCCTACATCTTTATAATTTTTTATATCATACTTATCAGCAAACGTTCTTACCTGCTTAACCTGAGTTGCCGCTTTAATATCCTTGTTAGGTGTAAAGTGGTCCATTATCATTGCAATTTTTGTGTTATCAAATACCGCAGTGGCTCCGTTCTCTTCAAAAACATTGATTGCAACAGGAGATGTTACGTCATTGCCGAGTACCATATCCAGCT
Organism: uncultured Clostridia bacterium; assembly: GCA_947624865.1. Classification (GTDB taxonomy): domain Bacteria; phylum Bacillota; class Clostridia; order Oscillospirales; family Acutalibacteraceae; genus Ruminococcoides. The sequence goes on along the minus strand of CANQMH010000002.1, from coordinate 20,546 downwards.
TTGCCTCTATAAGCTGACCTGCCTTAACCTCATCAAGACCTGCGTGAGCCGCAAGAATTTTTTGTGACATAGTCATGCCCATATTAAATCACTCCTTAAATTATTTTATACATACCGTATGTCGGGTTTATGCGGTGACATCTTAGTATTATTATTGCATAACGTAAAAAAAAAAGATTGTAAAATAATTTACAATCTTTAAAATAAATTATTTTATTGCGGCGGCATGATGCTGCTTGCAATTCGTGTAGATAGATTTAACAAACTAAAAGACTTGGCTGCCAGATCGTAATGTTTCAGGGCGGATATGAAATCCGCCCTGAAAGCAAGTGCGCTATTAATTTATGTTCAGAATATTACGCAAGCTTTGCTGTCATCCAGTAATAACCGTCCTCAGTTTTCTCATAACCTATCATAATTGATTTTTTATCTTCCGTGCCGTCCTTAAACTTTACCGTTACATCAACAGTTGCGTTCTCAAGAGTTTTTTTAACTATCTTATCAAGATTTTCCTGCATTATCTGTTCATTTTTCTTTTCTGCGTCTGTTATTTCACCTCCGCCGACGCCGCCTGTTTCATGATAACGCTGAACCTTGTATTCAAGATTTTTATCTGACGCCTTGCAGAATTGCTCCATCCATTTGTCAATCTCATTATCCGTTCTGTCGGTTTCAATCACGAGCTGAGCAATCTTATCCATAGAAATGCGCTGTTTGCCTGCTGCTGTATTCTTATTTTTATAGGTAAAACCGTCGCAAAAAACACCATACATACCGTCGCCGTGTTCATCTAACTCCTCTTTGCTATACTGAGAATTAGACAAAGGCTGAACCTCCGTAAAATTACTGTTTACCCATTGAGGTATGTCAAATTCTTCCTCATTGGTATTGCCGGGATAAAGCACAAAGTATGTGTAATTTTTATTTGCAGTAAATGTGACAGTATCAATATTCTCTCCGACTACATAAAGGTTTGTCAATTCGTAGTTTATAAAATAATCCCGCTTTCCCTGTTTGTTAAGATAAATTTCTACACCGCTGTCAGTAAAATTTTTCAAGGCAAAGCCTGAGGTTGACATTCCTGAGCTGAATCCGATTTCCGAGCTTCCTATTTCGGTATTTTCTCCTGTTTCAGCAGCGTTAACTACAAATGAAAAGCTGTTTTTACGTGAATTATTCGGATTATTATTAAAACAAAAATATGCCGCAGCTCCAATAAGTGCAACAGCCAAAGTGACTGCCACTGCTCTCATCCATACATTATAGAAAACATCGAGTGCTTTTTCCGATTTAGAATCAGCCTTTATTGCGTTAATTTCAGCTTCCTTCATTTTTGTAAGCAAAATATTCTTCTGATTTTGAGTCAGTCTTATATTATCGTATTCATTTTTATATGTTTTAGAGTCAAATTCATCAGCCATAATAGTTCTCCTTTTCCAATATTATTTTTAATTTCTCCCGCCCTCGTGAAAGACGGGACTTAACAGCCGATTGTGTTATGCCAAGCAGTTTGGCTATCTCAGCAATTTTCATATCCTCATAATAAAACAAGTGAATTATCGTTCTATATTTTTCAGGTAATTTCATTAATAAATATACAAGTGAATCATGCTTGTCATTTTGTGCTAAATCGCTTTCTTTTACATCACTGATACCGACAGAATGGCGTTTATACGCTTGAGTACAGTTGCTTTTGGCACAGTTTATTGCGGCACGTAAAAGCCATGATTTTAAATGTTCTTCATTTTTAATTTTGTGTTTATTTTTAATTAGCCTTACATACACATCCTGACAGACATCAAATGCGTCATCAGGATTTTTTGTTATATTAAAAGCAATTCTGTAAATGGTATCGGAATATTCATTTACTATCTTTGTAAGAAATTCATCTGTGCACAGGAAATCATTCAAAACTTTAACCTCCTTTGTATGTAACACTTTGCAAATCAATAAAAGGTCGCATTTTTTAAATGTACTTATTATGAAAATGTACAAATGTTTATAATCTACGGCTATACCGGCACAGCGGCAGAAACCGCCCCGATTACTGGCGGTATTTTTCTGCTTATTTTCTTAAAGGCTCTAAAATAAGCATTGCACAGCCAAGAAAATTGAGACTTCCAAATCATATTGCCCGGTCGGGAATTATTATAAAGGGATTTATGCAGCCGATAACAAAAGCATATATAAGCATATAATTTTTTATAAATTTATTTTTTGCGAAAAATATTGACAATTATTGACAAGTGTTATATTATAGAACAAAATTATACAACAAGGAGATTTTATATGCAAAAAATTAAAAAACTGACAGCAGTGCTGCTTTCAGCAATTATGGTATTAAGTGTATTTGCAGTTGTCCCATTTACTGTAAATGCAGCAGCGTATAAGTATGGTGACTTTACTTATACAATTTTAAATCAAACAGATGCCGAAATTACCGGATATAACGGTGATGAAACTAATGTTACAATTCCTTCACAAATTGACGGATACAAGGTAACGAGCATTGGCGATAGTGCATTTGAGGGTTACACAAATCTTACAAGTGTAAACATTCCAAACAGCGTAAAAAGAATTGGCAAGTTTACATTCTTATATTGTAAAAATCTTTTAAGTATAATAATACCTGATTGTGTTACAATTTTTGATATAGCTTCATTTGGTGGTTGCACAAATCTTACAAGTGTAGTAATAGGCAAAGGAGTTACTACTATTCCTCCTAGTGCATTTCAAGATTGCAAAAAACTTGAAAATATAACAATACCAGACAACGTTATAAGTATTGGTTTTCAAGCATTTGCCGGCTGTACAAATCTTAATAAGATAACCATACCCAATAGCGTTATAAGAATTGGGAATAATGCAATTTATAGTTCCGATAAAATAACAATTTATGGCTACACCGGCACAGCGGCAGAAACCTATGCAAAAGAAAACGGATTCAAATTTAAATTGTTAACTGATGATTCTAACGGTGACTATAAATATGAAGTCTTATCTGAAGATAACAGAACCTGCGAAATTACCGGCTATACCGGTTCGGAAACAGACTTGCATATTCCTTTTCAACTAAATGGCTATACAGTTACCCGAATTAGTGGAATGGACAGCAATTACAAATTAAAATCTGTTTGGATTCCAAATTCGGTAACGGAACTTAAAGGAGCGACGTTTTGGAACTGCGCCAACTTGGAATGTGTTGTTATCGGCAATGGGATAACATCCATTTCTGACAGTGTATTTCACGAGTGTACTTCTCTACAAAAAGTCGTACTGCACAGTAACGTGTCAGAGATTACCCGAAAAGCATTTTGGGATGCACGGGTTGGTTGCATAATATATGGCTACAAAGGATCTTCCGCAGAAGATTATGCAATAAGAGAGTTTAACAGTTCGTCGTTTCAAGGCATTGGAAAGTTTTACTCGTTGCCCACAATTGCAGAAAACAATGAGCTCAAGCTTTTCTACAGTATGCAGGAGACAACGATTGAAGAAGTGATTTTTGCCTTATATATTAACAGGGATATAAATCTGTCTTCTCTTTTAGTTAAAGATGCATATGGAAATTTCATAACAGATTATCAACAGGCGGTAACGCCAGGTATGGAATTCTCTTTTACACTTGTTGACGGAACTACGACGTCTTATTTTATAAATTCTCCGACTCAGACCACCGAGCCGACTGAACCAAGCGAGCCGACTGAACCTGGAGATTTAACTGATGATATAATTGCGGGTGATTCTAACGGTGACGGCAGAGTAAGCGTGCTTGACGCTACGCTGATTCAAAAATACAGCGCGAGTATTGAAGAACTCACAGGTGATAAACTCACGGTAAGTGATGTAAATAAAGACGGCGTTGTAAATGTTTTGGACGCTACGGAAATTCAAAAGTACTTAGCAGATTTGCCGTCGGTTTTAGCATAAAATTTTATTAAGAAAGCCTCCTTTTAAAGGAGGCTTTTAGTCTGTCTGCTATATTAATGTTTTCATTATTAAGAATAAAATTCCCATTATTACAGGCTGATGAGCAATATAAATCCACAGACTGAAACGTCCTATCACATCAAGCAAAGGCACTTTTAATTTAAAAATTTTATCTGCGTTTTGCTCCATAATAAAACGCCAGATAAAATAACCCGCAAAAAATAAAAATATCCACGGTATAATCGGGAAATAATCGGACGAGAAAAAATCCGCCGACGGAAATCCAAAAAATGACAGCCACTTGAATTGATACATAAAATCAGGCAAATCAAAAATACGAAAATCCAAAAATCCTGCATAACCGTTCGGAATCCCGTACAACACCGAAAATATTAAAAGCGAAGAAACCGCCCCGATTACTGGCGGTATTTTTTCTGCGTATTTTCTTAAAGGCTGTAAAATAAGCATTGCACAGCCGAGAAAATTGAGGATTCCAAACCATATTGCCTGCTCGGGAATTATTAAAACAGTCACGATTGTAATTGCAAAACCGAAAACATTTAAAATTATTCCTCGCTTATATGCGTGTTTTGAAAAGTTAAACGAAACTCCTGAAATTAAAATAAACGAACAGCATATAAAACGCTCCCAAACGGAAGCAAACGGCTGAAAAAACCAGCCGCTGTTGAGTCCGTATATTGCAAATAAATCATATAACAGGTGAAACGCCACCATATTTATTATTGCAAAGCCTCTGAGAGCGTCAATCAAAAAGTATCTGTCAGAACTTGCGGAAAGACTTTTTTTCATTACTTGTTCCTTTTAATTTTTATAACTTTTTATATATTTCTATCTTAAAGCATAACAGAAATAAAGCGGATTTGCAATCAATCTATGTTTACATTTTACGTTAATTTTTGTTGCAGCCAAACAAAACTTTTAATAAGTTTATCTGCACCGAAAAGAAAAGTCGGATTACAAATTTTTATTTTTTCTTTAAATTAAAAATATATTAATTATTATTTGTGTTTTGCCTTTATCTGTTGATTGTATTTTTATAAGCCGTATGGTATTATTAATTACGTGTCGGAGGTGGATTTTATGATTAGAGGCGCAATCTTTGATATGGACGGACTTATGTTTGACAGCGAACGTCTGGTGTATGAAATATGGCAGGAAATGATGGATGAAAACGGCTTTAACTACAATCTTGAAATTTTCAAAAAAACAATAGGTCTGCGCACCGACAAGGCAGAGCAGTATTACTGCGATTTATACGGAAGCAGCTTTTACTACAAACCGTTCAAGCAGAGAAGCAGAGAAACCTTTATTGCGCGCGTTACAAACGACGGTGTGCCCATAAAAAAAGGCCTGTTTGAAATTCTTGATTATCTTAAAGCAAACAGCATTAAAATAGCTGTGGCAACTTCAACCTCAGCGCAAACAGCAGTTAATATAATAAAAATGGCTGGCGTATATGATTATTTCGATGCCTTTGTCTGCGGTGACGATGTAAAAAACGGCAAGCCGCATCCCGAGGTTTTTCTTACCGCCGCACAAAAGCTTGGAATACCGCCAAAGGACTGCGTCGCATTTGAGGACAGCATTAACGGAATTAAATCAGCCTATGCGGCAAATATGATGACCGTAATGGTGCCGGATTTACTTGCACCAACCGAAGAAATACGCCCTATGCTCAGTTTTTTGTGCAAAGACCTTACTCAGGCAGTACAATTTTTGCAAGGTCAAAACAACATATAATAAAAATACAAAAATTAATCAAAAAAGGAAAAATAAAAATGTCGAAACCGTTTAAAATTCCTTTTAAAACACTTTACAAACATAATTATAAGTGATAAAATCTATTGTGATACAGTATGTATCTTTTCTACACATTATAGCGGCATATAATTTCCTTAGTGCCGCTTTGACAATTAAAGGAGGACAATTCCAATGGCAAGAAAAATGAAAACCATGGATGGTAACAGCGCAGTTGCTCACGTTTCATATGCGTTTACAGATGTTGCTGCTATCTATCCCATCACACCTTCTTCCGTAATGGCAGACTTGACCGACAAGTTTTCGGCTCAGGGCGTTAAAAACCTTTTCGGAAGAGAAGTTCAGGTAACCGAAATGCAGTCTGAAGGCGGTGCTTCAGGTGCTGTTCACGGTTCACTTGCAGCAGGCGCTTTAACAACCACATATACAGCCTCACAGGGTCTGCTTCTTATGATACCTAATATGTACAAAATGGCAGGTGAGCTTCTTCCGGGTGTAATTCATGTTTCGGCACGTGCTCTTACAAGCCACGCTCTTTCAATTTTCGGCGACCATTCTGACGTCTATGCCTGCCGTCAGACAGGTTATGCAATGCTTTGCTCAAACAACCCTCAGGAATGTATGGACCTTGCAGCAGTAGCTCATCTTGCTGCAATCAAAGGCAGAGTACCTTTCCTGCACTTCTTTGACGGTTTCAGAACTTCTCACGAGATTCAGAAAATTGAAGAGTGGGATTATGAAGATTTAGGCGAAATGCTCGACTGGGACGCAGTTGAGAAATTCCGCCGCGGTTCACTTAACCCTGAACACCCAGTAACAAGAGGTACAGCTCAGAACGACGACATCTTCTTCCAGGCAAGAGAAGCCTGCAACAAGTATTATGACGCTGTTCCCGAAGTTGTTGTTGAATATATGAACAAGGTTAATGCTAAAATCGGCACTAACTACAAGCCGTTCAACTATTACGGCGCAGAGGACGCAGATCACGTTATCGTTGCTATGGGTTCTGTTTGCGACTGTATCGAAGAGGTTGTTGACTACCTTAACGCCGCAGGCGAAAAGGTTGGTCTGCTTAAGGTTCACCTTTACAGACCTTTTGTTGCTGACTATATGCTCAGCGAGCTTCCAAAAACCGTTAAAACAATTTCTGTTCTTGACAGAACAAAGGAACCCGGTTCAATTGGCGAGCCTCTCTATCTTGATGTTCTTGCTGCTATCAACGGTTCTGATTTTGCAGGCGTAAAAGTATTCACAGGCAGATACGGTCTTGGTTCAAAGGATACTACACCGGGAGACATTATTGCTGTTTACAGAAACGCTCAGAGCGAAACACCTAAGAAGAGATTTACAATCGGCATTGTTGACGACGTTACAAACCTATCTCTTCCGGTTGTTGAAAATCCAGATACAACTCCTTCAGGCACACAGAGCTGTAAGTTCTGGGGACTTGGTGCTGACGGTACGGTCGGTGCTAACAAAAACTCAATTAAAATCATCGGTGACAACACAGATATGTACGCTCAGGGCTACTTTGCTTATGACTCAAAGAAGTCAGGCGGTCTTACTGTTTCTCACCTTCGTTTTGGAAATACTCCGATTAAATCTACTTATTACATTTCAAAGGCTGACTTTGTCGCTTGTCACAATCCGTCTTATGTTGATAAATATGACATTGTTGACGACCTTAAAGAGGGCGGTTCGTTCCTTCTTAACTGCGCTTGGGACGTTGACGAGCTTTCAAAGAGACTTCCCGGCAAGATGAAGAAAATCCTTGCAGACAGAAAGATTAACTTCTACACAATCGACGGTATCAAGATTGGTAAGGAAATCGGTCTTGGCGGCCGTATCAACACAGTTCTTCAGTCAGCATTCTTTAAGATTGCAGACATCATTCCTGCTGACAAGGCTAAGGAGCTTATGAAGGCTGCCGCTAAGAAGTCATATATGAAAAAGGGTCAGGCTATCGTAGATATGAACTATGCAGCCATTGACCGCGGAATGGAAGACCTTAAAAAGGTTGAAATTCCTGCTGAATGGGCTAACTGCACAGACGACGCTGCCGCAGACAAGATTGACGGTCAGGGCGCACTCGTTGAGTACGTAAACGGCATATTAAAGCCTGTTAACTCATACAAGGGTAATCAGCTCCCCGTATCATCTTTTATGGATCACGTTGACGGTACTGCTCCTAACGGCTCTGCTGCATATGAAAAAAGAGGCATCGCAGTTGACGTTCCCGAATGGCAGCCTGAAAACTGTATTCAGTGTAATAAATGTTCAATGGTTTGTCCGCACGCTGTAATCCGTCCTGCCGCTATGACAGACGCCGAAGTTGCTGCTGCTCCCGAGGGAACAGACAGTATTCCTATGATTGGTCTTAAAGATCTCAAGTTTGTTATGACGGTATCAACTCTTGACTGTACAGGCTGCGGTGCGTGCGCACAGGTTTGTCCGGGCAAGAAGGGCGAAAAAGCTCTTGTAATGAAGCCAATTGATACTCAGCGTCCGAAGCAGGCACTCTTTGACTATGGCCGTTCACTTGATGAGAAGCCTGAGGTTAACGAGAAGTTCAAGTTCTCAACAGTAAAGGGAAGCCAGTTCAAACAGCCGCTCCTTGAGTTCTCAGGCGCATGCGCAGGCTGCGGTGAAACTCCTTATGCTAAGCTCGTTACACAGCTCTTTGGTGACAGAATGTTCATTGCAAACGCAACGGGATGTTCTTCAATCTGGGGTGCTTCTGCTCCTGCAACACCTTATACAAAGAACAAGAAGGGACACGGTCCTGCTTGGCAGAACTCACTGTTTGAAGATAACGCTGAGTTCGGTCTTGGTATGGCGCTTGGTCAGAACGCAATTCGCAGCAGACTTGCCGAGTATGTTGAAAACATTCAGAAAGATACCGACAGCGAAGATCTCAAGACTGCTTGTCAGAACTACCTTGACACAATTACCGATTCAACCGCAAGCCGTATTGCTACAGACGCTCTCATTGCTGAGCTTGAAAAGAATACAGACGACGCTAAGGTCGGCGAACTCGTTAAGAAAACTCTTGTTGACAAAGACGAGCTTGCTAAAAAGTCAATGTGGATATTCGGCGGCGACGGCTGGGCTTATGATATCGGCTTCGGCGGTCTTGACCACGTTATTGCTTCAGGCGAAAATGTAAATATCCTTGTATTCGATACAGAGGTTTACTCAAATACGGGCGGTCAGGCTTCAAAGGCTACTCCTGTAGGCTCTGTTGCTCAGTTTGCCGCAGCAGGTAAGGCTGTTAAGAAGAAAGACCTTGCCGCTATTGCTATGAGCTATGGCTATGTATATGTTGCACAGTGCGCTATGGGTGCTGACAACAATCAGGTTCTTAAAGCTATGGTTGAGGCTGAAAGCTATAACGGTCCTTCACTCGTTATCTGCTACGCTCCATGTATCAACCACGGTATCAAGGGCGGTATGGGCATTGCTCAGCTTGAAGAGAAAAAGGCTGTTGATGCAGGTTACTGGAATATCTTCCGCTTTGACCCGCGTCTTGCTGACGAAGGCAAAAATCCGTTTATTCTTGACGGCAAAGCTCCATCAGCTTCTTATCGTGACTTTATTATGGGCGAAGTTCGTTACAATTCACTCACTCGCTCATTCCCTGAAAGAGCCGAGAAGCTCTTTGCAGAGGCTGAACAGGTTGCAGAGAAAAAATACGCTCATCTCCAGCAGCTTGCTAACGTTGATGTTACAGAATAATTTTGCATAAGCAAAAATAATGTTATAACTAAACAGCAGAGATACGTTTATTCGTATCCCTGCTGTTTTTTATTTCTGCAATTAAAATAGCTTTTTATACGTATTATGATTGAAAAAGAACCATAAATCAATCTTAGATATTATAATATCCCCAAACACATTGACAAACGACAAAAATATTGTTAATATGATTTTACAAAGTAATAAAACGATTATTATTTATAAAATATTTATGTTTGAGGTGATTATTATGAAAAAACTATTAATTTCAATCTTGTTTATTCTTTCTGTTATGTCAATGATTTTTGCTACAACAGCACTTGCAGAAGAGTCAACACCCGATACTCCGCCTGCAACCGAATACGTGTCCACCACTCCCGGTCTTGACGCAGAAACAGATTTTCAGATTAAACAAGATGTTATAACAAATGTCTGTCCAAGTGAGGGTTATACCGTTGACGATATTACTCTTGAATATTTCGGTACAATCAGCGGAGGCATTATAGCGGTAAGATACAGCTTCTACTCTATGTCAGCCCCTGATATTATTTGCAATTATACATTTGGAGATTACAAACTCCAATATAACGGTTCGGATGAAGTTTATCTGTACATAGACCGTAATTTCTACAGAATTGCAGATGCCTATGATAATGGCTTAATTAATTACGGGCAGATTGAGGAGCTTGCACAGATTGTTTCATATTTCCAAAAAGCAGAAGCGACAAAAGCCTCGACTGTTGAAACTAAACCTGAGTCATCTCCCGATACAGCGGTAAACAATTATAATAATACTGCAATTGACGCTGTTCAAACAGGTCAAAGCGGTACATATGCCATAGCTTTGACAGCGCTTGCTGTAATATCGTTGTTTGCTTTTGTTAAGACTGCAAAAGATAAAATGCTTTGATAATTTTATTTAGATAATATTTAAAATAATTCATAAAGTAAAATAAAACGAGGTATAGTCAAGTTACTATACCTCGTTTATCTATTATTGCGTTTTTTGCCGTTTTAGCGATACTGTGACAGCAATGCCACGTTATAGCTTTCGATTGGATTCAAATCATTTGTTGAAAAATTCGGATCTGGTGTGTACCAAGACTTTGAGCTGAAATAAGCTTTTAAATCTGCGTCCTTAAACACATATCCGTTGCGTGCATATATTTCGTTTATTGCCTCCTGAGCCTGCTCGTCAGTCAAATCGGAAACCTCGCTTTGAGTAAGTTTTCTGACTGATGAGTCTGAGAAAATAAAATCACTTTTATGCTCTTCTGCACTGTTGCTTTGGGGCTTTTCATTTGAAACGGTTGTTTCTTTTTCAGATGAACTTGAACTTTCCTTTGTGTTGTTCCCCTTATTGGAATTATCCGCCTTTACGGTAACTGTACATGACGCTTCTTTCCCATTGTCCGATTTACATATAATATTTACAATGCCCTGCTTCACGCCTGTTACAAACCCCTCGCTGTTTACAACGGCAATTGCTTCATCTGAGGATACCCATTTCAGCCCATCTGTCGGGGCGTCAACCGGCTGTACCTTTGCCGTAAGCTGAATTTTCTTGCCGGTCTTTATGGAAACTTCGGTGTTGCTCAGGCTGATTGAATCTATTTCTTTATTTTTAACTGATATATTACAGGATTTTTTCTCTCCGTTTTCAGCTTTGGCTGTAACAACTGCGTTTCCCTCTGCCTTTGCTTTAACCGTACCGTCGGACACCGTAACAATCTTTGAGTCTGATGTCGTCCATTCAATGCCTTTATTTTCAGCGTCTTTCGGAATAATAGAGGCTTCTATAACAGCCGTGTCTCCAACCGTAAGAATAAGCTCAGTCTTGCTGAGAGATACGCTTGCAACTTCATCCCTGAAGCAGGAACAAAGCATAAAAGGAACGACTATGACCAGACAAAAAATCATCGTTAGCCTTTTCATAATTTTACCCCCTTTTATAATATTTTACATTATTCGATATATTTTGTAAATACAATTATATACATCTATTTGATGAAACATTTAAAGTATAGAGCATATGATTCTTGACAAATTTTTAAATCTATGATATGATTTTGGAGCAAATTTAATAAGACAAAACATAAACGACACAAGTAGTGCTATGCACGTAAATCTGATTACGGTACATATGTTAAAATCGGATTTTCGCATACGCGATATTGTGTCTCTTTTTTTGTCTTGATACCAATTATAAGGAGATTATTTATGCCAAGAAATCAATTTCAGAGAATGGTTTTTGCCTTTTTGACGGTGATAGTAACAGTTCACGCTTTTGTGTTCTTCAGCCTGTATGTTGTCAACGGCAGCACTTTAATGGAGGTAAACGGAACCCAGAGTGTTCTTGAAGCTATTTACAAGCAAGGCGGAGTTTATATGTTCGGTACATATGTGCCGATTTGGTTTGTTGTGATTGTAGAGTTCGTGCTTGCATACTGTCTTGAAGTTCTTATGGGCAGTCCCTGCTCATTTAAGCTTGCCTCAAAGATTTTTAATCCGAAAGACACCCACCCCGTTATTTTTGAAAGCGCAATAATCAGCGCAACAGTAGGACTTATGTGCCCTGCAATGAGTTTTATTGCAGCATTTCTGTATTATCCCTACTACAGCGGTTTTGACATTATAAATCTGTTAGCAATCTGGTTCAAGCTTGTTTGCTTTAACCTGCCGTTTGCATTTTTCAGCCAGATGTTTTTCATTCAGCCTCTTATACGCAAAGTATTCAAGCTGTTGTTCAGAAAAGATATCAAAAAACGTCAGACTGCGGCAGCTGCAACCGCAGCATAAAATTAATTTAAAATATTTTTTAAGAATACATTTGCTAAAACAAACAGGTCGGAAAGGGAAGCACCTTTCCGACCTGTTTCTATTAATTTTATAAATTAAGTTCAGCTTAGAGAATCAACTTGTTTGTTGTTTGCAATTTGGTCAGCCTGATTAATCAGCTTGTTAATACCTGCCTTGTGAACGTGTCCTACAGCCTTTCCGTTTAAAGCGGCAACATAACGGTTTTCACCTGTTGAATAGAAATCTACCGTATCGCTGCTGTTGTCAGAAGAGTAAGTATAAGTCACCGAGAACACAGGTGTTCCGCTGACACTGCCTGACGAAACATCTGCAAGCTGTGTAAGAGCGATATTCTGGAAGAACGTAGAGAAGTATGAAAGCTCAATTTCATCTTTTCCGTACTGCACCGTCGTTGTTGTAGATGTGGTTTCGCTTCCCTCGTTATCGGTAGTGGTAACTTCCTTTGAACTGAGTTTAAAATCATATGTCCTTTTGCCGTTGTTTACCGACATATTCGACAACGAACTCATATTGGGGTTCAGCACATATTCGCTCACAAGCTTCTCATAGCTTGTAGTTACCCACGGAAGTTTTGACGAAGCCATACAATATACAACCTTGCCGCCCTTTTCCATAATAAACACATTTCCGTCGCCGTCGGGCTTGGCGCTGATAATATCAACCGTTATATCTGGATAAACAGCCTTTACTTCGGCATACGGTGTTGAAAGTCCAAGTGACGAGAGCTGGCTTGACGACGGATTGACCATCCTCACGCTATCGGCATAAAGATCTCTTATTGCACCCTCTACAAGACTGCTCTCGCTCTCATTTGCATATCCCTTGCTCGGCTTTGTCATAAGATATGATGCTGAATTTTTGTCGTCGGTATTCGGCACAAGTTCAATGCTGTCTGCAAAATTAGAGCCTGAAAGTGTTATGGATGATGCCTGGCTGTTTTCATTGTCGTCCGCAGACGAGTTGATTGTAAGACTTATCATATCCGTGAGGCTGTATTTAAATGAATCTACCGCATCGGTGGAAACAAGATAAATTGTATCGCTGCTGCCGAATTTTACATAGGTTCCGGCACCCTGAGGAGCGTCGTCACCCACAATTATTACAGCCTTTGTCTTGTCAGTATATGTAACATTTACAGTAGCCTGCGGCTTGTCAAAGCCATAATCAGAAGCTTTGTCCTTTTCAAGTGTTACAACCTGTGAAAACTCAAGCTTAGCGGCATCTGTTGCAATATCATCTGGAGCACCTGACTGAAGCTCAAAATCCTCAAATCCCTTTATTTTGTATTGAGTAGCTTTAGTTTCTCCTTTTTCGTTTGTAGGGGTATGCGATATAACTTCTATTGTTCCTGAATCATTTTCAACCTTTACTTCAGAGATATCTGATGGCACATATTCAAGCAAAGTACCGTAACTGTTGTTTTCAATGTTACCGTTCTCATCAGTATTGATTACTGCCTGATGAACGCCGTTTTTATCAGTAGAGGTACTCATACTGATACCCTCGTCATAGGTTGCGGCGTCCTGACTGTCGCCTTTAGGCATAAATATCAGGAGCAGCATAAGTCCTACGAGAAGAACTGCCGCCGCGGATACTATAATTAATACTTTTTTATTCTTTTTCATTATCTGTTCCTCCTGCGAAGCCATACAACAAGACCCGTAACAAGGATAGCTGCCGGGATTATAAACACAAACAGCGCAAACATAATATTCTTTGTTGTTACGTCTGTAACACCAAGCTCTGCGCTTTCAAGCGATTTGCTTTCAATGGTTATTCCCATATTATCACGGTCCGCTGCCGTATTAACAACATTCATAAAGTAAGCCGAGTTGTTATAACTGTTGTACTGCATTATTGTTGAGTCAAACATCATATATGAGCCGAACACAACAACTCTTGATGACTTCTCGTCATTGTTAGTTTTAACACCCTCTGCACCGATGTTGAGCGGCTCACCCGTAATAGCGTCCTGATAATTCCATTTCTCGTCAGCGTCATAAGGATAAACTCCTGCATTATCAGAAGTTTTAAGCAATGCATGAGCCATTTCGTCATCATTAATTATAATATCGTGTGCATCAGATACAACCACGGGGATATTAGGATTTTTTAATCCTTCTTTATAATAGTCGGTATAATCTACAATAAACGCATACGGAGATGAATTACTCACACGATAATCGCCGCTTGTTTCAAAAACATATCCGCCGTTTATCTTCATTCCCCATTCTTCAAGCAATGCGTCAAGATTCGGCGTATCAACCTTTTCGGCGCTCGGAACATAAATCAGAGTTCTTCCGTACTTTCCGTCATTATCGAGCCATTCCGAGATTTTCTCAGTCGCACTTTCATCAAGGTCAACAGCAGGAGCATACAGCACAACAATTTCCGCTTTGTCGTCAATATTCTGAGTAACAAGACGAACCTCATTTACCTCATATGCATTGTTCTCAAGAAGCGTAACCATTCCCGAATAGTCCTGCTCCTGATTTCCCGTAATCATATTGACAAGCACTTTGTCGTCTGTTGTAACATAAAGCATTGCAGTTACAAGCGCCTGCTCAATTGTCGTTCCGGTAAACTGATACGAGCCGTAGTAGCTGTATGTTTCCTGGTCATACTCAAAGCAATCCTCAAGAGTAAGCACCTTATACTGCTTTCCGCATTCAACAATCGCAAGATAGTTATTGCTTGTAGTGTCCCAGTCAACACTCGGATAATTAGAAGTAAATGTAGGATTTGTTGTAAGGTCAACGTATTTAATATTTATTTTTCCGTCTGAATCACTCTTCATTTTGTCGATGAGATTTTTTGCCTGGACAAAGTATGTACCCTGATTATCAAAGCTTGTTTCAGGCATAAGTATATACACGGTCACTTCCTTGTCGAGGTGTGAAACGTAATCTACGGTGTCCTCCTGCAAAGCAAACGACTGGTTAGCCGTTAAATCTATCTTCATTGCAGG
Organism: uncultured Clostridia bacterium; assembly: GCA_947624865.1. Classification (GTDB taxonomy): domain Bacteria; phylum Bacillota; class Clostridia; order Oscillospirales; family Acutalibacteraceae; genus Ruminococcoides. The sequence goes on along the minus strand of CANQMH010000002.1, from coordinate 5,314 downwards.
AAATCTTTCCGTAAGAAGCCCAACTACAATATTAAGCACTATTACCAGCGCAATAACTACTGCAATAATCGCTATTGCAATTGAGCCGTGACGCGCCTTTCTTGACTTGAGAAAAGCCTTGACTCCGCCGCTTTTTTTGCTTTTTTTCGGCTTTTTTTCTTTTTTCTCTTTTATATCCGTTTCAGCTTCGGAAGTATTAATTTCATTAATTTCATCAATGTTCTTATTTTCTTCGCTCATTTTAACGACCTCCCTCAGCTCCAGCGTCTTTTCTCCAGAGCGCGAACCGTAAAGAACAGAAACAATCCTGTTACGCTAAGGAAAAATACAATGTCTGTAATATTAAGAATTCCATATGTAAAGTTTGAATAGTAATTCACAAAGTCAATTTTATCAAGTATAAATGTAATCCACTCAATTGTAAGCATATTGATCAAATAGTTCATCATATAGATTACAAGTCCCACGCCCATACCAGCAATTGCAGCTATAATCATACTTTCCGTAAGTACCGAAATAAACACATTAATGGCTATGAGCGACGCACCCAGAAGCAAAATTCCGATAAATGTACAAATAATGGTTGCCCAGTCGGGAGCAACAAAGAAAGAAATCACAACTGCGTATACAAGAAAAATACAGCAGCAAATTGCATAAAGTATAAATGCTCCCAAAAACTTGCCTAAAACGATCTCGGTAAGGCTTGCGGGAGCGGTCAGCAAAGCCTGATCGGTTTTCTGACGTTTTTCCTCTGCAAATGTTTTCATTGTAATTATAGGGATAACAAACAGGATAATAACAAACATATTGCCGTAAACTCCTGCAAGGCTTGACGTGTTGCCCTCAAAGCAGTACGAATAAAAGAAAAGTCCTGAAAAGAAAAAGTAAACAGCCATTACTACATAAGCAATAGCAGAATTAAAGTATGAGGAAAGCTCTCTTCTTAAAATTGCACCCATCAGTTAATACCTCCCTTTTCGACTACTGTACCTGACTGCACAGACGAAGTAAGCTTGAGGAACATATCTTCAAGCGTTTCGTTGCCTGACTGCATATCAAGTATAGGACAGTCAATTCTTGCCATAGCATTAAATACTTCTTTGCGTATGTCAGTGCCTTTTTCATATTCAACCATATACTTGGCCGTGTTTTCGCTCATATCCTGAGTTTTGGAAATACGCGTTACCGCAGGAATTTTCTTAATTGCTGATATTATATTTGCAGAAATACCCTCAATCTGAAGAGCAAGCTTCTGCTCACCCGAAACAGAAGTTGAAAGTTCGTCTGTCTTTGCGTCGGCAACTATTTTTCCATTGGAAATCACAATAATCCTGTCGCACGTTGCAGAAATTTCCGAAAGCACGTGTGATGAAAAAATAACCGTGTGCTTCTTGCCTAAACTTTTTATAAGCTTTCTTATTTCAATAATCTGTTTTGGGTCAAGACCTACCGTAGGCTCATCAAGAATAAGCACAGGCGGATTGCCGAGCAATGCCTGAGCAAAGCCTACGCGCTGGCGAAAACCTTTTGACAAGTTTTTGATGATACGTTCCGACTGCTCGCTTATGCGAACCAAACGCATAACCTCTTCAATATGCTCTTTTTTTGGAAGCCTTACCTTTTTCAAGTCAAACATAAATTCCAGATACTTTCTGACCGTCATATCAACATATAACGGCGGAATTTCAGGAAGATACCCGATTTTCTGCTTTGTTTTCTTGGGGTCATCAAGAATTTCGCAGCCGTCAATGGTAACGGTACCGCTTGTTGATGAGATATAACCCGTTATCATATTCATTGTTGTGGATTTTCCCGCACCGTTCGGTCCGAGAAATCCGAGAACTTCGCCTGTTTCTACGGTGAAGCTGATGTCGTCAACGGCCCTTATGTCGCCATAAAACTTCGAAAGGTTTTTAACCTCGACCATGTGACCTTTCACTCCTTAAAATTAATATGTATCATCCGTCAAGCGTCGATTAAGGACGGATTTAAACATTATAAATTATACTATAAAATTTATATTTTGTGTAGATAAAATATAAAAAAATCAATTTCAACTCACAAATATTCAATTTTTCATCACATTAATTTTTAGAGTGAGGAATTATTAAACAAAATTTGAAAATAATATTTATTGATAATGACAAAACAATCGGAAAGAAGTGTTTAAATGGACTATCTTAATGCCTTTTGGGTAGGCGGTCTAATTTGCGTTGTCGGACAAATATTAATAGATAAAACCAAGCTTACTCCTGCAAGAATACTGACAGGGTTCGTTGTTGCAGGGGTAATTCTCGGAGCGATAGGATTGTACAAGCCCCTTGTTGATTTTGCAGGCGCAGGAGCGTCGGTGCCCATAAGCGGATTTGGATTCCTTATGAGCGAGGGCGTTAAGGAAGCTCTGAAAGCCGACGGAGCTCTCGGAATACTGACAGGCGGACTTACAAGCGCCGCAGGAGGAATTGCCGCCGCCGTATTCTTCGGTCTTATTGCGGCTCTTTGTACAAAATCGGGAGATAAGTAATACTAAACACTGAAAAATATCTAACACACCTAAAAGCGGTAGTTTTCAAACTATCGCTTTTTATTGTTCTTGTTTGCGAGGAAATATTATTATGTTATGATTTATTGCTTTAAATAATTGAATTTTTCTAAAATTATGCTTTGTTAATTCAAAATATAAATTTACTTTATAAAATTTCCATTATTTTGAATAACGATATTCCTACCCTGAATAAATTACAATAATATCAGTTTATTTAGCATAAATGCTGCTCTTGTGCTTCTGCTATGTATTGTTATAAAATGTATATTGATAATAAGTAAAGGATGGCACAGTATGCAGTTATATAAAAACTTTTGCAAAGAAACACTTGATGAGAACGGAAATCTCATTGATTTTGAACTTGAATTTCCCAAAAATTACAACTTCGGCTACGACGTAGTTGATAAAATGGCAGAGGTCGCGCCTAATGATACCGCCGTCTTATGGACAAACCCCGAAAAAGAAAAAAAAATTTTTACATTTGCGGATATAAGCCGTTTGAGCAACAAAGCGGCTAATGTTTTCAGAAACCGCGGTATTAAAAAAGGCGACAAGGTACTTGTTATTTTAAAGCGAAATTACGAATACTGGTACATTGCACCTGCGCTTCACAAGCTTGGCGCAGTAATAATTCCTGCAACACATCTTCTTACACAAAGCGATATTTCATACCGCGTCAATACCGCAGAAATCAAGGCGGCGGTATGTACTCCCGACGAAAACACCGCGGAAGATGTGCTTGCTGTTGCTTCTCAGCCGAACACGCTTGAAAAAGTTTTTGTTGTAAGAAGAAAGATTTTCGGAACAATTGACCTCACTAAAGAAATTGAAGAAGCAGCCGACTCGCTTGAAAGAGTGGAAACCAAAGCCGAAGAGCCTATGCTCATTTATTTTACATCAGGAACAACAGGTTATCCTAAGGCGGTTGAACACAATCACATATATACGCTCGGACACATTATAACTGCAAAATACTGGCAATGCGTAAAGGAAGGCGGACTTCACCTAACTGTTGCGGAAACAGGCTGGGCAAAGGCTTCGTGGGGAAAAATATACGGTCAGTGGCTGTGCGGATGCGGTGTAATGGTTTATGATTTTGACAAATTCTCTCCCGGCAAGCTTCTGCGCATAATGGAATCCTGCAAAGTAACATCTTTCTGCGCACCGCCTACGGTTTACAGATACTTCATCAAAAGAGGAATGGACAAATACGATTTAAGTTCGCTTGAACACCTTACGACCGCCGGGGAAGCGCTCAATTCCGAAGTGTTTGAAAAGGTGTATGAGCAGACGGGAATCCATCTTATGGAAGGATTCGGTCAGACCGAATGCGTTCTTATGCTTGCAAATTTAAAAGGCTCTTACGCCAAACCCGGTTCAATGGGAAAACCCACTCCGCTTTATGATATACACATCATAGACGAAAACGGAAAAGAACTTGGGGCAAATGAAACAGGCGAATTGGTAGTATATCCGCAAAAAGATAAAATACAGTACGGAATTTTTATGTCATACTACGGCGACCCCAAACTTTATGAAAATGTATGGCGCGGAGGCGTTTATCATACAGGCGATACAGCCTATAGGGATGAAGATGGTTACTACTGGTATGTGGGCAGAGCCGATGATTTGATTAAAACAAGAGGCTTCCGTGTAGGACCTTTTGAAATTGAAAATGTGATTATGCAGTACCCCAACGTGCTTGAATGTGCTGTTATCGGAGTTCCTGACAAAGACAGAGGTCAGGCAATCAAGGCAATTGTTAAAATGACCGACGGCACTTATTATGATAAAAACACAGCAAATGAAATTAAGAACTTCTGCAACAAGCGTATGGCATCTTACAAGTGGATACAGTTTCTTGAAATTGTTGACGAATTTCCAAAAACTATCAGCGGAAAAATTAAGCGCACCGATTTGAGAAATGATAAATGAAAATTGATATATTTATATTGCACAGTACAGTGTGAAGTGCATAAAAACAGGCGGCAGGATAACTCCTGCCGCCTGTCTATAATGCAAATAAATTTATTTTCTGTATTTAACAGGTTCGGTTTCATATACGTTGTTTCCGTCGCTGTCAATTGCGACAATACACGGAAAATCCTCAACAGTATATCTGCGGATTGCCTCTGTACCCAAATCCTCGTAGCAGAGCATTTCCTCTGATTTTATGCTCTTTGCTATCAGTGCGGCAGCTCCGCCTATAGCCACAAAATAAATGCACTTGTTTTTTACGATTGATTTAACGACCTCTTTATTTCTTGCTCCCTTCCCGATCATTCCCTTTAGTCCAAGCTCAAGAAGCGACGGGGCATATTTGTCCATTCTGTAGCTTGATGTAGGGCCGGCAGGGCCTACGGCATAACCCGGCTTTGCGGGCGCAGGTCCTACATAATAAATTATCTCACCCTTTATGTCAACCGGCAGAGGCTGTCCGCTCTGTATCAGCTCATACAGGCGTTTATGTGCGGCGTCGCGTCCTGTCAGTATTGTTCCCGAAAGCAGAACGCTGTCGCCGGCTTTAAGGTTTTTTATGTCGTCATCCGTAATCGGAAGAGTAATTCTTTTAGCCATACTTAAAACTCCTTTAATTATATAGTGGCGCTTGCGTGTCTTGCGGCGTGACAACAGATGTTTACCGCAACAGGCATTCCTGCAATGTGAGTAGGAGAAGTTTCTATATTCACGCCCAGAGCAGTCGTGTTTCCGCCGAGGCCGGCAGGGCCAAATCCCATTTTGTTGATTTCTTCAAGAAGCTCCTTTTCA
>CANQMH010000001.1 GCA_947624865.1 uncultured Clostridia bacterium | reverse complement strand
TGTTACAACGCCGACGGTTTTAGGAAACTTAGGAAGCGTTTTTTTGCGTTCACTGTCAAAAATACCTTTTTCAGAAAGCGTCTTTTTAAGCTGTTCATACGCCAAAGTAAGCGCACCTATTCCGTCAGGCTGCATATCTTCAATATAAAGCTGATACTGACCGTTCGGTTCATAGAGAGCAACGCGTCCTCTGCATATGACTTTCATACCGTCGGCAGGCTTAAAACGCAGATTTCGCGCATTTCCTGCAAACATAACGGCACGTATTACAGACTTTTCATCTTTAAGAGAAAGATATATATGACCGCTTCTGTAATGGTCGGTCAAATTTGATATTTCGCCTGTAATAAATACAATATTAAGTTTTGGGTCATTTTCTATCAGCGACTTGATGTAAAAATTAAGCTGAGATACGCTGATAACTTTTGGCGCGGTAAAATCAGGTGTGTACATTTTTAAACTTCCTGTATGCAAGATAGGCTATGCCTGCCGCATTGTCTGTTGAATAACAAGGCTCTGCAAACACAGCATTGTATTTTTCTGTAAAAGAATTTTTTATAATTGAATTTGACATAACGCCGCCGGCATACAGTACAGGCAGTCTGCCGAATTTTTCAAAAAGTCTGTCGGTCATCATTGAAAGGGATTTTTCAATATATTTCAGACAATATGCCGCAATATATTCCTTAGGCTTATTTTCACTAATCAGCTTTTTACAAAGGTTTTCAACTCCGCTCAAACAACAGTCGCATCCTTTCAGTGTAGGATGAACAGTAATGATTGCTGTATTTTTGAGCGCGAGTTTTTCAAGCTCCGAACCGCAGGGAAAATTAAGACCGAGCATAAGCCCAACGCGGTCAACAGCCTGTCCTGCGTGCAAATCAAGAGATTTTGACGCCGGTTCAAGAGAAAATCCGTCATTGTATCCGTCTGCAATTACGGATTCGGTTGTTCCTCCGCTGACATGAAACGCTATAAATCTTTGCATAAACAAATCATCACGTTTTGAAGAATAGAGTGCCGCCGCAATATGTCCTTCCTGATGAGAAAATGTAAAAAGCGGTATTTTCAGAGCTGAAGATAAAATTTTTGCCGTGTTCTCTCCTACTGTAAAACACGGCATATATGAGCCGTCAACAGGGCGCGGCTTTATAGAAACACCGATTGCGTCAATCTGTGTTGTATCAATATTTTCAACAAGTTTTGAAAACAGAGAATGAAGCTGTGCTGTATGATGAAATACTGCGTCGCTTTGTCGCAGTCCAAGCTGTCCCTGTTTTACGGGCAGAAGCTTTTTCTGCTGTATCATATTACCTGTTTCACTGTCATAAAGCGCTGTTGACGTAGTATAGTTAGATGTATCAATTCCGAGAAACAGGCTCATTTTGCTTCCTCTGAGTTATTGCGCAGATATGAGCCGAGTATTCCGTTTACAAACTTGCTTTCGTCAATCGTATATTTCTTTGCAAGCTCTACGGCTTCATTAACCGAAACACTTTCGGGTACGCTGTCAACATATTTTATTTCATAAAGAGCAAGACGAAGTATAGCAAGAGAAGGCTTTGAAATTCTTGAAACCGACCATCCCTTTTTTAAATATTTAGAGATTTCCGTGTCAAGTTCGTCCTTTTTGTCCTCAATCGCACTGACAACAGACTGTGCATAACCGCATATTCCGCCCTCAAACATCTCGGCATTGTCCTCAAGTGTTGTTTCAAGCGGTTCGTCATCAAAAGATTTCGAGAACAAAAGCATAAATGCCTGTTCTCTTGCCTCGCTTCGTGTAAGCTTAATCTGACTGCTGTTTAAATCATTGCTCATAATAATACCAACTTTAATTTATAATTACAGAGTAATTATATCACAGCAGAAATAAAATGTAAATGCAATATCACACAATCATTTTTATTTGATTATACAAAATATAGCATTCTATAACCCTATTTATGCTCCAACTATTGATATATCATCATAATCAACTTCGTAATGAGATATTACGGCGTCATCAATTACAAGCGCTGAGGTATCGTTCAGTTCTGAGTCCGGCACTATTATTGTAACTCCGACGTCGCTTATGTAACAAAGACATTCAGAAAAACCTTTAGCTTTTACTATGCTTTCTATGCTGTCCTGAATGGTGAAGTTTTTAAGCATAGTTTCAACGCTTTTCTGGGCTTCGCTTTTTTCCTCATCGCTTGCGCCCTCTATGTTTAATATTTTATTTGCGTCGTCTATGACCTTATCCTGAGTTGTCTGACGCTTTGTCCGCTCGGTTGCAAAATAGTTTTTCTGTTCCTTTGACAGAGCAGCGGTTTCTACCGCTTCATCTGTTGTTGATTCTGAAACAGTTGCATTAACATATGAAGCCGCTCCAAGCTCCTTTGAAGTCGTATCGGGATGTGCGCCTGCAAACTGCCAGTTTATGTAAACCGCTGTGCCGAGTGCAAGAACAAGAGCTGCAAGAACTATATACTTTTTTTGAAATTTCATAATACTACCGACCTTTATTCTGATAATTTTGTAATACATACTTTTGCTGTTGAAATGTCAAGAGCTTTTGTCACCGCGTCGGTTATCCGCTCGACTACAACAGGATCGTCACCGCCTTCACATACAACGAGCACTCCTCTGATGAGAGGTTCGATTTCCTTTGTTTTTGTTGTGCTGTCATTAAGGTAAACATATTCTACGCTGTTTTCCATTGTAAGCAGCACTTTGGTTTCTCCTGCACCTTCAATTTGTGAAATCACAGTCTGAAGGTCGCTTTCAATTTCTGTGCTGTAGGTTGTCACCGAAAACTCTTCTTCCTTATTTTGATTTGTCAGCGCGCCGAAATCTATGTAGGATGAAAGAAAAATTAACGCTATGCCCACTATGCCGGATATAACTATCAGTCTGCGGATTTTATCATTATCCAGCAGCTTTTTCATTTTTCCCATACTTTTGCTTTCTTCCATATTTTACTCCGTCATTATGTTTGGCATTACTCCAAAGTTCTGCAAAACTATTTCGCTGATTAAATCGGTGTACTGCATGTATTCTTTGCTTATATATATGCTTATAGATGATATGATTATGCTGTTTTCATCGGTAAGCGCAAGAATTATTTTTCCGTCATTTATTTTTATTGAGTTTTGCAGAAGAATATCTGTCAGAGATTTCTCTAAATTTTCTTTTGTGCTGTTTAAAATCTCTTTGTTGTACAGCTCATCATCTGTTGCCGTCAAGTCATCTGCCGTTTCGTATTCGGAAATATTGACATCAAACTGTGTTAAAGCATTTTTTACGGGTACAATGAGCGAACAAATTATAAACGCGCCAAGCACAAGGTTGATTATCTTTTTGGTACTTCCGTCACTGACAAAATTGGATACAAGCGTACAGATAAGAGTTGTCGCACATATGGCGGTAATTACAGTAAAAATCCCGTTCAACTTCCGCCACCGCCTATTATAAGAACTATTGCAGTTGAAATTATGTAAATTGACATTATACACAAAACAATTGCAAGAAGTGTTGAAAACACGGTGGTCACGCTTTCAAGCAGCTTTGAGGTTTGACTAAGATTTAATACGTCCGCTGTTGATTTGCCAAGCCAAAGTGTTATTATCCACATAAGACTTTGCAGTATTACAGGCAGAAACACAACTGCTATTGAGATTATGACAAATACTCCTACTCCCGATTTTAACAGGCTTATACTTCCCTGTACTGTTTTATATGCGTCCGACAAAGCTGAGCCTACAATCGGGATAAATGAATTGAGAGTAAACCTAACGGCACGCGTTGATACATCATCAAGCGACGTTGTTATAAGCTGTTTAAAAGTCAGAACAGCCGTAAAAATTGTCATACCAAAACCTAAAAGCCACTTTATTACTTTTGAAATTATGTTTGTAAATCCGCTCAGGTTTATGTCGGGTGACACAGTTGACGTTACGCTAAGTCCCAAAAACATATTCAGAAGAGGAATAATTATTTTTGAAGAAAGCTGTCCCACTCCCTCTCCTGCCGCAAGCATCATTGAATAATACGAACCTCCGCTTACGGGATGTCCCGATGAAGCCATTATTACTACCATAACGGGAATGTATGCCATCATCAGGTTAGAGGAAATTTCTATGACCGACGAGGTGCTGTTTATGACAGCTATTGCAGGCATAGCAACAGAACAGGTTACACAAAGCGTTGAAACAATGTTTATTGCAGTAGAAACATCAGAGCTAAGAGTATTTTTGTAGGCTGAAAGAATTGAACATATAAGCAAAAGCGCGATGATTGTAATGAGTCCTTTAAGCGGAGATGAGATATTTTCACCCGCCATATTGGCTATTTCGTTAATTATTGATGAAAATGAAAGCTGTGAAAGCTTATTAAAATCTGCGCTGTCAGTTCCCATTCTTTCAAGGCTTTGCTTTACTTCGTCTGAAAGACTGTTGTATATTCCGGATAAATCATAACTTAATCCGCTGTCTTGTGCGTTTGCTGTAAAAACCGATGAACAAATCAGAGTGACGGCAATGATTATAACAGCCAATATTTTTTTCACTTCTTCACCTCTTAACTTCTTTATGATAATTTATGATTTATATATATAAAGCAATCGTAAATTATCACTACGTCTTTACAAGAGAAAGCACAGTGTTTAGAATGTCACTGTACAGCGGCAGAGAGGTAATTGTCACCATTAATTTTCCTGCAAGTGAAACATTATTGGCAAGCGACTGACTACCTGCGTCCTTACAGGTGTTTACTGCAAATTCGGTTATAAGGCATATTCCTATTACTTTGAGCAATATAACTATGTAGCTTGTACTTATGTCGGATACGGCAATTATCTGGTTTACCGTACTCACCACTTCCGACACTTGTGAAAGCACCGACAGCAGAATTATTACCGAACAGGATATTCCGAGCATAATCGCTATTTCGCCGTTTTTTGGACGCAGGGTGACAATTATTATTACAGCAACAACAGCCAGAACACAAATTGAAATTACATTCATTTTTAAAATCCAAACAACCGTTTTATTGTTGTGAACAGCGAGCTTATCTGAGTTATGATAAGCGTCAGCACCACTATCAGCCCTGCAAGCGAGGTAAGCATTGCCTGTTCCTCTCGTCCGCTTCTTATGAGCAGTTGTGTAAGCACCGCCACTATAATTCCCACAGCGGCTATTTTAAAAATAAGCTCAACGTCCATTTCTACCTCTTATATCATCAACAGAGCTGCTGCCGTTCCGACAAAAAAGCCCATTGTTTTGTATAGCTTAGATTTTTTTATTATTGCTTCCTCCGAGTTTGCCAGCTGTTTTTTAAAAACAGCTTTATAAAGCTCTATATGTTTGAGTTGTCCGTCAATGTCGGTTTTTCCAAGCTGTGAACCGAATTCGGTTAAAAGCTCTTTATCCTCTTTTGTAAGTGAGTAACATTTGGGAATTGATTTTATTCTTTCTTCCCATATTACGCCAAATGGACAGTTTGGAATGTCATCTTTAATTTTTAAAGCCGACAGCTCCTCTGATCTTGCAGAAATAGACACTAGCGTAAAAATATCAGCTGAATTATACCTTATATTGGTTGATAGAGCCGACAGGAAAACAATAAAGCTTTTAATAAAATTCATCCTCATATAAAGATTTTTTGACATACAGCAACCATAAGCAAAACAGGCGCATATCAAAAGTCCTCCGCCGACTATTTTAAATACCAAAAACATCACCTGCTTCGGATATTTTTACTATTTGTCCGGGCGAATTTTTATTTGACAGAAATACTATCTTTGAAAATGCACCGGTTTTTACAATGCTGCGAATGTTCTCCCTGCGTTTAAGCTCATATTCGCTTGATGAGTGAACAGTCGCAATTATAGTCACACCGCAGTTTACCGAATGTTCTATTGCTTCTATATCCTCACAAGAGCCTATCTCGTCACAAATTATTATGTCGGGCGCCATACTGCGAATTGCCTGCATCATAGCTTCGCTCTTTTTATAGGAGTCATATACGTCGCACATTCCAATGTCATTCTGAAATACACCCGACGACATTCCTGCAAGCTCTCCCCTCTCATCAATAAGCGAAACATTCTTGCCTGCTTCCGTTGAAATAATTCTTGCCAAATCACGTAAAACCGTTGTTTTTCCCGAACACGGCGCACCGCATATAAGAACGCCTTTATTAATTTCACCGAGCCTTTCAATAAGTTTTTTTGCACAGCCTTTATGCTCTCTTGCAATTCGCACGTTAATTGAGGTTATATCCCGGATATTTGTGATCATTCCGTTATTCACTACCGCAGTGCCGCAAATGCCTGCTCTGTGTCCTCCGCGAATAGTTACAAAACCGTTTATTATTTCTTTTTGCCTTGCATAGACTGAATAATTGCAGATATTATGAAAGGTATCGGCAATATCGGCTCTGGTTACATTCAGCATAGAATCTTTTATCGGAACACTTGTCAAACCGCCCTGTACAGTAACATAATAAGTAACATCAGGACAGACGACCGCAAGCGGTCTGTTTACTCTTAGTCGTATTTCCTGAGCAGAAGCGCTTAAACGGTCTGCCAAATTGATGAGCCTTTTGTAAATCGGCGGACTCAGGCAGCTGACTGCCTGTTTAAAACGTCCTTCATCATTCATACTTGTCATTTTAAATTCCTCCTGTATGTTTTACAGTAATTACTATGTTGACAAGCATAAAAATATGACCTCAGCGAAAAATAATCCGCTGAGGTCTCTTTTTACTTTTATTAAATCATTATATTAAGACTTTATCATTTTCCTGAACTCATCTTCTGAAATTATTGTAATTCCAAGGGTTTGTGCCTTTATAAGTTTACTGCCTGCTTCACTTCCGGCAAGTACATAAGAAGTCTTTTTTGAAACGGAAGAGCTTGTTTTTCCTCCGTTCTGTTCAATCAGCTTTGAAGCCTCGCTTCTTGTCATTGTGGGAAGCGTTCCCGTAAGCACAAAAGTTTTTCCGCTAAAAATTCCTTTGTCGGTTTTAGGCGCTGATGATTTCATTTTAAGTCCAAGCGACTTTAAATCGTTTATAAGCTCTTTTGTACTGTCAAGCGAAAAATAGTTTTCAAGATTTAAAGCCATTATTTCTCCGAATCCGTCAATTGCTTCAAAATCAGTTGCTTTTGCGGCAAATATATCTTCAACCGTAAGAAAATTATCACACAAAAGCTTTGCCGCTTTAAGACCTATATTACGTATTCCGAGTGCAAATACAAGGCGGTAAAGCTCATTATCTTTCGATTTTTCTATAGAAGAAATAAGATTATTTGCAGATTTCTCGGCTTTTCGGTCAAGAGCTATTATATCCTCGGCTTTTAATCTGTATAAATCCGCAGGAGATTTGACAAGATTTTCACCTACAAGCTGTTCAAGAACGGCAGGACCAAGACCGTCAATATCCATAGCGTCACGGCTGACAAAATGAATAAGGTGGCGCATAAGCTGTGCGGGACAGTCTGTGTTTGTACAGCGTACAGCTGCCTCGCCTTCATCCTGAGAAACAGGACTTCCGCACGAAGGGCAGTATTTAGGAAATTCAAACGTCGCTGCATTATCAGCGTGCTCCTTAACCGAGAGAACCTCAGGTATAATTTCACCTGCCTTGCGGATTATTACGGTATCACCTATGCATATTCCCTTTTCTTCAATAAAATCTTTATTATGCAAAGTTGCTCTGCTTACGGTTGTTCCGGCAAGAAGAACAGGCTCAAAATTACCTACAGGCGTTAAAACTCCTGTTCTGCCTACATTAATTTCTATATTAAGAAGTTTAGTTGGTTTCTCTTCGGGTGGATATTTATACGCTTCCGCCCATCGTGGATATTTTGCGGTATTGCCCAAAAGACTTCGTGTTTCAAAGCTGTCAACCTTTACGACAGCTCCGTCAATTGCATAATCAAACGTTCCCCGCATATTGCCTATGCGCTCTATCTCCTCTATGACGTCATCAATGTTATCATATACGTTATAAAATGAAGTTGGGAATCCAAGTTCTGCAAGATAGTCAAGACTGCTGCTGTGGTTATTAATCTCTTCTCCCCTGATTTGCTGGATATTAAAAATGAAAATATCAAGATTTCTTTGAGCTGTTATTTTAGCATTTTTCTGTCTGAGTGAACCTGCAGCGGCATTTCGGGGATTTTTAAATGTTTTCTCCTCGTTCTCTTCCTGACGTTTTGTTAGCTCATTAAAGCTGTCGAAGGACATATAAACCTCGCCGCGGACTTCAAGAAACTCAGGAGCGTTTGCAATGCGCTTGGGAAGGCTTTTTATAGTCATCAAATTGTCCGTTACGTCTTCGCCGGTTGTTCCGTCGCCTCTTGTTGAACCTCTGACAAACACCCCGTTCTGATACTCGCACGAAACTGAAAGACCGTCAAATTTTGGCTCTACAACATATCTTACGTTTGGAGCCGTTTCACGAACTCTTTTGTCAAAATCTCTTAACTCATCGTGTGAAAAACTATCGTGCAGGCTTTCCATTACGACTGTATGTGTAACGGGAGAAAATTTTTCGCCTGCACTTCCTCCCACTCTGTTTGTCGGAGATAACGGTGATTTCAAGGACGGATAAGCCTCTTCTAAATTTTCAAGCTCACGCAGCATTTTATCGTACTCAAAATCCGAAATTTCAGGTTCGTCTTTGTTATAATAAAGATTATTATGATATTCAAGCTGTTTCGTAAGCTCTTTTACTCTGTTTTCAGCCGTTAATATATCCATATTTTTCACTCCGAAGTAATGCTGATAATTATTTATCATTTTTAATGCACGACGGACGCGCAGTGCGCGTCCCATAAAAAATGTGCGTTATGTAAAACATCAAATAAATACAAGACAGCTTATTTATTGACCTGTGAGGTTCCCTTTTCACGCAGATATGTTGATTCAAGGTCTGCAAGGTGAAGCTTTACAGCAAGAGGATAACGATCATACGCCTGACTGATTGTATTGCTGTTTTTATCACCGAATTCACCCATATGCCAGCGTATAGCCATTGCTTCATCTATTTTAAGGTGCATCTTGCGTTCTATAAGGAAAACTGATTTTTCACCATGACCATATGGGAACTGGTCATCAATTGCATAGTAAGGAACTTTTTCCCATTGTCCCGTAAACTCGTTTTTTACATTTCGTGATGACACCTTGTAAAACTGCGCCTTGCACAAGTCATGAAGCAATCCGCAGATAGCAAAGCTCTCTAAATTATCGGTTTCTTCGTCAAAGTGCTTTTCCATCATAGTGTTAAACACGCTTACTGAGTGCATTACCAGTCCGTTTTCACATGCACAATGATATTTTGAGCTTGCAGGAGCTGTGAAAAAGTCGGTGCGCTTGAGCCATTCAAGAAGTTCGTCTGCACCATTGCGTGTTATATGCTCATTATATATTGATATAAATTCTTCCTGTGGTGTCATAATAATTCCTCCGCTTAAAAAACAAGGGCACCTGTTAAGGTACCCTTAATATTAAAAATTATTCATTGTCAGCAGCTGCTTCAGCAATTTCAGCAGTTTCAGTTACTGCCTCAGCGGTTTCAGTTGCTTCTTTAGCTTCTTCTTCAACTGATTCAGCAGCTGCATCCGCTTTTTCAGCCTTTGGTGCAGGAGCCTGCTCTTCTTCAGGAAGCAAAGCACGCATTGAAAGACTTACACGCTTTTTGTCAAAATCGATTGCTGTAATCTTTGCTTCAACAGTTTCGCCTACTTTAAGAACATCTGCGGGCTTGTCAATTCTCTTGTTGGCTATCTGAGAAATGTGTATAAGACCGTCAATTCCGGGAATGATGTTTGCAAAAGCGCCGAATGTAGTAAGTCCTACAATAGTAGCATTGACAACTGTTCCCTCAGGATATTTGTTTTTAAGAATTTCCCAAGGATTATCCTCTGCATTCTTAAAGCCGAGAGAAATTTTCTTTGTTTCCTCGTTAATATCCTTAATATAAACATCGACTGTATCGCCTACATTTACAACCTCATTAGGATGCTTTATGTGAGTCCATGAAAGCTCTGAAATATGAATCATTCCGAATACGCCGCCGAGGTCAACAAAAGCACCGTAGCTTGTAAGGGATTTTACAACGCCTTTGTAACGCTTGCCGATTTCGCAGTTCTTCCAGAATTCTTCACGCTGAGCTGCTCTCTGCTCTTTAAGTACACTGCGGATAGAGCCGATTGCTCTTCTGCGTCTGCCGTGCTGTGAAACTTCAATAAGTCTGAAGTCCACTTCCTGTCCTACAAGGTTTTCAAGGCTTTCATCACGTGTAGCTGTTGCCTGTGATGCAGGTATGAAAATTCTTACTCCGTTATATACTACGATTACTCCGCCTTTTACAGCTTCAGTAACCTTGCTTGAGAGTATTTCCTGAGAATCTGCCTTTTCCTGAAGCGTCTCCCAGCCCTTCTGAGCGTCAACTCTGCGCTTTGAGAGCATAATCGTGCCTTCCTGGTCGTTTGTCTTCATAATAAGAAGCTCGATTTTGTCGCCTACCTTGACAATGTCTTCAGGCTTTGCATTCGGGTCGCTTGAAAGCTCAGAAAGCGGAATAAATCCAGTTTGCTTTCTGCCAACGTCAACCTGTACTTCGTTTGGCGCAATGCTGAGCACTGTACCCATTACCCTCTCATTTGTATTTAAGTTTTTGAGGGATTCTTCAAGTAACTCCTCAAAAGATTCTTCAAAATTTGTTTCACCGGATTTAATTTCACTCATTGTATCCAGTACCTCCTTTATTATCCTTGCAGGTGTAGAAGCACCAGCAGTTACGCCTATGTTTTCGGCTGACTGAACCTGTTTATAATCAAGCTCGTTCGCAGTTTCAATTAAAACTGTGTTCGGACACTGCTTTTTGCAAATATCAAAAAGCTTCCCCGTATTGGAACTGTGTCTGTCCCCGATTACAACCATAAAATCCGAACGCGCCGCTATTATATCGGCCTCATTCTGCCTAACTGACGTAGCATTACATATTGTATCAAATATTTTTTGATTTGTACATAGTTTTTTTATCTTTTTTATACATTTTTTCCATTCGTTTGTGTCAAAGGTGGTCTGCGCAACAATTATTGGCTGTTTATTTTTCGTATTTAGAATAATTGGCAATATTTCATCAAGCTCTCGTTCATTGTTAAAAGTATAACAATGAGCTGTGCAATGACCTATTATGCCCTGTACCTCAGGATGCTCGCTGTTGCCTGCTATAAGAACTATTTCATTTTCAGGATTTGCCGACGCAACTATTTTATGAATCTTTTTCACAAACGGACAAGTGGCGTCTTTATATTCAATACCTTTGCTTTCAATTTCGTCAATAACCGACTGCGGTACTCCGTGAGAACGAATTACAAGGGTTTCTCCTGATTTCAGGCTGTCAATGCAATCAACCGAACGACAGCCTCTTTCCTCAAGTTCACGAACCACTTCCATATTATGGATTATCGGACCGAGCGTATATACCTTGTAATTACTGTCAAGAAGCTCTTCTACCATTTTAATAGCGCGGTTTACTCCAAAGCAAAATCCTGCTGACTCAGCTTTTCTTATACTCACGCAAATCCTGCTCCCTCATCTTCTTTATTTCTGCCATTATTCTGTTTGACGCTTCTTTCAACTCCCGCCTGCCTCCGTCAATGGTAAGGCCGAGCTGTTCGGGAGTAAGCGGTTCGCCGAAATGGATTACTCTTTTTGAAAATGTATATTTCGGGTTTCCGACAATTGTTATGCAGGCAGGAATAACAGGCACCTGCATCTGCTGGGCAACAAGCGCACATCCGCTTCGCGGTCGCATAAGCTCGCCTGTTTTTGTTCGTCCGCCTTCAAGAAAAATTGTCATTATTTCTCCGTCTTTTATTAAATCCTCCCCTGTTTTTATAGCTTTGTTATCTCCTGTTCCTCTTTCAACAGGAAATGCTCCCAAAGCACGGATTAACGCACCAAAAAATTTATTTTTAAAAAGCTCTGATTTAGCCATAAAATAAAGACGGCGCTTCTGGCATAATCCGAGCAAAACAGGGTCAGAAAAAGAAAGATGATTACAAGCTACTATAAATCCGCCCTCCTGCGGAATGGTGTGATTATTAATAGGCTTATATCTGTAAAACAATTTAAAAATCGGAGTGCAAACTACTCTGCCGATCGCATAAAGAACCTTTGACTGTCCCATCAGATATTCTCCTTTATTACGGATAGTATTTTTTCAACCGACTGTTCAAAATCAAGTTCGGTTGTATCAACCATAACACAGCCGTCGGCAGGCTTGAGCGGAGCTGTTTCGCGGTGGGAATCGTTATAATCACGAGTTATGACATCACTTAAAATGTCTTCGTATTTTACATCCATTCCCTTTTGGCAAAGCTCTTTAAAACGGCGTTGAGCGCGTGCTTCGGGAGAAGCTGTAAGAAAAATTTTAACTTTTGCATCGGGAAGCACTACCGTTCCGATGTCCCGCCCGTCCATAATTATATTATGACTTTTTGCAATATTTCTCTGTAAATCAAGAAGATATGCTCTTACAGAGGGTACTGCTGATATTTTGGATGCCATCATTGAAGCTTTGGGAGTACGGATCAATCCCGAAACATCCTCTCCGTCAAGCAGAACGATTTGCTCGCCGTTTTCATTAAATGTAAGGTCAACGGTTATATTTGAAAGAAGATCATCAACCTCGGCAGACGGTATCGGCTCAATATTATTTCTTGACGCAGCAAGTCCTATGGTGCGGTAAAGCGCACCTGTGTCAACATATATAAAGTCAAGAGCCTTTGCCGCCCTTTTTGCAATTGTCGATTTGCCTGCACCGGCAGGTCCGTCGAGCGCTACTGCAACAGACATTTATTTCATCCTTTCAGTTTTGGATTACAAATTAATTATTGTCAATTAACACTTCTGTAAACACATTGTTTTTAATAGGCTAAGCTATATATACGAACTGGAAATACCCGCAAGCTTTCCCGTACTCCACGCAATTTGAAGATTGAATCCGCCTGTATAAGCATCACAGTCTATTACTTCGCCTGCAAAAAACAATCCCGAAACCAACTTGCTTTCCATTGTTTTGGGATTGATTTCACTTGTTTTTACGCCGCCTGATGTGATTATAGCCTCTTCTATAGGGCGAAAACCTGTAATTCCAACGGTAAAAGATTTTAAAATTTCACATAGCTTTCTGCGTTCTTCTTTTGTAATGGAATTGCATTTCTTATCAAATGGCACTCCCCAGCGCTTAAGAACAGGAATTATGATTTTTCTCGGCAAAAGCCTTGAAAATGAATTTGAAACATCTTTATTGGAATTCTCTTTAAAATCAATTTGAAGACGTTTGTCGAGTTGTTCAAAACTAAGTGCAGGTTTCAAATCAATTTCAGCAGTATATTTTTCCTTTGTAATGTCACGAATGTGCGAGCTTGCAGATAAAATCATCGGTCCGCTCATACCGAAATGAGTAAAAAGCATTTCTCCGAAATCGCTGTAAACGGTTTTTCCTGAATTATTTTTAATTATTTTCAGCGAAACATTTTTAAGTGAAAGTCCCTGCATTGATCTACATTCGGGATTATCGCTTTCAAGCGGCACAAGAGACGGTTTGAGTTCGGTTACGGTATGTCCTGCCTGCCTTGCAAAAATATATCCG
This sequence comes from uncultured Clostridia bacterium, assembly GCA_947624865.1. Taxonomy (GTDB): domain Bacteria; phylum Bacillota; class Clostridia; order Oscillospirales; family Acutalibacteraceae; genus Ruminococcoides. The sequence continues at coordinate 43,758 of CANQMH010000001.1, read as the reverse complement.
TCACCGGTTGAACCAGTCAGCGGATAACTTTTTCCTCCGCAGCATACAATCACGCTGTCCGCAAAATATTTTAAGTTTTTACATTTTACTCCGATAACCGCACCGTTTTCAATTATAAGTGAAAGCGCTTCATCGCACACAAGGTTACAGCCTTTTTCAATGATAAACCCATGCAAAGCATCTACAACGTCAACAGCCTTGTCGGAAACCGGAAAAACCCTGTTCCCGCGTTCGGTTTTAAGACTTAGACCGAGAGATTGAAAAAAATCAATTGTATCCCGAGGAGTAAAGCTGTTGATCGCAGAATAAAGAAACCGTCCGTTTACAGGTACATTTTGAATGTATGTCTGAACATCACAATTATTTGTGATGTTACATCTTCCCTTGCCGGTAATCATTATTTTTCTGCCGACACGCTTATTTTTTTCAATAACCGTCACTGACGCTCCGCACTCAGCGGCAAAGCCTGCGGCGACGAGTCCTGCCGCACCTGCGCCTATTACAACAACCTTTTTATTTGTCATCTTCGTTGTTTTTCTCTGTGTTGTCATCGTGATTTGCATAAACTCCGTCGCGGTTCCATATGCGTTCAAGCTGACGGAAATTCTCTGACACTTCGTCCTTTTTCTTCAAAACAGTTGCAACTATCAGCGCATTAATAAGGCTGAGAGGCGCAACAAGAGAATCTACAATTGACGCCATATCGCTTCTGGCAATTAAAATTGAGTCAGACGACTGAACCAGAGGCGACGCCATACTGTCGGTTATTGCAACAGCGTGCGCTCCCCTTGAACGTGCAAAATCCATTGCTTCAACTGCCATTGAACTGTAACGCGGAAATGATATTCCAATCATTACGTCTTTGTCGGTAATTCTGAATATATGTTCATAAGTTGTCGTAGTGCTGGTTGTGTTTATAACTCTTACATTGTCAAAAATCAGTTCAAAATAATATGCAAGAAAATTTGCTATCGGAGCAGTTGAGCGAACACCGAAAATATAGATGCGCTCGGCACTGCAAATTTTATCAACCGCCCTGTTAAAATCCTCATGAGATGTTTCTTCAATTGTTCTGCGGATTTTTTCAATATCCTGACTTAATACGCTGTCAAGAACATTCTCATTTCCGATACGGCTTGATGTAACTTCAATTCGCTGAACAGACGTAAGTTTATTTCTTATCATTTCCTGCATAGCCTTCTGAAGCTTAGGATAACCGTCGTAACCAAGCTCTGTTGCAAAACGAACAACCGTACTTTCGGAAACTCCTACTGTTTCTCCAAGTTTAGAGGCGGTCATAAATGCCGCCTTGTCATAATGTTCCTCTATATATAAAGCAATCCTTTTCTGACCTTTTGAAAAGGAATTCATCATCAAGTCTATTCTTGTAAGAAGATGTGTAATCATTTTTATGATACTCCTTATTTTATACTGCTGTATGTAAATTCATTTTATCACATCAACTTGCATAATTCAATAACCGATAAAGTAATTTTAATGAATTTTCACAAAATTATGAAATGAGTGCCGCTTATTGTTGCAAACATTAAGTGCATATGATAGAATTACAATATATGAATAATAAACCCCGATTATAAAACTGGTATTAAAACAAAATGATCGTTTTATGGAGCTGAATTTAATGATTGCGATAGTTGACTACGGTGCAGGCAATATAAGAAGCGTTTACAAAGCGCTAAAATATATTGGCTGTGACGCTGTTATTACAAGAGAAACAGAAACAATACTCAAAGCAGACGGTGCAGTTCTGCCGGGCGTAGGTTCATTCGGAGATACAATGGATACAATGACGTCCTACGGTATTAAAGATACTGTTATTAAATACACGGAGAGCGGAAAGCCTTTTCTCGGAATTTGTCTGGGATTACAGCTACTTTTCCCAAAAAGTGAAGAAAGCCCGAATGTAAGAGGATTGGGTATTTTTGACGGTGTAATTTCAAAAATTCCGTCGGGTGAGGGGCTGAAAATTCCTCACATCGGCTGGAACAGTCTTAAAATAAAAGAAAACAGCCGCCTATTTAAAGGAATAAGCGAAAATCCATATGTATATTTTGTTCATTCATATTTTCTTAATGCGGCAGATAAGTCAATTGTATCAGCACAAACCGAATACGGTGTAACAATTGACGCCGCTGTTGAAAAGGAAAATATTTTCGCAACACAGTTTCATCCCGAAAAAAGCGGTGAAACGGGACTTAAAATACTTAAAAACTTTGCTGATATAGTCAAGGCTGAGGAGGTTTAAAGAATGTACGCAAAAAGAATTATTCCGTGTCTTGATGTCAAAAACGGCAGAGTTGTAAAAGGAATGAGCTTTGTAAATCTTGTTGACGCAGGCGACCCCGTTGAATGTGCAAAGCAGTACGACAAGCAAGGTGCAGACGAGCTTGTTTTCCTTGACATTACAGCGTCAAGCGACTCAAGAAATATAACAATCGATATGGTTGAAAAGGTGGCAAATTCTATTTTTATTCCTTTCACAGTAGGTGGAGGTATAAGAAGCGTTGATGATTTTAACGCACTGCTGAGAGCAGGTGCAGATAAGGTTTCGGTTAACTCTGCGGCTGTGCACCGCCCCGAACTTATAAGCGAGGCGGCTTATAAATTCGGAAGCCAATGCGTTGTTGCGGCAATTGACGCTAAAAGGAACGCAAACAGCTGGGAGGTTTATGTAAACGGAGGCAGAACTCCTGTAGGTCTTGACGCTGTTGAATGGGCGGTTAAGTGTGAAAAACTCGGTGCAGGTGAAATTCTTCTCACGAGTATGGACGAGGACGGACAGAAAAAAGGATACGACATTGCTCTTACAAGAGCAGTATCAGAAAGAGTTAATATTCCTGTAATTGCAAGCGGCGGCGCAGGTGCGCTTGAGCATTTTTACGACGCATTTACAGCAGGCAAGGCTGACGCAGTTTTGGCGGCTTCACTGTTTCACTTCGGAGAAATCCCCATACCCCAGTTAAAAAAATATCTTGATGAAAATAATATTCCTGTAAGGTTGTAATTTCTAATATTCCTATAAAGTTAAGGGCTGTACGATTTTATCGTACAGCCCGTTCATTTACTGCTCCTGTTTCTTATAAAACGGTTCAACGCCTTTTACGGCAGTTTTGCCGAATTCCATTGAATACGGCATCATTGAAAGCTGGATTTCATCATCTAAAAACGGCTTTGCGACCTTATCTATTGCTTCAAAAGTCTCTTCCATATTTCCGTAGAAGTCAACAACTATAAGATAACTTTTCTGACCGTTCTGTTCCATCATTCTGAGATATGCCGCATTTACGGTTTCTTCGGTGCTGAAGTGATTTATCAGAGCCGCCATAAGGTCAATCGGATATTCCTTTGGTTCGCCGAGCTGAACCTGTGTGCCCGGTTCAATTTTATTGTTGTTCATTCTGACATAATCCCTCTGTTGTTTAATGGATATTACCATAGGCTTAGGGAAAGTCACGCTTTTGCCGAAAGGATTGATTACAAATCCAAGCACGCCCGCTTTAGGATCCATTACCATCTGAGCAAGGCTGTCAAAATCGGTTACAACCTTATTAGCCGATTGAGTGCCGTTCCATTTGAAAAGCTCGTCGGTATCTGTGAACACCCCGAAAAACTTTTCTTTATTCTGGTTTTCAAGAAGTCTGAACTGCACCTGAGTTGACTGCTCCATTATTGTCTGTCCATTATTCGTGCGGGCTCGTGTAGTAGGAGTAACGTTTGCCGGCAAAATAAATTTTGCCTCAACTACTTGATTTATCATAGCGTCGATATTTTCCTTGCTTCCGTCCTGCTGCATTTTTTCAATTGCAGATACGAGTTCAGGATTTTTAATTTTTTCGGCAGGAACTTTGCTGCCCTCCATTTTTACATTTTTTAAATCACTCATTATGAGGCCTCCATTAATTATTCTACAGTATAAGTTTTGTCAGGTACAACTTCAAGTCCCTGCCCTTCGGGATACTGAACGCTGTCAGAAGCGTATCCGTCATTGAAAATAATGTAAGGCGTATTCCAGTCCTTGTCAAAAGTATAACTGTATCTTCCGTCTGATTCCTTTGTCATTGGAAGTCCGGGCCATGCATCATTTTCATTTACGTTATCGTCATATACATATGCATATATTTCATCTGCCCATTCGTCAGTGTCAGGCTTTTCAAAATAAACCTTTGTCCCTTTGGCAACTGCATAGGTATTCTTGTGCGTAAATTCAACTCTTTCATATGTCTTTATGCCCTGCTCATTTGAAGCTCTGAGCTCAAGTACAGAAACGTCATTATCACCGTCTGTTTTTACTGTGATTTTATCGCCGTCCTCAAATGAAACAGCTTTTCCGCCGTTTAAGGAATAAGTTGCCTCTTTCGCATTTTTAAGCGTAAGCGTAACATCAACAGAGTATCCCTCAAATGCAAACTGCGTATCTTCTGCTACGCCAACCTCTGCACAATCAGCATACTTGGTGTAATCCTCGTTATAAAGCACTACAACGGAATTTTCGGCAATAGGAGTTTCGCAAGTGATTTTGCCGTCCTTAACAATATATTCTGTTTTATTGTCAACACGGTCAACATATGTTCCGTCAGCCAGATTAGTTTCAAAATCGACCTTAAGCTCATCTGTTGTATTTACAATTACTATTCCCTTTTTACCGCGTTCAATAACAAGTGCCGTTGAATCAAGATTTGGATTAACAAGATTTTCTTCTTCGCCTTTCATAGCTGTACGGAAGAAGTTTACGGCAGATACTTTTTTGTCTTTATACATATCGCTTCCCTGAGTTCCGATTCTGTTCATGCCCCATTCATTATCCATTGTAGCATTGTACGGGCGGTCAAAGAACAGCGGTGTTCCGTCCTTGCGTGCAGTTATTATTGCCCAGCCGAGAAGTATCTGCTCATCTGTAAGCTCATACCAAGTACCGTCATTGATGTAATTATCATGTGATTCAACCCACGTTACCATATTAAGCGGTGCGTCTCCGAGCCAGTAATCTGTTACTGCGCTGGTATCTATCATATTGTTAATGAGAGCAGAGCGGATTTTGCTTCCGTAGGTGCTTGATGTTGTTCTGCCTATTGCCTTGATATAATCTGCTAATCTGTCATTATTTCCCTGCAAAACTTCACCGTATATAAACATTTGATCGGCGTTGTCAATTTCGCTAGTAACGCGTTCCCAGAAATTATTTGTAAATCCGTCGTCCTCTTTCGGATCGTCTGGCAGTCCTATGTGCTTTGCGGTATCGTATCGGAAACCGTCCGCTCCACAGGCTATGCAGTCGTTTACATATTTAAGAAAATAATCCTGAAAAGATGTTCTTTCGGTATTGATGTCAGGAAGTCCGCCCATTTTGTATGTTGTACAGGCGAGTCTTTCACTGTAATCGGTAATGTCTTTATCATTGTTTTTGTGATAGAGTGTTTCAAGACTTCCGCCGCCTGCCTTAATCAAGTCCTCACTTACAGCATCAGTTTCGGGAGTGGTATGGTTTGCAATTATGTCAACAATTACTTTGATACCGTATTTATCGGCTTCCTCACACATAGCCTTGAACTCGTCACGCGTTCCAAGCTGATAATTACCTATTTTAAAATCGGTAGGCTGATAGTGATAATACCACTTTCCGTTGCCGTAAAGCTCCATTCCGCCGCCTTCACCCTCAAGACATTCGTTAATCGGAGAGGTCTGAACAGCTGTAAATCCGGCCGCCGCAATATCTGCCATTGATTCTTTAATGGTATTGAAATCCCAGCAAAATGCCTGCAAAATTGCGCCGTCCTCAACCTTTTCGGCTGTTTTGAAGTCAACAGAAGCCGTCTGCGTGTTCTGCGAACAGCCTGAAAAGGCACCTGCCGCACCTGTAATAATAAGCGCAGACAAAAGTCCAGCCATTATTCTTTTTAACATATTAATCACCGTCTTTCACTTTTTTGAGATATTATTTTGCAAAATTTGTGTTAGAATATATTATAACATTATTTTCTTCTATTTTAAATAGTTTTTTAGTATTTTTATACATATTTTTATAATTCGACAAATTATAAGCTAAAATAAAGTAAATAGCCATTATATTATAGCATTATAAAAGGCTGTTCATATGAACAGCCTTTTATCTATATATTAATTACTCATCTTTTCGTGCAAAGCCCTCTCCTCTTATTGTTCCTGCTGTAGTAACAATAATAAATGCATTGCGGTCAATTTTCTTCACAGCTGAAGTTATCCTAAAGACCTGCTGAGGACGAACCGCACACATTATGATGCGTTTCTTTTCGCCGCTGTATGCTCCTTCGCCGTCAAGCAGGGTAACTCCCCTTTCAAGGTCTTTCATTATCCCATTGCTTATCTCTTGATAATTGTTTGTTATTATAAACATCAGTTTGCCGTTTCCTCTGGACGTGCCGTAGGAAATTGTATCTATTACTTTTATGCTTACAAAAATAGTGATAACTGCATAAAGAACACTTTCAAGGCTGTTGTAAACAAAAAATACCATTATGAGTATTACTATGTCGGCAAGCAGTATTATATTTCCTGTTGAAATATGAGGCATACGCTTGTGAATGTTCAAAGCTATTATGTCTGTTCCGCCGGTAGAGCCTCCGCGGTAAAATATAAATCCAAGTCCTGCTCCGTTCAGAATTCCTCCGAATATAGAAGCAAGGATTGTATCTCCCGTATAGGCAGGCAAAACAGGCGATAACGCATCTATTGCAACAGATATAAACGCTGTTCCGATAATCGTCTTTGTAAGAAAATTAAATCCGTTTTCTATTGCTCCCCAAACAAACAGCGGAATATTCAATATAAAAATAAAAGCACCAATCGGCACGGAAAACATATAATTGAGCATTGTCGAAATTCCCGTGAGTCCTCCCGGAGCAATATTATTCGGCGACGTAAAAATAACAACCGACAAAGCATATATTACCGAACCGCCTGCAATTACAAAGTAATCGAAAGCAGTTGAACGTACTGATGCTAATGTCGGTTTGGTAAATTTAAATTTTGAACTTTTCATTTAATCACTATCCAATTTTAAAATGCATTATGTAAGATTAAATTGAAAAGTTCGTTTAATCTGTCGGTTTCACCGTTTAAATGAAGATATCCGAATAAACATTCAAGACCTGTTGCACTGTGATAGTCGGCAACCGAGCCGTTTTTTGGAGTACATTTAGGTGCGGCGTTCCTGCCGCGCCTGTAAATTGCCGCTTCTTTTTCCGTAAGGCTCGGCATTATCTGTTTTGCAAATAAAGCCTGACTCTTGCAGTTTACAAGCGAAACCTTGATTTTATTAAGCTCTCCGACAGGCTGATTTGCTCTGCGGACAAGGTATTCTCTTACCAGCAAATCATAAACTCCGTCGCCTACAAATGCCAATGTAAGCGGTGAATATTCATCTGTTTTATTATGCACAGGCGCTGTGTTTTCCATAAATCGCACTCCGTATTATTTTAAAATAGTATTAATCCATAAAATCAAATTCAACATCATAAATCGAAACCGTATCTCCGTCTGTACAGCCCTTTTGACGCAGAGCTTCTATTACACCGCTGTTGATAAGCACTTTCTGAAAGTAGTTAAGGCTTTCATAGTCGTCAAAATTAATGCCTTTCATCACCTGTAACAGCCAATCAGCCTCAACAGTGAAAATGCCGTTGACATTTTTGATCGTAACAGAATGGTCATCAAAATCTTCTACATTTACAACAGGCGCCGGTTCTGCCTCATAGCGGGTAATCGGAGGAAGTTTTGAAAGCATTTCCTGTATCTTTTTCAGCAATGGGTCAACATCATAGCGAATTGCCGCCATAATCGGGAAAAATTCATAACCCTTGCTTTCAACATACTGTTTAAACTCCTCTATCTGCTCATCTGTCGCCATATCACACTTGTTGCCCGCAACGACCATAGGACACTGTGCAAGCTCGGGATTAAACTTTGTAAGCTCTGCATTTATTGTTTCAAAATCCTTAACAGGATTTCTGCCTTCACTGCCCGATACATCAACAATATGCACCAGCATACGACAGCGTTCCACATGTCTTAAAAACTGATGACCAAGTCCCGTTCCCTGCCATGCGCCCTCAATAAGGCCGGGAATATCCGCCATTACGAACGAAGAACCCTCTCCCATTGATACGACTCCGAGAACAGGTGTTATTGTTGTAAAGTGATAGTTTGCTATTTCAGGCTTTGCCTGCGATACAACAGACACAAGGGTACTTTTTCCTACATTTGGAAAACCCACAAGACCTACATCTGCAAGCAATTTGAGTTCGAGAACAACATCGAACTCCTCACCAGGCAGACCTGGTTTTGCAAATCGGGGTACCTGACGTACGGGAGTCGCAAAATGAGGATTTCCCCATCCGCCTTTTCCGCCTTTGGCTACAATGCAAGGCTCTTTTGTTGAAACATCTGCAAGAATTCGTCCTGTGCTCTCCTCTTTGACAAGAGTACCTATAGGAACGCGGATTATTAAATCTTCGGCATTTTTGCCTTTACAGCGACCTCCGCGTCCGTTTTCGCCCTTTGCTGCAAAATATTTTCTTTTATATCTGAAATCGGCGAGAGTTGAAAGATTTGAGTCTGCAACAAAAACCACGTTTCCGCCTCGTCCTCCGTCACCGCCGTCGGGACCTCCTGCCGCTACATATTTTTCACGGTGAAAGGAAACCGCTCCGTCGCCTCCGTCACCTGCTTTTATCTTGATTTTAGCCGTATCTACAAACATATTAACACCTTATAATATATGACATACTTTCTGCACATTCTGTAATATTCCCGTTTTCATCATTAATATTATTGATAAACGGTCGTATATTTTTTACCGATTAAAAAATAAGGGCGGAGTAAAATCCGCCCTCAGTTTACTATAAATTACTGCTCAACAGGATAAACGCTTGCACGCTTTCTGTTTTTGCCGACACGCTCGAATCTGAGAACGCCGTCAACCTTTGCAAACAGCGTATCGTCAGAACCTTTGCCTACATTTTCACCAGGATGAATATGTGTGCCTCTCTGCTTTACAAGAATATTGCCTGCAAGAACCTTCTGTCCGTCTGCACGCTTAACGCCAAGACGTTTTGATTCACTGTCACGGCCGTTCTTTGTAGAACCCATACCTTTTTTATGAGCGAATAACTGAATGTTTATTTTAAGCATTACCTTACACCTCCGAAAATTTAACTATTATATACTTTTTATATTGCTCTGAAAGAGCAGTTAAGTGAAGCCTTAATCCGTTAAGAATAACTGCGGCTTTTTCGGCTTCGTCTGATGACAGCTTTAAGTCAAGAAGTCCGTCATCACAGGTAACTTCTGCTTTTAAATGCTGAATTTCGGTAATTGAATTTGCCGTCATAAGCACTGCGGAGCTTACCGCTGCGCAAACTATGTCAGAACCTTCGTCGGCATAACCAGAATGTCCGCTGACATTGAAACCGCAAATTAAATTATCCGAACAAATAAAAGTTACCGTAATCATACTTAGGCTTCGATTGAAGTAATCTTAACCTGTGTGTAAGGCTGTCTGTGACCCTTTGCTCTCTTCTCACCCTTTTTAGGCTTGTAAGTAGCAACTCTGATTTTTTTGCCTTTACCGTTCTTTAATACTTCACCTGTAACCTTTGCACCCTCTACAAAAGGTGTGCCGACCTTGATGCCGTCGTCTGTGCCAACGGCTACAACGTCAAATGTTACTGTGTCCTGAGCTTCGGCGTTAAGCTTCTCAATAAAGATAACTTCGTCATTTGTTACCTTGTACTGCTTGCCGCCTGTCTGAATAACTGCGTACATTTTTGTACCATCCTTTTCATTGGGCTCGCTATCTGCAGGTGGAACAAGTCACTTATAACCCACAATATGCGGCTTATATACTATAACACAAAGCAATTGTGTTGTCAACGGTTTTGTTACAAAAATTTACAGGTTATTTTGTATCTTCGCAGCCTTGAGAGTATTTTTCATAAGAGTTGCAACAGTCATAGGTCCTACGCCGCCGGGAACAGGTGTTATGTAGGAGCACTTATCCTTAACATTTTCAAAGTCAACGTCACCGCAAAGCTTTCCGTTTTCATCTCTGTCCATACCCACGTCGATTACTACTGCACCCTCTTTGACCATATCGGCAGTTACAAATTTCGGTTTTCCGACTGCCGCCACAAGGATGTCTGCCTTTGAGCAAATCTCTGCAAGATTCTGAGTACAGCTGTGACAAATTGTTACTGTTCCGTTTTCGTGAAGCAGAAGCATCGCCATAGGCTTGCCGACAATGTTGCTGCGTCCGATTACAACGCAGTTTTTGCCGTTTACTGGAATATTGTATGAGTGAAGCATTTCCATTACGCCTGCCGGTGTGCAGGGCATGAAATCATATTCGCCGAGCATTATTTTGCCTACATTTACTGCGTGAAAAGCATCAACATCCTTGAGCGGATTAATAGCCTCTATTACTGCCTTATCATCAAGATGTTCAGGCAGAGGCAGCTGAACAAGAATACCATTAATGTCCTTTTTCTCATTTAAAGTTTTAACAAGATTTAAAAGCTCCTCCTGTGTTGTTTCAGCAGGCAGAGAGAATTCCTCTGACTTGAATCCGACAAGCTCGCAAGCCTTTTTCTTATTGTTTACATAAACTCGGGAAGCCGGGTCGTCGCCGACTATTACAACAGCAAGTCCCGGAGTTATTCCGTACTGCTCTTTTAATTCAAGCGTTTGCTTTTTTACTTCTTCCTTTACCAGTGCCGATACCTTTTTTCCGTCTATAATCTGCATAGAAAGGATCCTCCTTTTTTCTGTTTATAATTAATAATACTATTCCTGTTACAAAAATTGCAAATGAGAGCAGCTGTGAAACACGAATTCCTGTTTCGAAAAGATAAAGGCTGTCGGTTCTCAGTCCCTCAACCAACATTCTCTCAAATCCGTACCACACAAGATACATAAAGAAGATTTGTCCCGAATACTTCTGCCTGTACTTTCCGTAAAAATGAAGCAGTACAAATCCCAGCAGGCACCAAAGCGACTCATATAAAAAGCACGGATGAACAGCTATATTATGCGTTCCCTCGCTTACCATTCTCCAAGGCAAATCAGTGGGTGTTCCGTATGCCTCCTGATTCATAAAATTGCCCCATCTGCCTATTCCCTGTCCGAGCAAAAATCCCATCATTGCTATATCAAGAATCGGCAGAATCTTCATTTTCTGAATTTTTGCCACAACAAGTCCTCCGAGCAGAGCTCCTATTATGCCCCCGTAAATTGCAAGTCCTCCGTTATTTATGTAGAGGATTTCAATGGGATGTTTGCTGTAGTAACTGTCCCATTGAAAAATGCAAAAATATAGTCTTGCGCCGATTATTCCCGTTACTATTCCGACAAGCACGCAGTTTATCAGCTTGTTGCCGTTAACATTGTAACGCGGTGCGCTTTTGTAAGCATACAAAACTGCAAGCATCAGGCCTGCGGCTATTATTATTCCGTACCAGTATATATGGTATGTTCCGATTGAAAATGCTATGGGACTGATTGAAAATTCAAGACCCAAGCCAGGAAAGCTGACATTATAATTCATATTAAACCTCGTTTTCAGCCTGCTTTACAACAGAAAGAGTGCAGTTGTTTACATCAAGCATTTCGCTTAATCTTTTGCTTACATCATTAAATGTGGTCTTTGATACAGCTTCAATATAAGAAAACAGCTCGTTTCCGCAGAAATGGTAATCTGCAATTGTATTGGAAATTGAGCTTACGGAATTGAGTGACGAAACTATATCGCCGTAAACTGCCTTTTGTGCAATTTCAAAGTCACTTCTTTCAAGTCCGTCTGCTTTGATTTTGCAAATATACTGCTTTATCATTTCAGTCGCCTGTTTCGGTGCGCGGGATTCTCCGCCGAATATCACCGAGCAATAACCGGGTCCCTCAAACAGTTCATAGGAAAACGTGTTGTTAATGAGGTTTGCGTCCATAAGACTGCGGTACAGCGTACTTGTCTGTGACGCAATCATTGAAAGCAGAATATCAGTTTGAGCAAGTTTTTCTGCGTTCAGAATTTCATCTGCCTTTTCCTTAAATCCAAGATTGAACAATGGCATTGAAACGGGAAAGTTCTGTTCAACATAAGGCTCGCAGATTTCATAAGACTCGTCCTCAAAATAATTTTTGATGTTGTGTTTTTCACTTGTTTTAAGCATCTTATCCGCGGTTTTAATCACCTGTTCTACTGTTACGTTTCCTGAAACACAGAGCACCATATTATTCAGATTGTAGAATACGTTGTAGATTTCATACAGCTTTTCGGCTGTGATTTGCGCAATGCTTTCAACTGTTCCTGCTATGTCAATTTTTACAGGATGATTTTTATACATTCCCCCAAGCATATTGAACATTACGCGCCAATCGGGAGAGTCATCATACATCTTGATTTCCTGCCCTATTATCCCCTGTTCCTTTGCAACAGTCTGAGCTGTAAAATACGGGTCCTGAACAAAGTCAAGAAGAATTTCAAGGCTTTCGTCAAACTTGTCCGTACATGAAAAAAGATAGCAGGTTTTTTCAAAGCTTGTATAAGCGTTTGCATTCGCGCCTGTCTTTGCGTAACGCACAAAGGCGTCGCCGTCCTCACTCTCGAACAGTTTATGCTCAAGATAATGTGCAATGCCGTCCGGTACGGTAATTTTTTCGCCTTCGTCAACAGAAAAGCAGGTGTTAATACTTCCGTATTTTGTTCCGAAAATCGCATATGACGATTTATAGCCCTCTTTGGGATAAACATATATTGTAAGTCCCGACGGATGATTGATTTTAAAATAACTGTCGCCGATTAATTCCGATTTGATTTCTGTTATATTCATTTAACTACCTCTTACTTATTTTTTAATATATATACCGTGTCAAGAGTAAGCTTTTGCGCCGCCTTAATTATTTCTTCCCTGCTTACTGCATTTATTTCCGCAGAAAGCTCTTCTATCGTTTTAAACGAGCCGTCAAAAAGCTGGCTTGCATACCATGTTTCTATTCCGCTGACAGTATCATTCGTCGTGTAGAATGAATTAACAACCGCCATTTTTGTTGCTTCTATTTCAAAATCGGTTATTACTCCGTTTTTCATATCTTCAATTTCTTTTAATATCCCTTCTTCTGCTTTTTCAATATTTTCACCCTCAACGCCGCTGTCAACTGTGAGAATACCCTTTTGCCTGTCATATCGTGACGCACAGTAATAGCAAAGACTCTGCTTTTCACGAACATTGCAGAAAAGCTTTGAATTGGCTGTTCCTCCGAGAATTGCACACATCAGACGCGTTGCATTTACTTCTTTGTCCGGAATTGCCACACCTGTTCTAAAACCCATAACAAGCTTTGACTGAGAAAGCTTCATTTCCTCAGTAATATGCTTGACATCTTCTGCACTGCGGACAAACTCAGTTTTTATTTCTGACGGAGTACGCTCAACATTTGAAAAAGCATTGCCAAACACTTCTTTTGCTTTTTCAGAAGAGCTGTCGCCAATGTACATAATCTCAAAGGTTGCAGTTTTCAAAATATTTTGCCACGTTTTATACAATGAGGCAGGTGTAATTTCTTTTATTTTATCGGCAGTGCCGTAGCGTTTCATACCGAAAACCTCGTCGGCACACATATATTTGATAAGCTGTCCGTTTGCATAAATACGCTTGTCATTAAATTCAGAATCAATTAAATCGAGAAGCTGTCTGCGTTCCTGCTCAACCTCGCTTTCTATAAATGCGTTGCCACAGAGATTAGGCTCAAAGATTACGCTGCACAGCAAAAGTGAAAGTTCGCGGGCAATGCTTTCTCCTGAAAACACATATCTGTCATCAAGTCCCGAAGCAGATATACTTAGCAGCTGACAATCTCCTGCCTTACGAATTGTTGTGTCAAGATCCGCTCCGTAAAGCGAACTGAGTTTTTTGCTCAACTGTGTAAAATCAGGATAGGTTTTGCACGAGCGTGAGAGCACTCCGCATAAAAGAGCGTTTGCGGAAGCAGTTTCCTCTGACAACGGAACTATTATATTTGCACTTATTTTCATAGTTTTAAAACGACTGTCCTTAATACTGCTGAAAAAGACGCCGTCAGCAATTTCATCCCTGTTTATGAAATTCAATTATATCAACTCCAATATATATTCATTTTATAGTATATCATAATTCATTAATTTATAAAAGTATTTTTCCAAAATAAAGAAAAAAGCTGCGCATTTATGCACAGCTCAGAAGATTTGTATATTATTCAGTTGAAGTTAAATATAATAAAATCTATTGTAATTAATATTTCAGCAATCGTATATAATGGTTTGCCTCACGCAAAACATGGTCTGCAAGCAGAGGTAAAATAATTGAACGAATCTTGCAGTCCTCTATTCCCTTGGTACCCGCAGCTTTGAAATTTCTGAATTTTTCGGTTTCTTCAAGAGAAGAAATATTTAGCGTTCTGCTATGAGCGTTATTACATGATTCCAGCAGAACAGAATAATCTTTGGCAAATCCGTCAGCAGAATTAAACAGTTCGGTTTCTGTCGGGTCAAGCAGACCGCGTATAAACAAAGCATGCTCCATCATTATGCGATTCCAGAAACACTCGATTTCTTTCATTGAGCGGCAGGGCAAATCTCCCTCATTTTCAAGTGCAAGAACATATTCACAATACAGCTTTGCCTCTCTTATTATGTGCTCTATCAGCAAAGGATAATTCGCTGTAAACATATCGCATTGCAAAACATTTCTCAAAACAGTTTCCTTAAATGAAATTAATCCGTCAAGAAGTTTTAATGCCCTTTGATTTAACATTTTAACCTGTCGGTATAAATTTGGATTACTTCTGCCTTTAGGACAGCCTACTTGTAAATGCAATTCCCTTTCGGTTATTGATTTATTTATTGAAATGCCCGTAAAACGTTCAGTCTGCCTTTCTGCCAAAGCCGTAAACTCGGTTACTACTTCACCCGAACACAAAACATCTTCGCTCACTTTTCCGTTGCTGAGAGATACCGCCTGAGAAAGTAATTTTTCAAATTCTCTTTTGAAAAACTCTGCCCTCTCTGAAAATGAAGGATTTGCCGGAGTAAAACCAGCCCTTAGAAACAGAGAATGTTCTTTCATTATTCTGCCGAAAAACAAATGAAGCTCCAAGGATTTTGCAGTATAATTATCCGTGTTCATATTTCCCTCCGTAACAATATAAGTAAATCATACATACTCTATACAGAGTATGCGTGCAACATACCGTATGTTACTTCTGCGGAAATATTTTGAACTTATTATATATGATATATAATAAAATAATCAGTGATTTTTTTGCATATAGAAATATAAAAAATTATTAAAAAGCTAAAATTGATATTGACAACTTAAATATGCTATGGTATAATATCACTCGTTGAGTTGAGAAACTAAACAAAAATTGAAAATTTGCGAGTGTGCTGGAATAGGCAGACAGGCACGTTTGAGGGGCGTGTGTTTTACGACGTACGGGTTCAAGTCCCGTCACTCGCACCAGCATTAAGGTCTCGAAAATGGCTTGAATAAACCGTTTTCGGGGCTTATTTTTTTTGTAAAAAATTTTTTGGTCATTATTTTTGGATCATTATTTAGTTATTTTTTATATTGCTAAAATAAGATTTGAAACAAAATTTACTGCTTTTTCGCGTAAAATTTTCCTATTTTTTTATAAAAACTGCGGCAGAGGATTAATTCTCTGCCGCAGTCGTGTTTTGATGATTAATATTATGCCAAATCTTAAATATTACAGTTTAATAACAGGCTATCGTACCGCAAAATTATAGAGTAAATATCAGTCTAAAAATACAATACAACTAAATTGATTCTCAAAACAGCATTTTTTGCTAAAATTAAGCTATTATATTGAAAAGTTGTTTAATTGCTTAAAATAGATGAAAGACCTACGAGATATTTTTGTATTTCAGTAGCATCCAATACGCTGATTACTCCATCTCCGTTGGCATCAGCAACAGACTTTTGTATTTCATTAAATTTTACCATACTTACAAGATACTTCTGAATTTCAGTTGCATCAAGTACACTGACGACTCCGTCACAGTTAACGTCAAGCAGTATAGGTTTTTTCACCGTATATATAAAGAGGTTTGTATTGCTGTCCTCATATCCGTCCAATACTGCATACGCTACAATTACCGTGTCCTCATTAACAGTAATAGGTCCTGTGTATAATGTTCGTGCCGGATTATCCAACTGGCACGGACAGGAAGAGTCGAGCGTATAATAAATTTGAGCGTCAGGGTTTGAACAGGTCAGCGTTATTTGTGTTCCTGCTTCAACGACTGAACCACTTGCTACAGACGCCTGTACTTTTTCAAGCTGCTCCTTTTCTTCAGACTCGACAATATTTGTGCAGATTATCTTTGTAGTTGCAGTAACGTCTGTTCCGTCGACCTGATAAGTAATATTTGCTGCGCCCGGAAGCAACACGCTTACGGTTACTTGTGCCATACCGTTTTCATCGGTTACAACACTTGTTTTATCAACGGAAATTAATGTACTGTTGTCGGTACTGATGTTTACGGTTTTGTTAGCGGCTGCCTCACCCGGAAGGAGCTTGATATTAAGAGTTACAGGCTGTCCGTAATTTACAGTAACCGTATTGTCTGCCTCAATGGATGTTACGCGGTGCTGTACGGTGTAATTATTTGTGAATGTATCATCCATTTGGCTGCCGGCATAGTTTACAGCGTCGGCAATGCTTACATTAATTGTACCGCTCAGAGCAGCTCCGTCAGAAGGTACAAATCTGAATTTTGAAGCATAGAAGGTATCAGCGTCATTAAAAGAAGCTTCCTTGTCAAGCGGAGTAATTGTACCGCTGATTGTTTTGCCGTTCTGAGTAACTTTTACGTTTTGCGAGGTAACAGAATGTCGGTTCATATACTGACTGAATGTAATATCAATTGAATCGGGATAAACCATAACGTTTTTAACCGTCGGAGCATCCAATGAAACCATTGCAACGTTTATATCCATTTGAGGCGGAGGAACAGGCAGCCAGTCGCTGTACTGTGTTTGATATCCGTCTTTTTCGTACTTAACCTGCCAATAACCCTCAGGCACATACCATTCATATTGTCCCATAGAGTTTGTTAAAAGAGGATTTTTCTGATTATAATCTTCTGCATTCCAGATAACGGCGTCGCTTCCGTCGGCGTTAGGACTGTAATAAATTGTTGCGGTAACACCTTCAAGCCTGTTGCTTGAAACAGCCTCGCATACATAACCTGACGGATCCATAATACCGTTCACATTAATATTGGGTAATTTTAGTTTCGATTGGTCTATTAAATTGTCATATATATCAGTAACACAACCGGATTTTGCTAATTCTCTTTTAAAATATG
Organism: uncultured Clostridia bacterium; assembly: GCA_947624865.1. Taxonomy (GTDB): domain Bacteria; phylum Bacillota; class Clostridia; order Oscillospirales; family Acutalibacteraceae; genus Ruminococcoides. Next base: position 26,342 of record CANQMH010000001.1, on the reverse strand, counting down.
AGAGTATTTGATATCCCAAATTATAATCATTATCAATATAATTTGTTAAATTCTCAAAAGCCATATCAAGACCTACACTTGTAAGAAAACTTAATACACTTAAGGTTATGCTTGCTACTTTTGAGAAAATTTCGATATCCACTAAAGAATATACAAATGACGTCAAACCAACTAAAGTTGAAACAGCAGTTGCTTCTAACGCAGAAAGATATAGATTAATATTGTTTTGTATATCGTTTATTGTGTTACCCAAGTCTGATAAAGTTATCATATCTTGGGCACTAAAGTTACATTTATTTGATAGCTCCAATAAAGATTCGTAGGAGTACTTTAAATTATCCAGCTTAGAGCAAGCATCTATATAATAACTCAATTGATCATACAAGCTGTTTAATGAAAATGCATTTAATATGCCGCCAAATAATTTACACGCTGCCTTACCTACAGGACCAAAATTATGTAATTCTTCAGTTAAAGATAATAATAAATCTGCATATTTTCCTATAACGTTATACGTATTTTTTAAGAAATCAACAACATTTTGATTTAACGAAGCACGTGACTCTATTTTATTGCCGGCTGAACCTAATACATTTGATTTGTTAAAGTTGTTAATTAAATTCGGTAAATTTATAGTTTGTTCAACAGGTATAACTTCCTGTGATGAGAAAGACCCATCTGATAAGTCTGCAATAATACTGCATGAGTCAGTGACAAGCGAATAAATCCGGTCATTTTCGTTATATGTATCAACCTTGGTATAACCCTCAGCTAACAGGTCATTTGCATTTTTTGAAGTATCTGTCCAGTCTTTTGAGCAATAAATGACATTGTTTTTATTATCCTTAATTGATACTGAATTGTCAGTTTGTTCAAGCAAGGTGTAATTTTTGTTGACTTCCTCCATTAAATATTTATATTCAGAATTGTTTATTACCTGATTAACACAGTCAGCAATTTCATTTAATTCCTCTTTAGAGGCTGTTTTTAAATAATCTTCAAGCTCCTGTGCGGCATTTTCACAGTCTGCAACTGCCGATTTGTTTTTTTCTTCATTTGCTCTTGCATTGTCCGAGTCAAAGAATACTTCACCAAAATAATCATAGCCCACACTCAGCGAAACGGGTATTGTACTTGAAGAGTAATGATATGTTCCGGCAAATGTCTTTGTACTGCCAACACGATCAAGCGGAATAATTATTTCCTGACCATTTGAAGCAGTTGAAATAATCCTTACATTATTCAGCACGTCAACATTTCCCGAAAACTCAACGGTATATGTAAGGTCGTCATACTTTCCGGGATAGTAGTAATACTGAGAAGAGTAATTGCCGTCGCTGCTGTATAACTTAACAGAACCGCCGTACATACCGTTGGGACTCATATAAAGGCTTAATACAGAAACAGAATTAATGTCGTATTCAACCGCGTAGGTTTTCGACTTATAGAAGACTCCGCTGCCGTTTTTTATTACGAAATAAATGCTGTGGTGTGTGTGGTTATACGTGTTTTCAAGATGTACATTGTATGAAAATGATCCAAAGTTGTTTGATTTGGTTGAACCAACTAAAATATCGTCCGCATAAACTTCAACATCTGACAGTGGACTTACCTTACCCGAAACAGGGAAATCAGCATCGCCTACAAGATCAGGAACAATGAAATTTTCATCAAATTTAAAGAGCGCAGTACCTATGGGCTGAACAATTTGTTTATTATTCTTTAAAAATGTGATATTTGCACTAATGTCATTTTGTCCGGAATATGCTTCAGTTGAAACTGAAAACATTATAACCGTTTCATTATTTGCTACCGGAACTGTAATAACGTTATTTTCATATGTATAGTCTGAGTTATAAACATTATCTACTATTAAAGAAGAATCTGAGGCCATTTTAATTCCTTCCGGCAGGGTAATGGTTACGCAATCGGGAACTGCAGTTTTTTTGTATCTATCAAGTACCGAATATTTGACAGAAACAATCAGATAATTACCCGGAACGGAATTTGAGGGTGAAATTGAAATGTATGATTTGTCTGTATCAATAAAGAACAGATTTTCTTCGCTGAATTTAGGTATCGTTACATTTGAAATTTCCGTAATTTCAGCATCTGCAACAGATACATCTTTTTCAATAAAATCAGAATTCTTTTTCAAGCCGAAAGACAGAAGGTCGCTGTATGAGCTTACTATGTACAGAGATTTGCAGTAACCCATAATTACAGCCTTATAATTTCCTGCGTCAAGATTTGAGCTTAATGAAGAATTATTTAAATCAACAGCTGAAACGTAATCTCCGTTGGCATTGAATATCAACGCCATATTCTTTTCGTTAGAAGAATTAAACGAAAATTTGATAATGCCTTTTTCGGTAAAAGTTAAATCAAATTGGACAGAACTGCCTGTATATGTTACCGTCGCGCTTGTGTCACAAAAAACTCCGTTTGAATCAACTGCTGTAAACAAAAGCTTGTCATTTTTTGAAATATACTCATTAGGAATTTTTATTGTTCCGTTTTCATAGGAAAAGTTTTCAATATATTTTCCGTTTGTCAGGTTTTTTATACTGAACGTGAGTGAATCGGTTGTTACATTGCTGTGCGTAATACCATTTATGTAATTACTTTTTATAACTGGAACAAACGACGCACCAACAGCGGATTCAAGCACAATGGTAATGTCTTTGCCGTCAGGAACTCCGGACCAGGAAGCACTGAAATATGATTCTTTGAAAACCTTAATTCCTGTTTCAAGCGTTCTGAGTGATACTGTAATTTCACCGTTTTCGTCTGCGGTGTAGGTGACAGCAGTATTAAGCTTTTGATTTACCTTTTGAATTATGCTGACATCAGCCTTTGGCAACGGATTGCCGTTAATGTCTTTAACAATAATTTTTGTATTCTTTGTTTCTGCTTTTTTAAGCTTAATTACAATCTTTTTGTCAGAAGCCTGTACTGTGGTGGTGACTGCTTCGGGAACTTCATAAATCTTTTTAAGCTCGTCACCGATTGTAACCGCACATTTTACATTGTCTCCTGCTTTAAGGTCTGTTACAGTGTCGGATTTTGACTCCGGGTCTGATGATGAATTTACAAACCACTCTATTGTATAATCATTAACTTTATCGCCGTTTTCATCTACTACCGAAGCTGTGTAGTCGTAAAGATTAACGTTATTAAAGCTGACAGACGCAGTATCAGCGGCAAGCTTTACATTACTCTTTTTGTCTATAAGTCTGCCGCTTTTTGTAAGAAGCTCAACAGTATATGTTCTCTCCGAATTTATGCCGGAGAATACTGCGTTTCCGTCTTTAACGGCTCTTAAGAGAGACTCGTTATCTTCATTAGAGATTTTTACAAGAAGACGGTCTGAACCGTCATAATCAACATTTACTTCTATTTTTCCGGAATATTTTGTAAACAAAAGAATAAATGGAAAATTGTGTTCCATAGCGTAAGTATATGCATATGAAGGAATATATCCGTAAATAACAAGTTGACCACAGTTATAAAAAGCACTCCCGCTGATTTCAGTTACAGAGTCGGGGATTTCTATACTCGCAAGATTTGTACAATTACTAAAAGCACTATTGCCGATTTCAGTTACTGAGCCGGGGATTTCTATACTTGTAAGGCTTTCGCACGAAGCAAAAGCCCAATCGTCAATTGAAGTTAATGAATTAGAGAGTTTTACACTCTCAAGGCTTGTGCAGCCATAAAAAGCATAATAGCCGATTGAAGTTAATGAATTAGAGAGTTTTACATTCGCAAGGCTTGTGCAATTATAAAAAGCTCTTTCGCCGATTTCAGTTACTGAGCCGGGGATTTCTATACTTGCAAGGCTTGTGCATTCTTCAAAAGCTTGATCGCCGATTGAAGTTAATGAATTAGAGAGTTTCACACTCGCAAGGCTTGTACAGTAATAAAAAGCATTCCAGCCGATTGAAGTTACCGAGTCGGGGATTTCTATACTTGCAAGGCTTGTACCGGAAAAAGCTCTATTGCCGATTGAAGTTAATGAATTAGAGAGTTTTACACTCTCAAGGCTTGTGCAAGCCAGAAAAGCCTCATTGCCGATTGAAGTTACCGAGTTAGGGATTTCTATACTTGCAAGGCTTGTACATTCATAAAAAGCAATAGTACCGATTGAAGTTAATGAATTAGAGAGTTTTACACTCTCAAGGCTTTCGCACCAAGCAAAAGCATAATCGCCGATTGAAGTTACTGAGTCGGGGATTTCTATACTTGTAAGGCTTTCGCACGAAGCAAAAGCCCAATCGTCAATTGAAGTTAATGAATTAGAGAGTTTTACACCCGCAAGGCTTGTGCAATTATAAAAAGCTCTTTCGCCGATTTCAGTTACTGAGCCGGGGATTTCTATACTTGTAAGGCTTGTGCATTCTTCAAAAGCTTGATCGCCGATTAAAGTTAATGAATTAGAGAGTTTTACACTCGCAAGGCTTGTGCAATCAGAAAAAGCATTCCAGCAGATTGAAGTTACACCATCTTTAATTGTTGCGGTTTTTATGTAACTTCTGTGATCATACCAAGGAGTAGAGTAATACGCATACATTGTACCTGTTCCGCTGATTGTGAGCACACCGGTGGTCAGGTCAAGCTCCCAATTAAGATTCTCTCCGCAAGTGCCGTTTACCAATGTTGACGCTCCCGAAACTGCTGTTTCTGCGTCATAAGATGCCGCAGCAGCGTCAGACTTCACGGTGGCTGCAAACGCAGACAGTCCGGCTTGACAGGCGCCTGTAATTGTCATAACGACCAACAATACTGAGACAAATTTTAAAAAATGTTTCATAATTTCCTCCTGTTTAAAAATTTAGGAAGTTCCGTACAATGAATCAAGTATATTACACAGTACAATTACCTGATAATTGTGCGGTGTTTCCTAATAATATTATATAAAAAGCTTCGTCTTCCGGAAATGTATAATAATATGTAAAGTGTTCGGCAATTCCCGTCAGAATACCGCTTTGATTTGAGTTTATTTATAATATGTATAATTTTACAAAAATAAAATAAATTAATTAGTTGTATTTTAACATATTCATGTGAAATATTCAACATTTTTTCCGTTTATTTTACAAATAATCTGATAATATTTTCTCATATAAGATGAAAATCAGTTGACAACGGAATTATTGATTGTAAATAAATCATAAGTACAAAGCTTATAATAACATTAATAAGGCTAATTAAAACAAATTCTGAAGTTAATCTCAATATCAGATATACACATTCACACGTATATATTTATAAGTTTTAAAAATCAATAAAATATAAAATTCGAGGTGATATAATGAGTTATTGCTGTAAGTGCGGAAATAAACTTATTAAAAAAGAGCATAAAAACGACGGGCTCATTCCCTACTGTTCAAAGTGCGGCGAGTTCAGGTTCCCTGTTTTTTCTGCTGCTTGCAGTATGGTGGTTATGAATCCCGATAAGAATAAAATCTTACTGATACAGCAATATGGTAAGAAGCGAAATGTTCTTGTTGCAGGATACATCAATAAGGGAGAAAACGCAGAAGACGCCGTTAAAAGAGAAGTAAAGGAAGAAACAGGAATAGATGTATATAATATAAAGTATAACAATAGCGAGTATTTCGAGCCTACAAATACGCTTATGCTCAATTTTAGCTGTGTTGCAAAAAGCGAAGACTTGTCGGGAATTAACAATGAAATTGACAAAGCTGAGTGGTTCAGCTTTAATGAAGCAAAAGAAAACATAATGCCCGACGGGTCTGCACAGCGTTTTCTGGACTTTTTTCTGGATCATTTTATATAAACAATCTTATTTTCTCCACAATTAAACAAATTCATTATAATAAATAAACGCCGAAACACTTCGGCGCTTATTGTTTGTTTTTCAGATTTTTCTTATTATTCCGCAGGCAATTTTGCTTCCTGAATTTCCCGAAGGCTGGGTCGTAAAATCATCAACCCCGGAGTGAATTATAATCGGCAAATCTGTAACATCATCTACTGTAAAATTATCTGTCAGAAATGCGTTCCACGCTATGTGATTGGCTGAAAACAGAGGCGGCATATCGCCTGCATGATACGGATGAGGACAATCGTTAGGATTGAAATGAGTTCCTGCATCTTTAAACGGGTCTGTTTCATCTCCAGAACATCCTGTTCCATTGTGAATATGAATTGCAAAAATCCTGCTTCCGCAAATCGAATTATCATCAGGCAGTCCTACAACAGACGTTACAACATACACTCCCATATTTGTCTGATAAAACTTTATCATTCCGTTAATTTGCGGATAATCCTCCGAACCCTTAATAGCGGCATACGCGCTTGGTTTAGCTTTGATTAGCCATTGAAATATTTGCAAATCTGATGAAATAAACATATATAAAACACCTCATTCACAAATATATGATGAAGTTACGTTTATATATGTGCTATCTGTAAAAAATGACCTGCCTTTCAGGCAGGTCTTATTGCTGGGCGGCACTGTTAAATATTTTTGCAGCAGTATCCATCATTCTTTTTAATACATGGCTTCCGCATTTACTTTTAATACATTCCACCGCCTGAGAATAAGCCTCAGGCGTATTGTGAGTAAATGAATGTGCATCTGTTCCGAGTATATCTATGCAACCTTCGTTAATCAGCTTCAAAAGCTTTCTTCTTTTAAAAACTGAAGATTTTTTTACATAATTGCAGGCATTTGTCTGAATTATAACGCCCATATCCTGTAATTCACGAATTAGCGACGGGTCATTCATCAGGGCTGAATAGCGCTCAACGTGCGGTAAAACAGGAATTAATTCGTGGTTTTCTATAAGCATATAAAAATAATTCATAGTTTTATCCGAAAAAGAAGAACCATAGCTGTACTCGGTGAGAATATACTTTGATTTTCCATAGGTCAGTTCTGATAAATCATCATTGCTGAACAGAAATTTTGTTACATATACCTCTGTTCCGAGAACAATGTTCATATCATCAGGCTTATGCGGCAGAAACTTTTCATAAGCCTCTCTGCGCTTTTCAACAAAATCCACTGCGCTCATTTCATTTGTATAGAAATGAGGCGTGAAACAAACATTTGTAACGTTTTGCTTTTTTAAGCAATCGAGCATTGAAATGCTTTCATCAACTGATTTTGCCCCGTCATCAAATTCAGGCAATATGTGAGAGTGCATATCATAAAACTGCATTTGAATCACCTGATTAAAGTGCTTTGCAGACAAGGTCGCCCATTTCTTCACAGCTAACCTTTGTCATTCCGTCTTCATATATATCAGGAGTGCGGTATGTTTCAAGCACTTTAGCAACTGCAGCTTCAATTGCGTCTGCCGCTTCACCCTGATTGAGAGAATAGCGGAGCATCATTGCAACAGAAAGAATAGTTGCAAGAGGATTTGCAATGCCAAGTCCTGCAATATCGGGTGCAGAGCCGTGAATCGGCTCATAAAGACCGAACTTTTCTCCTGCCAGACTTGCCGAAGCTAACATTCCGATTGAACCGGCAATCATAGAAGCTTCATCCGACAAAATGTCGCCGAAGATGTTTGAAGTAACAATTACATCAAACTGACCGGGATTTCTTACAAGCTGCATTGCACAGTTGTCAACATAAAGATGATTGAGCTCAACTTCAGGATAATCCTTTGACACCTTTATTACGGTTTCTCTCCAAAGGCGTGAGGACTCAAGTACGTTTGCCTTGTCAACACTGGTGAGTTTTTTGTTTCTCTTCATCGCGAGATCAAATGCCACGCGGGCAATTCTTTCAATCTCTGCTACGGTGTACATTTCCGTATCCCAAGCTGCCGGCTGCCCGTCAACCTCTTTTCTTCCGCGCTCACCGAAGTAAATGCCGCCTGTAAGCTCTCTTACAATCATTATATCAAGGTTTCCGCCTATGATTTCATCCTTAATCGGAGACGCACTCTTTAAAGGTCCAAAGATTACGGACGGGCGAAGATTTGCAAAAAGACCGAGCGCTCCTCTGATTCCGAGAAGTCCTGCTTCAGGACGAATATTTCCGGGCAATGTATCCCATTTTGGTCCGCCTACTGCTCCGAGCAAAACGCTGTCGGACGCCTCACACTTTGCAACTGTTTCATCAGGAAGCGGAACTCCTGTTGCGTCAATAGCGCATCCGCCGAGCAAAGCCTCGTCATATTCAACCGAGAAACCGAACTTTTCTCCTGCTTTGTCAAGAACCTTTACTGCCTGATTAACAATTTCAGGGCCTATTCCGTCGCCCTTGAGCAATGTAATTTTATAGTCTGCCATATGATAATCTCCTTATATAATTATATTTACACAGATATTATTGCACATTAACGTGTGAAAAATTGTAAAATATGCTACAATTTAACAAAAAAGTCATTTATTTCCTTTTTCATAGGGCAACGTGGCAAACACCTCACATACCTTATCACGCTGCCACAGCATAGGAGTTATTCTAAGCGAATATCCGAAACCGTTATCCATAGTCCATTCAAAAGGTTTTGCCTGCGGAAGTCCGTAAACTGCAAGAAGCGTCATAATTACACCGCCGTGCGTTACAATAACGCTTTCTGTTGTTCCTGTTTTCATCAAACCCTCAACGATACTTTCAAACATTCTGCAAATACGTCTGGTAAAGTCAGCGTTGCTCTCTCCCCTTGGCGGTTTTACAGAACTGTCGCCTGCAAGCCATTTTTCAAAATCGGGGTCAGACTTCAATTCATCTGCGGTTTTACCTTCCCACTCTCCGAAATTACATTCGGATAAAGCAGGAATTGAAAGAGGATTTTGTTCGGGATAAAGTATTTTGCAGGTTTCCGTACAGCGCTTGAGTGGACTTGTAAATACTACCTGTGTGCCGGGATATCTGTATTCATAATCAAGCTTTTTTAAGTCCATTCTTCCCTTATCGGACAATGAAACGTCAGTTGTTCCGATATATTTTCCTGAAAGTGTTTCGTCAATTGAACCGTGACGTATAAAGTGAATTACGTATGATTTCATAAAATTCTCCGTTTTTTTATTTACAAATGGTAATAAATATATTATACTTAATGTAATATTTGTTGCCGAAGCAGCTTATATGCCGACAGCACAAGTTATTCTGATAGGCGTGCCGTATGCGGTAATATTATACTATCTAAGAAATTGAGGTGTCAAGTTTTGGATAACGATTTTCCGAGAATTATTACATTTTTAAGAAAAGAGCGTGGACTAAGCCAAAAACAGGTTGCGGCTGATTTGGAAATTTCTCAGGCACTGCTGTCGCACTACGAAAAGGGGATTCGCGAATGCGGACTTGATTTTCTTGTTAAAATGGCTGAATATTATGAGGTTTCGTGCGATTATCTACTTGGCAGAACCGTTCAGCGCAGACTTGCCTCTATTACATCTGACGACCTTCCTGAAAGTGATGAAATCAGACATTTAAAAGGACATATGATTAATCAGATTAACAAAAAACTTCTTATGAATACAACAACTGTTATTTTTGATTTGCTTGCCCAGATAGGAAACAAAAAGCTGACTAACTCAGTAAGTAATTATCTTATGTGCGCGCAATATCAGATTTTCAGAACGATTTACTGTGCTGAGGAAAACAACTCTCAGACTATGTTTTCGGTTGACAGGAACAGGTACAAAAATCTTACTTCCGCTTCTATGCTTGTTGACCTTGAAATGATTGACGCTCTGATAGAAAACAACGAGCTTTCTCTTCCTCTTTCCCCTGACGTTATTTCCACATATTTTGATAAGGGAGCGTCCTCGCTGTTTAATCTTATTCAATATTCCGAGCGAAATATTAAAAATATCGCGCAAAACAAAGCCTCTGTTTAAGTTTATAACTTAACAGAGGCTCAAATTTTATTATTAATTACTGTTAGTTGTAGGCTTAGGTTCTTTTCCTTTGCTGACTATTATAGTAACGTTTGTACCGTATTCAAGCGTATCTCCGACCTGATGGTTTTTGTATCCGATAACTCTGTTTTCCGCAACCGTGTTACTATATTGGTATTCAGCCGTTGCAAGAAGTCCCTGAGATGCAATATCGGAAGCCGCTTCATCAAGCTTTAATCCTTCAACTTTTGGAAGCTCTCTCATTTGCGAACCCTTGCTGACAGTAATACTTACTACTATGCTGTCCTCCTGAGTTATCTTTGAACCTGCCGGGGGATTTTGTAACATAACAGTTCCTTCAGCAAATTCATCGCTGTATTCATCTGTATAATTTCTATAGACAGTAATAGTCGAATCAGCCTGACTGCCTTTAAGCACATCGTCATACTTCATTCCGACATAGTTGGGAATTGTGGCTCCTGTCCATTCAGTACTCTGAGTTGATGTCTCCGTACCTGAAGTATTGCTGCCGAACATTCCTGCAAGCGGATTCTGCATAAGCCAGAATACTCCTGCTATGCCAAGAACAAGCACGGTAATTGCAGAAGCAATTATAAGTATTGACGTGTTTGACATTCCGTTCTTGCCTTTTCTGCTGCGTTCTCCTCTGGCAATATTCATACTTGCCGTTCTGGATATTTCATCCTGAATTGCTTTTGCTGTATGAGCAACCGAAAGCTGTGAACGAAGCTCGTCAAAATCGGTAATTCTGTTTTCACGATCGACCTGCAAGCCGTTTGCAAGAGCCGAAACGACGTGAGGCGGAAGTCTTTTTACGGTTGTCGTACTCATAAGAAGTCTGCTGTCCTTGCGGCGCTCTGGCGCACTTTTGGGAAGATGACCTGTAAGTGCAAAAAACAGCGTAGCGCAGAAGCAGTAAATATCTGTTATATCATCAAGCGGAAAATTGTTATCATATTGCTCTGGAGCAGCCGCGCCTGAAAACAACTGAGATTTCAGCGCAGTTCCGCGTTTGCGCTCGTTTTCAGTTGCAAAAGCCGATATTTTTATTTTTCCCGAAGATGTAATATACATATTCTTGGGCGCAATTGCATAGTGTCCTATTCCGCGTTTATGCATTGCCTCAAGTGCGGAAATAACAGGCATAAACAGAGGGCGCGCAATGTCCCATTCAAGGCTGCCTCCGCTTCTTTCAACATACTCTTCAAACGGAATAAGGTCTTCGTTTTCTTCAACAACATAAACGGTGTTGTTCTCTTCAAATATATTGTGTATGTTCATCAGAGCCGAAAGCTCTCTGAGTTCTGAGAGTATGCGGTAATAATTTATAAATCCATCTTTGAGTTTGTTATATGAAAGGCGGTTTTCATAGTTAATTTTTACTTCGCACGTACCTTCTTCACGGCTGAAAAGTCCTATAGGCAAAAACTCACATACTATTACAACATCGCCGGTCTGCTTGTCAAAGCTGATGTAGCGTGTACTTTCACCGTTTGTATCTATACCGGCTCCTATAATATATCTGTTTGAAAGAACTGTTCCGTAAGGCAAAAACGGTGAACTCTGTTTATCAGAATTATTAAAACCGCACGCAGGACAAATCTTGTTATTGCCGATTTCCTGCATACAACCCATACACAATGACATACAATTTTTCAACTCCAAAATAATTTTCAGAAAACATTATTGTCTGAAAAGAATTATAACACAATGCTATTATTCTTTTCAAGATTTAAGAGTGTCATTTTAATTACAGTTTTGTTATAGAAAAACTGCAATATTTTAGAAAATACGCTTTTTTAAATTCTTGGTGGAGATAACGGGGCTCGAACCCGTGACCTTTTGACTGCCAGTCAAACACTCTCCCAGCTGAGCTATACCCCCATATAAAGTTATATATAGATTATTATACACAATATACATTCTTTTTGCTTTTATAAAAGAATATTAAAAATAAAATATTTTTTAATTCAAAGTTTCTGACAAATTAATTATAATTATTGCATTTCCGTTATAAATTCTTATTTTACATTCATTCTGATTAAATATATTTGACACGCCCATTGGAAAACTGCTGTTAAGACAGCCTTTGTCAAGCGGATACTCCGCTCCGACATACGAAACACAAACCTTTTCGCATCCAAACGGGAACAGAGAAAATGTTTTTCCGCAGTATCCGCTGTAGATATGCTCTCCAACAGACAGAAACTCTACATATTCATTCTCAGAAAGCAAAACTCCTTTGCCCCCTTTTAAATGTATATGCTCAAGCGCGCAAATACAGGCATAAGTATGGTCAAGTCTGCCGCCGAGTGCACCTAAAAGCACAATATCGCTGTATCCGCGGTCAAAGGCAATATCAATTGAATGAATGGTGTCTGTATCATCTTTTTTGGGATTAAGGCGCACAACCTCGCATTCTGTCTGTAATTCTTCATTACAGGAATCAAAGTCACCCACAACAACATCAGGCATTATGCCTGCATCTTTTGCAAAAGAATATCCTCTGTCTGCACAAATAACAAAATCACTTTCTTTAACGGTGCGTTTTATAAAGCTGATATTTGTATCGGGTGAACCTGCAATAATTACACAGCGCATTATTTACTCCTTAATCTGCCATGATTTTATATCCTTTACCTCGTTGTACATTGTCACGTAACTGCGATGTCGGGTAGGCTGAATTTCTCCGTCCTTTACAGCATCTAATATCCTGCATCCCTTTTCACATATATGAGCACAGGAAGTAAACTGACATTTTCCAAGATACTTTTCAAACTCAGGGAAACAATACTGTAACTGGGATTTGTCAATCATTTCATATCTCTGCAAATCAACAGTTGAAAATCCCGGCGTATCTGCAACAAAGCATCCGTCAATCTCAAAAAGCTCAACAACTCTTGTGGTATGTCTTCCGCGGCCGAGTTTCTGACTTATATTGCCGGTTTCAAGTTCGAGGTTCGGAAAAAGCATATTTAGCAAGGTTGATTTGCCGACTCCGCTGTTTCCCGTAAATGCTGACACCTTACTGCGCAGAAAGTTTTTAAGTTTCTCTGCGCCGCAGGCGTCCTGATGTGAACATTGAAATACATCTATTCCTGATTTTCTGTAAATTTCGGCAATTTCATCGCCGTTTTGCAGATCGTTTTTTGATACCGCAATCACCGGCGTCATATCGTTATTCACAGCGGCCGCAGTCATTTTATCAATGACAGTAAAATTCGGTGCAGGATCAACTGTGGAGCAAACAATTACAAGTGCGTCTATGTTGGCGAGCGCAGGACGTTTGAGTTTGTTTTTGCGCGGCAAAATCTCTTCAATTGCCGCATAGCCTTCATCGGGTACGCTTATAGTTACTCTGTCGCCGACAACAGGAGAGCTTCCGCTTTTGCGAAAGCTTCCTCTTGCTTTACATTCATAATCAGTATTATTGCAGCGGACATAGTAAAATCCGCCTATTGATTTCATTAAAATCCCCTGTAGAGTATTCATCTTTCTTCAATTCCGTTTGTTATCTCTCCGTCTGTGGGCGGTTCGGGATCAGTCTGATATGTTGGTTCAGGTTCAGGATCCGTCTGATATGTTGGTTCTGGTTCAGGCTCTTGCGTCGGGGCTGTTGTTGGAACAACATATTCATATGTTTTTGTTGTATTAACGGTTGATGTTGAAAAGTCAATGGTATATTCACGGTAAACCTGACCGTCAAGCTGTACAACAACCGTTGAAGTACCTGAACCCGTAAATTCCAGCGTACAGGTTTTATTATACATCGGGACAAGTGTTTTTGAATACTTTGTGTCGACAACACCGTCAACAATTACTGTCATTTCTACCGAATTTTTTGTATTTGACGGCAAATCAACAAATACATTTACTGTATTCTTATCTCCCTCGCCCGAACTTACACTAAGCGTTACAACAGTTCCTTTGTCAATCTTTCCGTACTGGAGTGGTGACATTCCCAAAACGGTGTCCTTAGGTTCTTTGCTTTCATCGTCATACTGCACTTCTACCGTAAGTTCAAGTGATTCAAGCTGAGTTTTAGCCTCTGATAACATAAGACCTGTTACCGACGGTAAAGTAACCTGCTCGGTTCTTGCGCCGTTGGCAATATAAATATAGACGGTTGAGCCAATTGTTGACTTAACGCCGGCTTTAGGGAAAGTTTCTATTGTGTATCCCTTGGGTGTTTTTGTGTTTTCAACATAAACCACTTCCGGCATAAGATTTTTATCTCTTAATGCCTGCATAGCTTCCTTTTCGCTGTAATTTGTTACAAACGGAACAGAAACCTCTGTATCGGTGCCGTTTACAGTGAGAGTAATTGTTGAGCCTGTTTTTACTTTCATTGAATCGGGAGCGGGATCCTGATTAAGGATAACTCCCATTTCTTTTGATTCGTCGTATTTGCTTTTTATCTCAAAAACAAAATTATTGGGGTTATTCTCTTTTGCTTCAACAAGAGTCTTTCCTATAAAGTCAGGAACCTGAACATCCTTTGCCTGCGCTGAATTGCAGCCTCTGAATATTGCAAGCAAAAAGAACAATGCACATACTGCCACCGCCGCAATCAAAATACCCTTAACGGCATAATATGACGGCTTGTGCTCTTTTATATAATTATCGCTGTCATCATCGTTATTTTCCTCATTATCGGAAGATGTTTCATTTTTAATTAACTGCTTTGTTTCCGATTTTTTTGCATCCTTGAGAGAACCAACAAATTTTGTAGGCTGATTATCGACAAATGATGAACCGTAATCAAACACAATTGACGGATTAAGACGAAAACGTTCAATATCACTTAGCATTTCTGCCGCAGAAGTATAGCGTTCCGACGGTGTCTTCTGCATTGCCTTCATTGTAATTTGTTCAAGACCTATCGGTATTCCGGGATTGATTTCTCTAAGACGCTTAGGAGTTGACTGAAGCTGCATAAGTGCAACAGACACCGCACTGTCACCGTCAAACGGAAGCTTGCCTGTAAGCATTTCATAAAGCATTACTCCCACGGAGTAAATGTCTGTTTTTCCGTCTGTTGTATCTCCTCTTGCCTGTTCGGGGGCAATATAATGTACAGAACCGATTGCCTGATCAGTCATTGTGCGAGTTGACTTGTCAGAAAATCTTGCAATACCAAAATCGGTAACTTTTATTGTACCGTCCTGAAGCAGCATTATATTCTGCGGTTTTATGTCTCGGTGAACAATGCCGCATTCATGAGCGTGCTGAAGTGCTTTGAGTACCTGAGTTGTAAGATGAAGCGCGTCTTTCCATTCAATAATACCCTGCTGGTCAATATACTCTTTAAGCGTAATGCCGTCAATATATTCAATTACAATGTACTGAATCATATCACCAAAGCTTACATCATAAACCTTTACAATATTAGGGTGCGAAAGCATTGCAATAGCTTTTGATTCATTTTTAAATCTGCGGATAAACTCCTCGTTATTAAGATATTCATCCTTTAATATTTTTATTGCAACCTCTCGGTCATCAATTGTGTCGGTACAGCGATAAACACTTGCCATACCGCCAACACCGATAAGCTCGTGAATTTCATAACGACCGTCAAGTCTTTTGCCTATATATTTATCCAAAAGAGTCACTCCCGTCTGTTAATAAATAACCGTTGCTGTTATGTTATCGGTTCCTCCGCCGTCCTTTGCACAGTCAACAAGCTTTGTTATAAGTCCTTCGCCGCGGTTTTCATGGCATATTTTTACCATATCTCCTGTTGAAACGCAGTTTGAAAGTCCGTCGGTACAAATAAGAAGAATATCGCCGTAAATAAAATTAGCTTCTATATAATCAAGCCTGACTGACGGCTTGATTCCGAGCGCTCTTGTTATGAAGTTTTTGTTTGGATGATTTTGTGCCTCTTCATATGTCAGCTCACCTCTGCGCACCATTTCCTGTACTACAGAATGGTCTTCGGTTAACTGTTTTATTTTGCCGCCTCGTATTGCGTATGTACGGCTGTCACCGACATGTACAACGTGAACTGTGGTATCCTTGACAAATACAAATTCACAGGTAGTTCCCATTCCTGCAAGCTCAGGGTCGGTTGTTGAAAGCTCAAAAACTTTCATATTTGCATTGACAACTATTTCTGCCATAAGCTCGCCAATCTGCTCTTTAGTCATATCTTCTTTATATAAATCGGTAATTTTGGTGCTTATATAATCAACTGCAGCTGCACTTGCAATATTTCCGCCGTTTGCACCTCCCATACCGTCGCATACTACCGCCCATACACAGCTGGGAGAAATAACTCCGAAGCGGCAATCATCCTGATTTTGAGTGCGGACAAGTCCAATATCACTTTTGCTGAATACTTCCAAGTTATTTACCTCCTTCATTAAGATGTTTTCGTTTAAGCTGACCGCACGAAGCATTTATATCGCTGCCGAGCGTCCGTCTTACTGTTGCCGTAATATTCTTTGCGGCAAGTATATCTATAAAAGACTGCTGTCTTTTTATATTGCTTTTTATGTATCCCGTACCTTCAACTGTATTTACGGGAATAAGATTTACATGGCAGTTCATACCGCTCAGGCGGTCTGCAAGCTCTCTGGCATTTTCGTCGCTGTCATTAACCCCGCTTATCATTGAATATTCAAAGGTAACACGTCTGCCTGTAGTCTTAAAATAATCTCTGCAAGACTGTAATAATTCTTCTATAGAATATTTATTAGCAACCGGCATAGTTTTCTGCCTGATTTCATCGTTTGGCGCGTGCAGAGAAATTGAAAGCGTTATTCCGAGATGAAGCTTTGCAAGCTCGTAAATTTTAGGTACTATTCCGCAGGTTGATAGTGTTATGTGCCTCATACCTATGTTAAGTCCGTCATCCGACGATACAAGATAAAGGAACTTTACCACATTGTCAAAATTATCAAGCGGTTCGCCCATTCCCATCAGCACAACATTCGATATTTTTATTTTAAGGTCATTTTGCGCCGCTTCAATCTGTGCAAGCATTTCAGATGCAGTAAGGCTGCGAAAAAAACCACTCTTTCCCGTTGCGCAGAATGTACAGCCCATTTTGCATCCTACCTGTGTAGATATGCAGATTGAATATCCGTGTTTATAGCTCATCACTACTGCTTCAACACATTCTCCGTCATTAAAGGAAAAAAGATACTTTACTGTTTTATCATACCTTGAAACAAGTTTTTTTTCAATATTTGCAACAGAAATGTAACAACTTGTTTTTAAAAAGCTTTTTAGGTCTGACGGCAGGTTCTTCATTTCGTCAAAATATGTTACGCTTTTTGCAAGCCAAGAATAAATCTGTTTTGCCCTGAATTTCTGAAACCCGTTTTGTGTTACATACTCTTCAAGCTCGGAAAGAGTCATTGATTTTATATCTGTAAGTAAATTCATCATAATGCCCTCTTTCCGAATACAGCAATGTAAAAGCCGTCTGTGCCTGCTGTATGAGGCATTAATGTAAGCTCGTAATCGTTTTCATCAAAAGCACGGCATATTCCGACAGGAAGTTTTATCTTTATGCCGTAGAAATCGGTATGTTCTTCAAGAAACCGTCGTGCATTTTCGTTATTTTCAGCAGGATTGAGCGTGCAGGTTGAGTAAACAAGTCTTCCGCCATTTGCGAGATATTCTGCGCTTTTGCAGAGAATTTCATATTGAATTTGGGGCAATTCATCTGAAATCAAATCATCTTTATACCGTATTTCGGGCTTTCGTGAAAGTATGCCAAGTCCGCTGCAAGGAACGTCGCAAAGAATTTTATCCGCCGTTGGAAGCGATATATCTGACGAAGCGCCGTCGCGCTTTAAGGTGACAACAGAGTTTATGCCAAGACGTTTTGAGCCGTCTTTAATCAGTTTCAGCTTATGGTCATATAAATCGCAGGCAAAGATCTTTCCCCTGTCATTCATATACTGTGCGGCTGTAAAGGTTTTTCCTCCGGGTGCAGAACAGATGTCGAGCATAATATCCCTCGGTTTCGGAAAAAGAAGATCCACACATAACTGAGAAGATAAATCCTGAATATGAAACTTGCCTTCTTTAAATGCTTTTAGACGCTCAACCGAGCCTGTATTCTCAAGGATAACAGCATTTTCAAGAAACGGTACTTCCTGTATTTTTACATTTTGCTTTAAAAGTTCTGCACAGAGAATCTTTTTATCTGTTTTAAGAGTGTTTACCCTTGCGCATATTTTTGGTCTGCCATTTAGATTTACAAGAAGCTTTTCGGCATTTAATTCTCCGTAGGAATTAATCCATAATTTTATAAGCTCCTGCGGCGCTGAATACTTTACTGAAAAGTACCGCACTATATCGCTTTTATCAGGCAAAACATACTTTACTTCTGCCCTTGTAATGCTTCTAAGTATTCCATTGATAAAGCCTGATGATTTTTGAAGCCTATGCTTTTTTGCAAGATTAACGCTTTCATTTACCGCCGCGCTTTCAGGGATTTTATCCATAAAAATCAGCTGTAAAATTCCTAGACGGAGTATAATTTTTGTTTTAAGTTCTATTTTCTTTAAAGGAATTTTAGAGTATTGTCTGATAATATAATCAAGAGTAATTTTACGCTCAATAACACCGTAAACAAGAGCCGATACAAAAGAGCTGTCAAGACTGCTGAATTTATTTTCCTTTATGGCATTGTTAAGCGCAATATTTGAATACGCGTTATCCTGTTCAATTTTTAAAAGCACATTAAAGGCTGTGTTTCGTGGACTTGACATTACATCTCTCCGTAAATCAGGTTAGTTTCTTCTTCTTGCAATTAAAATTAATCGTAAAAGCTGCATTACCGCAGTAAGCGCAGACGCAACATAGGTCATTGCAGCCGCCTGCAAGGTTCGCTTTGCGCCTGTATATTCTTCGCCGTAGAGCAAATCTGTATCTCTGATACATTCAAGAGCACGTTTTGAGGCATTGAACTCAACAGGCAGAGTCGCAACGGTAAAAAGCACCGAAAGAGAAAACAGTGCAATACCTATATAAAGGATTATATATCCTGCTCTGGCAGTGAATAAAAGACCGATTAAAATTAATATCCAGCTAAGCTGAGAACCAAGTCTTGCCATAGGCAGAATTGCTGACCTTATTTTGTTCGGCAAATAGTTTTGAGCGTGCTGTACGGCGTGACCTGCCTCGTGTGCGGCTACTCCGACAGCGGCAACAGATGTGTTGTTATAAACAGAATCGGACAACCTTATTACGTTTGTGCGCGGATCAAAGTGGTCGGTAAGACTCCCCGAAACGTGTTCAATGCTCACGCCCGATACTCCGTTTTGTCTGAGTACATATTCAGCCGCCTGAGCACCCGTTAAATTGCGAGTATTTCTTATCTTTGAGTATTTTGAAAAAGTTGATTTTACATTTATCTGACATATCAGAGATATTACGATACATGGCAGAATAAAAGCCATATAAGTCCAGTCAAATCCATAAAAATACGGCATATTTCACACACCTTTCTATCCTACAGTTTCCCCTATCTTTATCTGATGTCCTGCCGTAAATGCATCGGCGGACATTCTCTTCCTGCCCTCTGGCTGAATTTCGGTAATTTCTACCGAACCCTCGCCGCAGGCAATGATCAGAGGCTTTATACTTATTATTGTTCCGCTTGTTCCGGTTTTATTACATAACCTTGTTGTATAAATTTTTACGCTTTTTCCGCCAATTTTTGAAGTTGCTACGGGCCATGGATTTAATCCTCTGACCTTATTGTGAACCTCAGTGGCAGGCTTTGAAAAATCAATCGGGCAATATGATTTGTCTATTTTTGCGGTATGCGTAGCAAGACTTTCATCCTGCTTTTTTGGAACTGCCGTTCCGTTTTCAAGAGCGGAAAGCGTTTCCAAAATAAGCTCTCCGCCAAGCAACGCAAGGCGGTCAAAAATCTCGCCCGACGTTTCATTCTCGCCTATTTCGGTTTTGGAGGTCATAAGAACATCTCCCGTGTCGAGTCCTGCATCCATAAGCATTGTTGTAATTCCTGTTATTTTGTCGCCGTTGAGGACTGCCTGCTGAATCGGAGACGCTCCTCTGTATTTTGGCAAAAGAGAGCCGTGAATATTGACACAGCCGTATTTCGGAGCGTCAAGCACAGCCTGCGGAAGAATTTTTCCGTAAGCCGCAACAACAATCACATCAGGATTATACTTATTTATAATTTCAAGCGCCTCTTTGCTTTTCATTGAATCAGGCTGATACACGGGTATTCCGAGTTCCTGAGCGCACACCTTTACATCAGGCGGAGTCATAATCATCTTTCTGCCTTTGGGTCTATCGGGCTGAGTAAACACCGCCGATACTGTATGACTCGAAAACGCAAGCTGTTTAAGCGCCGGTACGGCAAAATCGGGAGTGCCCATATATATAATGTTCATATTGATTCACAGGCTTTCTATATTATACTTTGTCTGATTAAACGAGGATCGAAAATAAAAATTATAAATCCATTTCCTTGATTTCTTCAGGCGTAAGCATTCTGATTGCAACCTCTTTAAAAATAATACCGTCAAGGTGGTCAATCTCATGACAAAACGCCTTTGCCAGAAGTTCCCTGCCGTCAATGGTAAATTCCTTTCCGAATCTGTCCTGGGCTTTAACTTTTACATAATCGGGTCTGCGTGTAATTCCCCATTCACCCGGACAGGAAAGACAGCCCTCAAGGGTTTCCTGCTCGCCGCTGTAGGCGATAATCCTGGGATTTACAAGTTCAATTACACCTTCACCAACGTCAATCACAACTACTCGTCTTAGTACTCCGACCTGAGGTGCGGCAAGTCCTACGCCCTTTGAAAGGTGCAGAGTTTCTGTCATATCGTCAATCAGAGTTGCCAGCCGATCATCAAATTTTTCTACAGTTCTGCATTTTTTCTTGAGGATATCGTCGCCCTCTTTAACAATTTGTCTGATTGCCATAGTTATTCCTTTCATTTATCAGCATATCAGCGCATTCATATCTGCGTACGCTGTAACACTGCTGTATTCCTTATTTTTCCCAAATTCTGTCAGAATCGCTGATAAAAGCTTTCTGAATTCACGATTGTTTTTACATTTTATTAACAGTTTATACCTAAATTTATTGCTCACCTTTATCACAAGCGCAGGCGATGGTCCGAGAACTCGCAGAGGAATTGTCGGATAGTCGCTTTTGGAAAGGCTTATAAAGGACTTCAAAAAAGCCTTTGCCGCCTTTAAAGTAAGGGTTTGATTTTCACCCACAAAGCCTATTAAGCAAATATCGGCAAACGGCGGATAAAGCATAGACTTACGCACTTGTATTTCAGTGTTGTAAAAAGTATCATAATCCTGATTTGCCGCCATAGATATTATAAGGTTGTCGGGTGTGTATGACTGAATGACAGCCATTCCCTTTGAGTTACCCCTTCCGCTTCGTCCCACTACCTGTGTGAGAAGCGAGAACGAGCGTTCATAGCTTCGGTAATCATCTGCATACAGCATATGGTCTGTGTTAAGAACACCTACCAATGTTACATTTGGAAAATCCAGTCCCTTTGCCACCATCTGCGTTCCTACAAGAATATCATATTCGCCGTTTGCGAATGCAGAAATCATCTTTTCATATGACGACTTGGAAGAAGCAGCGTCGGTATCCATACGCAAAATTCTTGCATTCGGAAAAATATCGGAAATATCCCTTTCGGCTTTTTGAGTTCCGATACCACCAAAACGCAGCGACTTGCTGTGACAGGTAGGACATTCGTCGGTATAGGGAACGGAATATCCGCAGTAATGACACATCAGCCTGTTGTTTGCACTGTGATAGGTAAGCGATATTGAACAGTTGGGACAGGTCACGGATTCACCGCAAAAGCGGCAGGAGACAAATGTATTGTGTCCCCTTCTGTTCAGCAGTAAAATTGACTGTTTTCCATGTTCAAAGTTGTATTTAAGATTTTCAAGAAGCACATCTGAAAATCCTGTTGTATTGCCGTTTTGCATTTCAACATTCATATCGGCAGTTACGACTTTCGGCAAGGTAGCTGTGCCGTAACGCTTTGTAAGAATGTTGAGAGAATAACGGCCGTTTTTTGCATAATAATAGGTTTCAACGCTCGGAGTTGCCGAGCTTAAAACAAGAAGAGCATTGTTCTGCGCGCATCTGAACTTTGCAATTTCGCGCGCATGGTACCTCGGCGAGCTTTCTGATTTGTAGCTGTACTCCTGCTCCTCGTCCATAATTATAAGTCCGAGATTTTCAAACGGAGCAAAAACCGCGCTTCGGGTACCGATTACAATTTTTGCAATTCCCTTTTTAACCCTCTTGTACTCATCAAGTCTTTCCCCTATAGAAAGCGCGCTGTGAAAAACGGCTACTTTATCACCAAACCTCTTTGAAAAAAGAGATACAAACTGAGGAGTAAGAGAAATTTCGGGTACCATTACAATTATGCCCTTATCATCATCAATTACTTTCTCAATCAGTTTTAAAAAAACGCTTGTCTTGCCAGACCCCGTTACGCCGTAGAGCAGGCTTATGTGAGGTTTTGAATCTTTGTATTCGGCATAAAGCGAATTGCAGGCATTAATCTGTTCATCTGTCAAAACTATTTCGGGTAGATTTGATTCTGCGCCTCGTTTATCAATTCTGAATACTTCTTCGTCATAAAAGTATATAACTCCCTTTTTATAAAGCGCGTCAATTACGGAAGAAGAAACTCCTGTAAAATAGCATATCTCCTTTACAGATGTTCCCCCTGTCATTTCGATAAGCTCTACAATGTTTTTCTGCTTTGGGGTAAGCTTTACTGACGATAAGTCAGCACTCGGCAAAACCGCAGCCATCTTCATAACCGCGTCCGAAACTCTGCGGAAAGCCTCGTCGGACTTATACAGCACGCCTTTCGATACCATTTCATCAAGAATTCGTGTATCGGAAAGTCCGAACGCATCAAGAATCGTATCCGACTTTACAGACCTGCGCTTTGAAAAAAGATAATCAAATATTCTCTGTTCCTCAAAATCAAGACTGATATTATCATCAGGTGAAATATCTCTTGCGCCGTAAACGGTTTTCAGTCTGTAATTAATTCCTGCCGGAAGCATGGTTTTAAACGCTTCGTACAGTGTACAAAAATAATGCTCTTTCATAAACTGTGCAGTTTTAAGCATTTCATCCGATAAAACAGGCTCGCTGTCAAGGACACTCAGAATTGTTTTTAAGCCTTCTGTCTGTGAATATATGATGTCTGTAACAATTCCCTGACGTTTTTTGTTTCCTCTGCCAAACGGCACCAGCACTCTGACGCCCTTTTTACAGCGCTCGGACAAATTCTGCGGAACTGCATAGTCAAACGGCTTGTCAAACAAATATACCGCATTTTCAACCGCAATTTTTGCGACTAAATCAGAGTTCATCTTCGTCGGGTTCAATAAGATTTATCTGATGGTTTTTAATTTCATCAATTGCAAGAAGTACCGGCTTTTCATTGGTTACAATTCCCTCGTCCTCAAATGACTTAGTAATCTGTCTTGCTCTTTTTGAAACACCTACTACAAGAGCATATTTGCTCTGTTTTCCTTCGAATAATTCATCTACATCTACTCTGTGCATATATATCTCTCCTTAAAATATTTGCTTAATTATTATTTGAAACTTCTTTATGAAGTATTTCAAGTATTTCTTCTACGGCGGTTTCAAGCTCGCCGTTGACTACATTATATTTGTATTTATCCTTAAAGCTGATTTCACGCTTTGCCTCGTCAAGTCTCTTTTGAATGGTTTCTTCGTCCTCTGTACCTCTGCGCCTGAGTCTTTTTTCAAGAACATCCATTGACGGAGGAAGTATGAAAATACTTAACACATCAGGATATTTTTCCATAATCTGAAGTCCTCCCTGAACCTCGATTTCAAGAAAAACATTATAGCCCCGATCAAGCATATCCTCAACAGGCTTTTTCGGAGTACCGTAGTAATTTTCACAATATTCGGCATACTCAAGGAAACCGTCTTGTGAAATAAGCTTTTCAAACTGCTCTCTGGTAACGAAGTGATAGTGTACGCCGTCAATTTCGCCCTTTCTGGGACTGCGCGTCGTATTTGACACCGAAATTCTGATGCTCGAGTCACGCTTTAAAAGTTCAGATAATATAGTGCCTTTTCCTACTCCGGAAGAACCGGAATACAGCACAAGCACTCCGCGTTTTTTATTGTTCATCACGCTGTTCCTCGCTTTCATCGCTTCTGTTCTGTATTGCTTCACAGGAAATTGCAGAAAGTACAACGTGGTTATTTTCTGTAATGATAACTGCCTTGCACTTGCGCCCACAGGTTGCGTCAATTAACATTCCGTTTGATTTAGCTACCTGCACAATTCTTTTTACAGGAGCCGAATCAGGCGCGACTACGGCTGTGAGCTTATTTAAGTTTATCAGATTGCCGAATCCTATGTTTACAAGCTTCATAATCTCACCTTATTCTATGTTCTGTATCTGCTCTCGTATTTTTTCTATTTCACTTTTTATATCTACAACCTTATGAGCAAGAACAGCGTCCTGCACCTTAGAGCCGATCGTATTTGCCTCACGGTTCATCTCCTGAATGATAAAGTCAATTTTTCTTCCTACAGGTTCATCATATTCAAGAAATTTTTTTAGCTGTTCAAAATGGCTTCTAAGCCTTACCGTTTCTTCCGCAACAGCAACCTTATCTGCAAAAATTGCGACCTCTGTAAGAACTCTTTGTTCATCAATATTTATTTCGTTATTATCAAGTGTTTGCTTTATTTTTTCAAGCAGACGCTTTTCGTATTCTTCAACAGTCTGAGGAGAACGTACCTCAATCTCTTCTACTATTGCCAGAATAATCTGAGCGCGGCTTAAAATATCCGATTTCATTTTTTCTCCTTCTGCTTCTCTCATAGAAATAAAGGAGTTTAACGCGCTCTCTGCCGCAGACAAAACATCTGCGGTAATCTGTTCTTCGTCCTCAGCAGCCTTATGAACCGTGAAAACATCGGGAAAACGTGAAAGCGAAACAACGGATATATCATTTGAAACTCCGTAGGTATCGCTGATTTCCTTCATAGCGTTAAGATAACCTGACACAAGCTGATGGTTCACCGTTACTTCGGAAGGAGTATCTTCCGATACTCCGATATTGACAAACATATCGATTTTTCCGCGTGATACTTTTGAATTTACATAACTTTTGAGTTTGTCATCAAGGAAATTGTATCCGCGTGGTGTACGGCAAGAAAATTCAAAATAACGGTGATTTACGCTTTTTATTTCAACGGTGATCTCTCTGCCGTTAATTTCGGTTTCACAACGTCCGAAGCCCGTCATAGACTTTATCATAACATTCTATCCTTTCATAAATTCATTTGCGCACTTTTACATATATAGGTAATTATATCACTATTAATATGGTTTGGCAATGGAGTTATTACAAAACTGTAATAACTTTTTGTATTTTCATATGATATACTTAAAAATATAAATTTACTTTATTAAAAAGGAATGAATTTTTATGTCAGGACATAACAAATGGAGTACAATTAAGCAGAAAAAAGGCAAAAACGACGCTGCAAGGGCAAAAGTATTTACTAAAATCGGCAGAGAGCTTATTGTTGCAATTAAAGAGGGCGGCAGCGCAGACCCGACAGTTAATTCAAAATTAAAAGACTGCATTGCCAAAGCAAAGGCTGCAAATGTACCTAATGATAATATTGAACGCATAATAAAAAAGGCTGCAAATGACAATGATTCAACCAACTATGAGGCTGTTACATATGAGGGATACGGTCCCAACGGCGTTGCCGTAATAGTAGAGGCTCTTACAGACAACCGCAACAGAACTGCGGGAGAAGTAAGACATTACTTTGACAAATTCGGCGGAAATATGGGTACACAGGGCTGTGTAAGCTTTATGTTCTCTCAAAAGGGAGTGCTTGTAATTGAGCGTGAAGAGCTTGAAAAGGACGAGGATACCGTTATGAGCGACGCTCTTGAATGCGGTGCTTCTGATTTTGAAGCTGATGACGATGTATTTACAATCTACACAGAGCCAGAAGATTTCGGCGGTGTGAGAGATGACCTTGAAAAACTCGGTTATACATTTGTTTCGGCTGAACTTGAAATGGTACCGAGCACATACACTAAACTTGAGGATGAAGAAACTGCTGTAAAAATGCAGAAAATGCTTGATATGTTTGAGGATAACGATGATATTCAGAATGTATGGCATAACTGGGAAATGGATTAATTATAAAAAAATTCAATAAAAAATAATCAGAACTATTATCAAAAAGCAATTAACAGATAAATTCTCAGTTAATTGCTTTTTTTGCTTGATTTTTATACGAAACAATGTTATAATATATCACATAATAAAAGTATATGTAACAAATAAACTTATAAATCGCTATGATTTTTCTTTAATTATATTAATTCTGTTTTTACACCGCGAAAATCCGCATTTAATCGGACTTTCGCGTTTTTTTGACTTTCTATTTGACGATTTT